>NZ_JAMYVA010000003.1:0-310591 GCF_040323505.1 Mesorhizobium sp. M0040
GCGGCGCGCGCGGCCGCACCGACGTGCCGAAGATCGTCGACTGGTACATGGCCGGCAAGATCGAGATCGATCCGATGATCACCCACACGCTGAAGCTCGAGGACATCAACAAGGGCTTTGACCTGATGCATGAAGGCAAGTCGATCAGGAGCGTGGTAGTCTATTGAAGGAGGTACTGATCCGGGTTCGGATCCGATATCCGAATTTCAGCGAGTCGCTCAGTATGCAGAGCTGGCAATTCGGCGAACAGCTTTGGGTAGCGCTTAGGAATAACAACCGCGTTCGCATCGACCTCGACGAGATCGACCGCGGCAGAGAAGAAATATCGTTTCTCGTGCGCGATACATATCTGAGCAAGGCGCTCAAGGTGGTAGAGCGCGTCAAGCAAGAACACCGTATGGAAATGAAGCGGTAATCGAAACGGAACCAGCATAGAACCAAGGGAGGAGACAAAAATGCCGGAAAAATTGCATCCTAAAATCGACAATGGACCGCCACGGGAAAAGCCCGATTTTGCCGGCGGCACGCTGGTCTGCGCCTGCACCAGCAACCCGGTCAAGGTCAAGGTCAAGGGCCAGATCGCCCACAACCATGCCTGCGGCTGCACCAAATGCTGGAAGCCGGAAGGCGCGCTGTTCTCGGTCGTGGCGGTTGCCGGTACAAACGACGTGACGGTGACCGAAAACGGCGACAAGCTGAAGATCGTCGATCCGGGCGCGCTGATCCTGCGCCATGCCTGCACCGGCTGCGGCGTCCACATGCACGGCCCGGTCGAGCGCGACCACGCTTTCAAGGGGCTGTCCTTCATTCATCCCGAACGCTTCCAGGAAGACGGCTGGTCACCGCCGGGCTTCACCGCCTTTGTCTCGTCGATCATCGAGTCCGGTGTCGATCCGAGCCGCATGGACGGCATAAGGTCACAGCTGAAGTCGATCGGGCTCGAACCTTATGATTGCCTCAATCCAGGACTGATGGACTATATCGCCACCTGGACGGCCAAGAGATCCGGCGCGTTGCCGGCCTAGTAGCCGCTCGACTATCATCGATCGAGCCGGGCGACGCCGCCCGGCTCTTTCACATTTGGAACAACGATGCCCGCACCTGCTATTCTCGTCGATGCCGACGCTTGCCCGGTGAAGGCCGAGGTCGAAAAAGTCGCCGAGCGGCACGGCATCGTCGTCACCTTCGTCTCCAATGGCGGCTTGCGTCCGTCGCGCGATCCGATGATCCGCAATGTCGTCGTCTCCAAGGGCGCCGATGCCGCCGACGACTGGATCGTCGAAAATGCCCGGTCCAACGATATCGTGGTGACCGCCGATATCCCGCTTGCCGCGCGCGCGGTGGCGCTTGGCGCCCACGTACTTGGTCCGACCGGACGCCCGTTTACGCCCGAAACGATCGGCATGGCGGTGGCAATGCGCGATCTCAAGCAGCATCTGCGCGAGACCGGCGAAAGCAAGGGCTACAATTCGAGCTTCGCGCCGCAGGATCGCTCGCGGTTCCTAGGCGAGCTTGACCGCATCCTACGGCGAGCGCTGAAATCCGCGTCAGCGGACTGAAGGCCATGGCGACTGGTACCCCGACCAAAATGCCCATGCGACCCCACACGCCGTTCGCGGTGTCGGCCTGCATCGGCGTGGCAGCCTTTGGCGCCGCGCTGGTCTGGCGTGCGCCGCTTGCCTATTCGATCGGCGCCAATGTGTTCTTTGCCGCCTATCTCGTTCTTGTCATCGCCCATATGCCGCGGCTTACCGGCAGCTATCTGCGCAAGAATGCAGGCGACACGGACCTGCCGGTACTGGCCATCTTCGCGGTCACGCTGATTGTCGTCGCTATTGCCATCATTTCGTTGTTTCAATTGATCAACAGGGAGAAGAGCGCGGACACCGTCGAGCTTACGGTGGCGCTGCTGTCTATCCCGCTTGGCTGGTTGACCATCCATGCGATGGCCGCACTTCACTACGCGCATATCTACTGGTTGGATGGCGATGCGATGGATGGCGACACAAAAAAGAAAATTCCGGTCGGCGGCCTCGACTTCCCGGGCGGCAAGCGGCCGGAAGGCTCGGATTTCCTCTATTTCGCCACGGTGATCGGCATGACGGCGCAAACCGCCGACACCAACATCACGACCTCGCAAATGCGCCGTGTCGTGCTTGTGCACTCGATCCTGTCGTTCTTCTTCAACACGGTCATCGTGGCAGCCGCGGTCAACCTCGCCGTCAGCCTCGGCAGTCCGTAATAAATCCGTGATCGGGTGAAACATCGCTTAGGCTGGCGACGTATTGGGAGGAGAAGAGATCTGACGAGGCCGCGACGAACGCGCGGCCGGAGGGAACAACAAATGGAATCGCTTGCCAGAAACCAAGCCGCCGGAGCAGATACCGCCGCGCCGAGTGATGCGACGCTGATCTATCGGCAGTCGCGCTGGACGCGGCTGACGCATTGGCTGTGGGCGATCGCGCTGTTCTTCATGCTGCTTTCCGGTCTGCAAATATTTAACGCCCGCCCACAGCTCTACATCGGCAAGGAGTCGGGTTTTGGCTACAACAACACCGTCTTCGCCATTGGCGCCGAGAATACGGCGACTGGCCCGCGCGGCTATACCGAAATCTTCGGCAAGCGCTTCGATACCACTGGCGTGCTCGGCTGGTCGGGTCCGGCCGGCCAGGAGACCTCCCGTGCCTTCCCGTCCTGGGCGACGATCCCTTCCTATTACGATCTCGGCACCGCGCGCGTCGTTCATTTCTTCTTTGCCTGGGTGCTGACCACCACGCTGCTGGTCTGGCTGGTCGCCAGCCTGATCAACGGCCATTTGCGCCGCGATCTTGCCCCGCGCCTCGATGATTTCAGGCGCCTGCCGCGAGACATTGTCGAGCACGCCAAGCTCAGGTTCCATCACACGCGCGACTACAACACGCTGCAGAAGATGGCCTATGGCGGCGTGCTGTTCGTGCTGCTGCCGCTGATGATCATCACCGGCCTTGCCATGTCGCCGAGCATGGATTCGGTGCTGCCGTTCCTGAATGATCTGCTCGGCGGCCGGCAGACGGCGCGCACCATTCATTTCACGGTGATGCTGCTGCTCGTCGCCTTCTTCATTATCCACATCCTGATGATCCTGGCCGCCGGCCCGATTAACGAGCTGCGCTCCATCATCACCGGGTGGTACCGAACCGACCCGCCGGCGCATGGCGACAATGCGCCAGAGAGGAGTGCCTGACATGGCGAAATTCGAGATCAGCCCCAAGCTACAGATAAGCCGAAGAAAGTTCCTGACCTCGGCCAGCCTCGGCCTTTCCGGCATCATGCTGTCGGGCTGCGACGCCTTCGACAGCCAGCTTGGCGTCGGCGACAGCCTGCGCAGCTTCCTCGAAAGCGCCAATGGCCTGACCTGGCGGGCGCAGCGACTGCTTGCCGGCGCTGATGCGCTGGCGCCGGAGTTCACCGAGGCCGACATTCGCCAGCCGCAGCGGCCGAACGGTGTCACCGCACCGGACGACGATTTCTACAAGGGCCTGCTCGCCAGCGATTTCGCCGACTGGCGGCTGGAGGTTTCAGGCCTCGTCGAAAAACCGCTGTCGCTGAGCCGCGAGCAGCTGATGAACATGCCGAGCCGCACCCAGATCACCCGCCACGACTGCGTCGAAGGCTGGAGCTGCATTGCCAAATGGACCGGCACGCCGCTGTCGCTGGTGCTCGACCAGGCAGTGGTCAAGCCGCAGGCGCGCTACGTCATGTTCCACTGCCTCGATACGATCGACCGCAGCCTGGCCGGCGACATCAAATATTACGGCTCGATCGACCTGGTCGATGCCCGTCATCCGCAGACGATCCTTGCCTATGGCCTCAACGGCAAGCCGTTGCCGGTCGAGAACGGCGCGCCGCTGCGCGTCCGCGTCGAGCGCCAGCTCGGCTACAAGATGCCGAAATACCTCTACAAGATCGAGCTGGTCGACGGCTTCGCCAATATCGGCGGCGGCAGAGGCGGCTATTGGGAGGACAATGGCTACGACTGGTACGGCGGCATCTGACCGAAACCTGACCTAAGCTTCATCTAACTGTCGTCGTCGCTGTCGTCGCCGTCGCTGCGCAGGGCCGGATTCAGGTCAGGATTGTCGTCAGGGGTGACAAGCTTGCCCAGCCCATGCGGTCCCTGGTAGTTGCCGTGGGTATCGAAGTTGGGGTTGCCCTGATTGTCGAATTGCGGCGTCGGATCGATCAATTGGTCGTAACGGCGCGGGCGCGGCTTCGGATAGTAATTATCGGAATGATGGCGATGCGAATTGCCGTTGTCGAGAATGGCGCCTACCACGCCGCCGACGATAATGGCTGCGGCGACGTCGCCAGCAGAGGGATTGCGGTTGGGGCCGGCGACTGCGAATTCGGCCGAGCAACCATTGTCGACCCAGATGCCGCCGCCGTCATAGCCCCAGCTTCTACCGTATACGCAACGCGCCTTCGACAGCCTAGAGGTCAACTGCACGCCGCGGCGCGTATCGACCCCGCAATAGGAATAGCGGTAATCGGCGCTGGAGCAGACCACGCGTTTTGCCCCCGCAGCCTGCGCTGCCGCCGGCAACAGCGAAAGCTTCGCCGGATTGCCCAGGATGCAAGCCAGGAACACCATCGAACCGGTAACCGCCATCCGTGCCGACATCGCAACTCTCCATCAGGGTCCGCTATCGACAGAATGGCACCTCTGTGTAAATCTGACAACCGGACGGGCTCAGCGAGGTTATATTAATGCGCGCTAAGATGATCGCCACAACTATACTTGCCCTTTCTGCTTGGTTGGCTTTGTCGCTGCTGCCGGCCCGGGCGGACGACAGCCTCAAGCGCATCATCGACCAGAAGACACTGACGGTCGGCGTGGCGCTCAACCCGCCATGGATCCTCAAGAAGGCCGACGGCAAGTTCGCCGGCTATGATGTCGACCTGACCAGTGCGCTGGCGTCTGATCTCGGCGTCGACCTGAAGCTGGTCGAGGTGCCCTGGAACGACCTCAAGACAAGACTGCTCAAGGGTGATTTCGACATGATCGCGGCGGGCTACGCCAGCACGCCGGAACGCGCACGCGAGGTGGTGTTCTCCAACCAGACCGGCACTGCCGATATCCGCATGGTTGCGACGATCGCCAGTCTTGGGAAAAGGCCGGGCAAGGCAGTGGCGGCGCCGGGATACAAGATCGCCGTGCTGTCCAATTCCACCGATGAAGCCGCCGCGAAGGAAGCTTTTCCCAAGGCGACTATCCTGTCTTTCGACAATACCTCTGATGTTTTCGCCGCGATCATCGGCGGCGACGCACAGGCAATGGTCGCGACATCGCCAACGCCCCAAATGGCCGCCAGGCTCTATGACGCGAAGTTGACAATGGTGGGCGGCCCGCTGTTGCGGACGCCGGAGGCGTTTGCGATGCGGCCGGACGATGTGCGCCTCATCCAATACGTCAACAACTGGATCGGCGCGCGTACCGCCGACGGCACCATAGGCGGCGTGCGCCGCTACTGGTTCGGCAGCTTCAAATGGATGTCGCGGTTCGACACCAGCGCCAAGCCGGAGCCCGCCAAACAATAGCGTCGCGCGACTGCTTATGCGACCTTGTCGATCAGCGGCTTCAGCGCCGGGTGGATTTCCGGCGAGGCGTGCTTGATCAGCGTCAGCAGCGCACGCTCGTTCTCCTGCAGCGGCCGGTCGCCGATGTGTTCAGCAAGCCACTTCGCTTCGCCGGCATCGACCGTCTCGGCGCGGCGGGCCAGTGCCTCGGCTGCCTTGTTCTTGGACTCCCACTCGGCTTCGATGTCGCCCGGTGAGCGATAGGCTTCAATGATGCCGGACAGGCCGCCCGATACCATGCGGCTGAAGAACCCGCCGATCTCCGGATCGGCCTGCTCGAAGAACGAATCCCGGCGCAGCGCCACGTCGCGCACCGGCGGTTCGTAGCCGGCCGAACACATGACGAAATTGGCGATCGCCTTGACGAACAGATCGTTCCAGGACGGATCGTTGTCGCCCGCCGCTGTCCGCTCGTTGATCTCGAACAGCACCTCGGCTTCGGCGCGGCTGATGGCGATGTTGCCATCGCCGCCGTAGGCGTAAAGGATGCGGCGCAACAGCTCGACCTCAGCCTTGGCAATCGACCCAGGGATAAGCCTGCCGCCGGTCATCAGCGGCCCCTTGCCGTCCACGACCGCATGAGCGACCTGCTCCAGCGCATAGCTGGAAAGCGTGCTCGGCGATGATTTGGCAACTTCCAGCACATGAACCAGCAGCTCGAGTTCGGTCTGGCTGTCGACCATGCCGTCGCGCGAAATCGTCCGGATCAGCCAGTCGGCATTGTCCTGCGAAACATAGGCCGCCGGCTTTTCCTGGTGGACGATGAAATCGGTGACGGCCTCGACGAAAAACTCAAGCCATTCTGCGCATTTGTCCCTCGCCGTTGCATCCAGCGCAAACAGCGCCTCGGCCTCGCCGCGCGTTACCACGCCGTCGCCGAACACTTCGCCGCGCAGCATGACCACGTCTTCCGCCGTGATCCGATTTTTCGAGGTCAGCCCGGCCACCGGCGCGCTCATGATCAATTCGCCCATTTTCTTCCCCGCCCGCCGCCGGTAATTGCCGGCCCTTATGCGGTATATCGGCAAGGTCTTGAGAAACCGGCAAGCGGCGTGGTTAGCGAAGGCTTGCCTGTAAAGAAGGCCCGCAGAAGACTTGGCAGTAAAAATGTCGCCGGCAGGTGACAAGGTGTCGTCCACGGGCTATGGATGACGAGTCGAGGGCTCCTGACCGAGTCCTACCTGTTTGCGGGAGAGAGCAGCGAGAGCTGCCGCCGAAGGGGAAATCGCCCGAAATCTCTCAGGCAAAAGAACCGTAGACGGGAAAGACACTCTGGAAAGTCGGGGCTTGCCCCCGCGCCGAAGGTGTAAGCGCTGCCGACAGAGTTACGGGGCGCGAGTCTCTCAGGCTTCAGACAGAGGGGCACGGACTGGTCGCCATTCGCGGCCGCTTGCGTGCGACTCTGGAGATGACATGACGGGCGACGACACCAAACACCTTCCCTTCGAAGATCTGCACATGGCAGCCGGTGCGCGTTTCGGCGCCTTCGCCGGCTGGTCGATGCCGCTGACTTATCCGGCCGGCGTGATGAAGGAGCACCTGCACAGCCGCGAGCATGCCGGCCTGTTCGACATCTCGCACATGAAGCTGTTCGAAATCAGCGGCCCGGGCGCAGCACCGCTTCTGAACCGCGCCTGCCCGTTCGATGCCGGCGCGCTTGAGATTTCCCAGTCCAAATACACGTTCTTCCTCAATGAGGCGGCCGGCATTCTGGACGATCTGATCGTCACCAGGCTCGGCGCCGAGCGCTTCATGATGGTCGCCAATGCCGGCAACGCCGCCGCCGACGAAAAGCATCTGCGCGCACTGGCCAAAAATTTCGATGCAGAGGGCGATTTCGATGTAAAAGTGGATGCACTCGACCGCGTCTTCTTGGCCATCCAGGGCCCCGAGGCGTGGGCTGCCCTTTCCCGCGCCGGCATCGAGACCGGTTCGCTGGTGTTCATGCACGGCATCGAACCGCGCAAAAAATGGTTCATGAGCCGGTCCGGCTATACCGGCGAAGACGGCTTCGAGATCGGCCTGCCGGAAGCGGATGCAAGAAACCTCGTCGCCAGGCTGCTCGAGGACGAGCGGGTGATGTGGGTCGGCCTTGCCGCCCGCGACAGCCTGCGGCTCGAAGCCGGACTGTGCCTGCACGGGCTGGACATCACGCCGGAGATCGATCCGGCCAGCGCCGGGCTGATGTGGGCCATCCCCAAGGAGGTTCGCGCCTCTGGCGCCTTCATCGGCGCCGATGCGCTGCGCGCCATCCTGGAGCGTGGTCCGGCGCAAAAACGCGTCGGCCTGAAGCCGGAAGGCCGCCAGCCGGTGCGCGCCGGTGCTGCCCTTTTCGATGCTGACGGCAACCCTGCCGGCCATGTCACCTCAGGCGGCTTCGGCCCCTCGGCCGGTCATCCGGTCGCCATGGGCTACGTCCAGACGCCGCTTGCCAAATCCGGCGCAAAACTGTTCGCCGATGTCCGCGGGACGAAAATCCCGGTCGACATCCACCCCTTGCCCTTCACGCCCCATCGCTACCGCAAAGGATGATTTCAATGGCAAAGACCTATTTCACCGAAGATCACGAATGGCTGCGCGTCGAGGGCGGCATCGCCACGGTCGGCATCACCGACTACGCACAGCAGCAGCTCGGCGACCTCGTCTTCGTCGAGCTGCCGGAATTGGGCAGAAAACTGGCCAAGGGCGACACCGCCGTGGTGGTCGAATCGGTCAAGGCCGCATCGGATGTCTACGCGCCGGTCGACGGCGAGATCACCGAGGCCAACACCTCGCTGTCATCGGATCCTTCACTCGTCAATTCGGCGGCAACCGGCGACGGCTGGCTGTGGAAGATGAAGCTGGCCAATGAAAGCCAGCTCGACGGGCTCCTCGATGAAGCCGCTTACAAAGCCCATATTGGTTGATAGCAGGACCAGGAAGATGACCGCAGCACCCTACCCCTTCTCGGCTCGCCATATCGGCCCGGGCCTCCATGACGTCAGAGCCATGCTGGCGACGATCGGCGTTCCTTCGGTCGAAACCCTGATCAGCCAGGCAGTGCCGAAGTCGATCCGGCTCGACCGGCCGCTGGCCCTGCCCGCCCCCGCAAGCGAAGCGGAAGCGCTGACCGAGCTCGCGGCGACGATGGCAAAGAACACGGTGCTGAAGAGCTTCATCGGTGCCGGGTATCATGGCGTCCACGTGCCGCCGGTGATCCAGCGCAACCTGTTCGAGAACCCGGCCTGGTATACGGCTTACACGCCTTACCAAGCCGAGATCAGCCAGGGCCGGCTGGAAATGCTGTTCAACTTCCAGACGCTGGTGACAGAACTGACCGGCCTGCCGGTGGCGTCGGCCTCGCTGCTCGACGAGGCGACGGCGGTGGCCGAAGCTGTCGGCATTGCGCTGCGCCATCATCGCGACAAGCGCACCAAGGTGGCACTGGCCGGCACGCCGCACCCGCAGACGCTGGACGTCGTGCGCACCCGCGCCGAGCCGCTCGGCATCGAGGTCGACGGCGAGGTGATCGACGACAACACCGCCGCCCTGCTGGTCTCCTGGCCCGATACATTCGGCGTCTACGGCGACCACAAGGCAGCGATCGACAGGGCCCGTGCTGCCGGCGCGCTGGTCGTCTTCATCGCCGACCCGCTTGGCCTGACGCTGACCGATGCGCCGGCCAGGCTTGGCGCCGACATCGCCGTCGGCCCGATGCAACGTTTTGGCGTGCCGATGGGCTTTGGCGGGCCGCACGCCGCCTATTGCGCCGTCTCCGACAGGCTGACGCGGCTGATGCCCGGCCGGCTCGTTGGCCAGTCGACGGATAGCAAGGGCCGTCCCGGTTATCGCCTCGCGTTGCAGACACGCGAGCAGCATATCCGCCGCGACAAGGCGACGTCCAACATCTGCACCGCACAGGCGCTGCTCGCCAATATGGCGACGGCCTATGCGATCTGGCATGGCCCTGCCGGGCTGCAGGCGATTGCCGGCCGCATCCACACGCTGGCCAACCGCCTGGCTGCCGGCCTCAAGGCAGCGGGCGTTTCGGTGCTCGGCGACAGCCGCTTCGACGCTGTGACCGTGGAAATGAAGGGCAGAGCCGGCGCGATTGCCGCCGCCGCAGAAAAGACCGGCCGGCTGCTGCGCGTCATCGACGCCGACCATGTCGGCATCAGCTTCGACGAGACCTCCACCGAAGCCGATCTGGAGGCAATCGCAGCGCTTTTCGGCGCCAAGGCCGGCGTTGCCGCCGGCAGTTCCATGCCCGGAAAAACGCGCGGCAAGGAGTTCCTCACCCAGCCCGTCTTCCGCGAAAACCACTCGGAAACCGACATGATGCGCTTCCTGCGCCGGCTGGCCGACAAGGACCTGGCGCTCGACCGCGCCATGATCCCGCTCGGCTCCTGCACCATGAAGCTCAACGCCGCCGCCGAAATGATGCCGGTGAGCTGGCCTGATGTCGCCAACCTGCATCCCTTCGCCCCGGCAAACCATTCGACAGGCTATCGCGCCATGATCGAGGAGCTGGAAGGCTGGCTGGCGGAGATCACCGGCTTCGACGCGGTGACCCTGCAGCCCAATGCCGGCAGCCAGGGCGAATATGCCGGGCTGCTCGCCATTCGCGGCTATCATCTGTCGCGCGGCGAGGGCCATCGCACCGTCTGCCTGATCCCGTCCTCGGCGCATGGCACCAATCCGGCAAGTGCGGCCATGGCCGGCATGAGCATCGTCGTCGTGCGCTGCACCGAGGACGGCAATATCGATACGGCCGACCTGCAGGCCAAGGCGGCCGAGCATGCGCACAACCTTGCGGCGCTGATGTTCACCTATCCTTCGACGCATGGCGTCTTCGAGGAAGGCGCGCGCGACCTTTGTGCCCTCGTCCACAGCCATGGCGGCCAGGTCTATTTCGACGGCGCCAACCTCAACGCGCTGGTCGGCCTCGCCCGTCCCGGCGATATCGGCGCCGATGTCTGCCACATGAACCTGCACAAGACCTTCTGCATCCCGCATGGCGGCGGCGGCCCCGGTGTCGGCCCGATCGGCGTCAAGGCGCATCTGAAGCCATATCTGCCCGGCCACGTCACCGAAGGCTCGGCCCATGCCGTGGCGGCGGCACCGTTCGGCAGTGCCTCCATCCTGCCGATCACCTGGATGTATATCCGCATGATGGGCGCTTCCGGCCTGAAGCAGGCGACCGAGACGGCGATCATCTCCGCCAACTATGTGGCGACGCGTCTCGGCGAGCATTTCCCCCTGCTTTACAAAGGGCGCAACGGACGCGTTGCGCATGAATGCATCCTCGACACCCGCGTGCTCAAAGACAGCGCCGGCATCAGCGTCGACGATATCGCCAAGCGGCTGATCGACTATGGCTTCCATGCACCGACCATGTCGTTCCCGGTGGCCGGCACACTGATGGTGGAGCCGACCGAGTCCGAGCCCAAGCGCGAGCTGGATCGCTTCTGCGAGGCCATGATCGCCATAGCCGGCGAGGCAGCCAAGGTGGCGAAGGGCGAATGGCCGTTGGGCGACAATCCTCTGGTCAACGCGCCACACACCGCCGCCGAGGCATTGGCCGGCCAGTGGACCCATCCCTATACGCGTCTGGAGGCGGCCTACCCCGCCGGCGATGCCGACACGGCGGCAAAATACTGGCCGCCGGTGTCGCGCATCGACAATGTCGCCGGCGACCGCAACCTTGTCTGCTCCTGCCCGCCGCTGTCGGAATATCTGGGTGCGGCGGAATAGATCATGATCCCGAAAGTGGAATCCGGTTTTCGGACAAGATCATGGGGTCTAACAAGAAGATAGAAACCTCAATCAGGCAGAACGCAAGGCCGGCCCGTCGGCCTTGCTCGCCCGGTCCCGGACGACGACGCGATTTCGCCCGGCGCGCTTTGCCGCATAGAGTGCTGCGTCGGCTTCGGCCAGCACATCGTCGAGACCGGTGCCGTTTGTTCCGCCAAAGCCGATGCCGCCGCTGACTGTGCTTCGCAACGGACCGAGTTGGGTGGCCACGACTTCCGTGCCGAAGGCGACGCTGATCTTGCTCGCAATGTCATAGGCCTTCTCTTCCGTCATCCGCGACATGACGAGCACGAATTCCTCGCCGCCCAACCGGAAGGCGTCGACGCCGGTCCGGGCGTATTTCCTGACGACGGCGGCAAAGCGGCACAGAACCTGGTCGCCGACCGGGTGACCAAATACGTCGTTCGTCCTCTTGAAATGGTCGAGGTCGAACATGGCAACGGACATGAACGGACCGAAGACCCGCTCGCCGTAGAGTGCCGTCAACGCCCGCCGATTCATCAGCCCGGTCAATGGATCGGTCATCGTCTCGGCCTTCAATTCGATCTGCGCCTGCAAATGGTGCAGGGAGAGCGTCAATGCGCCGAGCCCGGTCATGCAGGCGACGGCCACGACGGAATTCACCCGCTCGGCCCAATTGTCGGGCGCAACACCCAGCACCCATTGGCCCTTGACCAGCAGGACCGCGCCGCAAAGTCCGAACGACAGGGCACAGACGCCGCTCAGGAACGAGACGACCAGCAATATCCGGCGATCGTGACCACCCTCAATCCAGAACATCGCCCCGATGAGCGAGAGCAGCGCCGTTACCGTTGCGTAGGTGACAATAAAGCCGACACCATCAAATCCGAGATACGTCGCGCCTGTGCAAACAGCCATCGCAACCAAGGTCGGCAAGATGGCGCGCCTGTAGTCGCCTATGCCGAGATATTGCATGGCCGACAGGCAGATAATCAGGAAACCGAGGCTGAGAAGCGCAAGCACGATCTGGCAAAGCCAGGCGCTTGGATCCCTGGTGTAATGCCAGAACAACACGACATGTGCGACCAGCACGAGAATGCCGCACGCCACCGTCAGCACAAAGCGTGCCTGTGGCGCGGTGAACCAGATCGCAAACATGGTGATGCTAAGGCCCGTGCCCGACAGCGCCGCCGCGAGCAGGAGCGAACTGTAATCCAACATGCTTAAGCGACAGCCTCTTGAGGGTTCCGCTGCATTCTAGGTCAGCGACAGTCCGCAAATACCGTTTTTTCAGCCAATCTTGCGGCGTAACCTTCGGACAGGGTTTACAAAGCGTCGATGCTCCAGGCTTCGACCCCATTTCCGCCGCTTGGTTGTCGAATGGTTTTGCAGTAAGAGGCCCTATCCTCGAACGTAACAGGAACCTCCGTCGCCTGCCCGCGAAAAGCGTGGCAGTATCGGGTGGTGATTCGCAGCATCGGAATCCAGGACCGGCATGGACGACAATAACGATCTTTTCGCCAAATTGGACAAGCAGCCGCAACCGGCTCGCGCCGCCGCGCGCCCGGCCGACCCGCTGGTGCAGGCGGCGAAGCGGCCGGCGCCCCGCGACGCCAGCGAGAGCTACAGTGCCGCCGATATCGAAGTGCTGGAGGGGCTGGAGCCGGTGCGCCGCCGCCCGGGCATGTACATTGGCGGCACCGACGACAAGGCGATGCACCATCTGTTCGCCGAGGTCATCGACAATTCGATGGACGAGGCGGTCGCCGGCCATGCGACCTTCATCGATGTCGAGCTTTCCGCCGACGGATACCTGTCCGTAACCGACAACGGCCGCGGCATTCCGGTCGATCCGCACCCGAAATTCAAGAAGCCGGCGCTCGAACTCATCATGACGACGCTGCATTCAGGCGGCAAGTTCGACAGCAAGGTTTACGAGACGTCCGGCGGCCTGCACGGTGTGGGCGTTTCCGTGGTCAACGCGCTGTCCGACCATCTCGAGGTCGAGGTCGCGATTGGGCGCAAGCTCTATCGCCAGCGCTTCTCGCGAGGCGTTCCGGTGACCGGCCTGGAGCAGCTCGGCGAGGTGCACAACCGCCGCGGCACGAAGATCCGCTTCCATCCAGACGAGCAGATTTTCGGCAAGGGTGCTGCTTTCGAGCCGGCGCGGCTCTACCGCATGGCGCGGTCAAAGGCCTATCTGTTCGGCGGTGTCGAAATCCGCTGGACCTGCGATCCGTCGCTGATCAAGGAAAAGGACACGACGCCGGCCAAGGCAGAATTCCATTTTCCGGGCGGCCTCAAGGACTATCTGAAAGCCTCGCTCGGCGACGAATTCCAGGTGACCCGTGAAATGTTTGCCGGCAAGAGCGAGAAGCAGGGCGGCCACGGTTCGCTCGAATGGGCGGTGACCTGGTTCGGCGGCGACGGTTTTATCAATTCCTATTGCAACACCATTCCGACCGCCGAAGGCGGCACGCATGAGGCCGGCTTCCGCAACGTCCTGACGCGCGGCTTGCGCGCTTATGCCGACCTGGTCGGCAACAAGCGCGCTTCGATCGTCACTTCCGAGGATGTGATGATCTCGGCGGCGGGCATGCTGTCGGTGTTCATCCGCGAACCGGAATTCGTCGGCCAGACCAAGGACAGGCTGGCGACGATCGAGGCGATCCGCATCGTCGAAAGCGCTATCCGCGACCCGTTCGACCACTGGCTGGCCGACAATCCGCAGGAAGCTTCGAAACTGCTCGAATGGGTGATCGCCCGCGCCGACGAGCGGGTGCGCCGCCGCCAGGAAAAGGAAGTGTCGCGCAAGAGTGCGGTGCGCAAGCTGCGCCTGCCCGGCAAGCTCGCCGACTGCACGCAGAATGCCGCCGCCGGTGCCGAGCTGTTCATCGTCGAGGGCGATTCGGCCGGCGGTTCGGCAAAGCAGGCGCGCGACCGCGCCAGCCAGGCGGTGCTGCCCCTGCGCGGCAAGATCCTCAACGTCGCCAGCGCCGGCAACGACAAGCTTGCCGCCAACCAGCAGATATCCGACCTCATCCAGGCGCTTGGCTGCGGCACGCGCTCGAGATATCGCGACGAGGACCTGCGTTACGACCGGGTCATCATCATGACCGATGCCGACGTCGACGGCGCCCATATCGCCTCGCTGCTGATCACCTTTTTCTACCAGGAGATGCCAAGCCTGGTCCGCGGCGGCCATCTCTATCTGGCGGTGCCGCCGCTTTATTCGATCCGGCAAGGCGGCAAGGTCGCCTATGCCCGCAACGACGCGCACAAGGACGAACTCCTGCGCACCGAATTCACCGGGCGCGGCAAGGTCGAAATCGGCCGCTTCAAGGGGCTGGGCGAAATGATGGCCGCCCAGCTCAAGGAAACCACCATGGACCCGAAAAAGCGCACACTGCTGCGGGTCGACGTTATCGATGCCGAGGCGGCGACCAAGGACGCGGTCGACGCATTGATGGGGACCAAGCCCGAGGCCCGTTTCCGGTTCATCCAGGAACGCGCGGAATTCGCCGAGACGGAAGTGCTGGATATCTGAGCTCCCGCCGCTAGCTTGGCCTTCTGGGCTGGAGACGAGCACTTGACCTGGGCGCGGCTGAAGGACGATATCGGCACGCGGATCGCTGGCCTGACGCGGCCGACGCGCTCGGACTGGATCTTTGCCCTGCGCACCGTTTCGGCCGGCCTCATCGCGATTTTGGCCGCCTATGCGCTGAAGCTCGACCACCCGCAATGGGCGATGATGACGGTGTTCATCGTCGCACAGCCGGTCGCCGGCATGGTGCTGGCGAAGGGGTTTTATCGTCTCCTCGGCACGCTTGCCGGCGCGCTGGCGGCGATCGGCATTACCACTGTTTTCGATGCCAACCCGTGGTTGCTGGTTGCAGTTCTTGCCGTCTGGATCGGCATCTGCTCGCTGGTCTCGTCGCTGCTACGCAATCCGGAAGCCTATGGCGCGGCGCTTGCCGGCTACACCGCGATGATCATCGGCCTGCCGGCTTTCGGCCAGCCGCACCTCGTCATCGATCTCGCCGTGGCGCGCTGCGCGGAAATCGTGCTTGGTATCGTCTGCGCTGCGCTGACCAGCCGGCTGATCCTGCCGAAACTGGCCGCCGACGCCATCATCTCAAGACTGAAACGCAGCATTCTCGACCTGGCGGCCTATGCGGACGGCGCTTTTTCCGGCGGTGATGCGGAAAAGCTTGCCGGGCTGCACCGCAAGCTGATCGGCGACGTCCAGACGCTCGGCGAGATGCGCACCTACGCAAGGCTGGAGGGGCCGAGCCTCGCCACCCGCGCCTATCCGGTCCGGCGTACCATCGGCCAGCTTCTGTCGGCCCTGTCAGCGGCGCGTGCGCTGCATGCCCACGCCGCCGCGCCGAAGAATGCAGCCCTCATCCCCGTTCGCGCCGAGTTGCAGGCCGTTGTCGGCGAACTGGTAGCCAAGCCGGGCGCGCTGGACGATACGGCGCCCTGGGTGGCGCGGCTCGACGCAATCGCCGGCAAGGCGCGGCAGATGCCTGACATCGCGGCCGGGCAAGACATTAACTGGGCTGGCACTGTCACACGCCTGACCATTGCCGCCGACTTCGCCGAGGCAATGCAGCAAGTGCTGCGCGGCCTGGATGCACTGCGCTCTCCCCCGTCTCGTGCCAGTCGCGAACGGCGGCAGCCAGCGCTGGTGGTGCACCGCGATTACCGTGCGGCATCGCGCAATGCCGTGCGCGCAGCAATCGCCACGCTCCTGGTCGCCGGCTTCTGGCTGGCGACGAAATGGTCGGACGCGACCGGCACGGTCATTCTGGTCGCCGTCGTCTCCAGCTTGTTCGCCGCGCGCGCCGATCCGATCCGGTCGGCATGGAACTTCTTCGAGGGCACGTTGCTCGCCCTGCCGTTCGCGTTTGTGGTCGGGCAGATAGCACTTCCAGCGCTGCCGGGCTTTGGCTGGTTCGCGGTTTTCGTCGTCCCGATCCTGGTGCCAGCGGCACTGGGCATGGCCAATCCGCGCTACGTCGGCGTGGCAACGGCCTTTGCCATCAATTTCCTCGCCTTCCTCAGCCCACATCAGGTCATGACCTACGATCCGGAGCCGTTCCTCGCCAATTCGGCAGCGGTCCTTGTCGGCATTCTTCTGGCGATCGGCGTCTTCGCCGTCGTGCTGCCCGCCGACCCCTGGGTTACAGTCAACCGCATCCTGCAAACCATGCGCGAAGATCTTGCACGCCTTTGCCTGCACGACCGCCTGCCGCGGCGATCGGCCTTCGAAAGCCTTGCCTACGACCGGATCAACCAGTTGATGCCACTGCTGCAGAACGCCGGCAAGAAAGGCGACGCGGTTCTCGGCGGCGGCATAGCTGCGGTTACCGTCGGCCTCGAAATCCTACGGCTGCGCAACGCGCAGCAAAGTTCCGCGATCCCGCCTGAAACAGCACTTTCCATCGCCAATTTCCTGCGCGGTCTGGCACGCGAGCTGCTGTTCAGGCGGCCCGGCGAGCCGCAGACGGCGACCGTCGCAGTCGCCAGGCAGTATGCAGCAGGCATCGCGGAGCGCAGCGTCGCGGCCGAAATGCTGCAGACCGCCGCCTCGCTGCGCATCATCGCCGCCGCGATTGAGGATTTTCCGGATTTTTTCGCGAAGGACCGGGTTTAGGCAGCAGCGATCGCCAGCGCGTGCCCGCGTGCGTTCTCGCGCAGCGCGTCGAGATGGATCGATTTGACCAGCCCGGCGAGATCGCCTTCTGCGGACTGTCCGCCCAATTCCTTCAGCATCAGCCAACTGACTTCCTGGACGCCGGCGAGGCGTTTGCCATTGGCGACCTCGCGCCAGACCTTCAGCGCGCGCAGAATGATGGCGTGGGTGGCGGCGGTAAGCCCGGCACTGCGGAACAGTGCCTGCAGAGCCACGTCATGCCCGCCGGCCAGCAGTGCTCTCACCCGTTGTTCGGACTGTTGGCTGAGCGCGACCAGCGCCGAACCAAAGAAGTCGACCTTGCCGTGCGCAATGGTGCGGACGACGAAGCTTGCGGTCAGGTCGCCGCGCAGGCGCAGATGTTCGACAAGTGCGGTATGTTCCTCTGTCCGCGTGCCTTCGATCAGCGTCACCGAAGCCTTGATGCAAGCATCGCGCGTGACGCGCTCGGCCCTGGCGGCGCCCATCAGCGCCAGCACCAGCGGCGACCCCTTGAGCATCTCCCCGAGCTTGACCAGCAGCATATGCCGGCAGTCGGCGGGCAGGCGCGCGTCGGCAATCAGCGCCTCGCGCACTAGAGGCAGATGGCCGTGCCGCTCGGCCATGCGGCGAAAGCTGACGGATGCGATGTCGGCGCCGCTGTTGGCGAGCAGCGTGGTGCAAGCCTCCGGCTCACCGATCTCGGCGATCGCCGCCGCGACCGACATCGAGACACGCGGCCGGTCGGCGATCACCTTCTGCGTCGCTTTCTGGGCGCCGGCAACCCGATCGATCAGGTCGGCATCGGTGAGCAGCGGCGAGCGCGCCAGCACCAAGGCTGCGACTTCCGGTTGGTCCGAGGCCAGCGCGCTGACGATCTGCGGCGGCGCATGATGGCTCATGGAAAGCGCGTCGGCGATCGCCAGCCGCACCTTCGACGATACGTCATCGAGCAGCAACGTCAGCGCCGCCTCGGCAGCGCAGCGGTCCTCGAAAGGCAGCTCCGAGTCGACATAGGCGCGAGCCAGCGCGCTTGCCGCCGCAGCACGCTCCGACACCTTCGCCGTATGGATCCATTTCAGGAAATGCGAAACGACCATGTCGCCTGCTTACGCCCCTTGCCAGAACGCTTCTGACCCTGGCGGAGACCGTAGGCACAAATGGTTTACGAACGGTTCACCATGTTCGTTAACTGGCTTGCGAGCCCGATATGCAACGCCTATCAACCCTGAAGCAGCGGAGGAGATCGACCATGGCCGGGCTTTATCTTGAGGAGTTCGCTGTCGGCCAAGTGTTCACGCACACGCTGCGCAAAACCGTGACCGAAAGCGACAACATGTTGTTTTCGGTGATGACGTTGAACCCGCAGCCGCTGCACATCGACTTCGACTTCGCGGCGAAGAGCGAATGGGGCAAGCCGCTGGTCAATTCGCTGTTCACGCTTGGCCTGATGATCGGCATCTCGGTCAATGACATCACCGTCGGCACCACCATCGCCAATCTCGGCATGAAGGAGACGGTGTTTCCGCACCCCGTCTTCCATGGCGACACCATTCGCGTCGAGACCACGGTGGTTTCGGTGCGTGAATCCAGATCGAAGCCGGACCGCGGTATCGTCGAGTTCGAGCACCGCGCCTATAACCAGAACGATGTGCTGGTTGCCAAATGCACGAGGCAAGCCATGATGATGAAAAAGGCATAGCCGATGCGTTCTCTGCTCTTCGTTCCCGGCGATTCGGAAAAGAAGCTGGAGAAGGGCTTTGGCGTGGGCGCCGACGTGGTCATCATCGATCTCGAGGACTCGATTGCTGCGCAGAACAAGGGGTTGGCGCGCGACACAGCGGCGCGTTTTATCGGCGCGCACAGGCACCGGACCAGCTCCGCGATCTATGTGCGCGTCAATGACCTTTCGACCGGACTGACCGACGACGATCTGGCGGCGCTCGTGCCAGCAAAACCAGACGGCATCATGCTGCCTAAGTCGAACAGCGGACTGGATGTCCAGCATCTCTCGGCCAAGCTCAGGGTGCACGAAGCCGAAAGCGGCCTGCCGGATGGAGCGATAAGGATCCTGCCGATCATCACAGAAACGGCCGCAGGCGTCTTGGCCGCAGCGACCTACGCCCGTGCAAGCGCGCGGCTTGTCGGCGTCACCTGGGGGGCGGAAGATTCGTCGGCGGCGATTGGCGCGCGCGCGACGCGCGACGCGAATGGCCGCTACACGGATGTGTTCCGCCTCGCCCGCACCATGACCATGCTTGCCGCAAGTGCCGCGGAAGTCGCGGCAATCGACACCGTCTTTCCGGATTTTCGCGACATGGCCGGCTTCGAGGCCGAATGCGCCGAGGCCGAGCGCGACGGTTTCACCGGCAAGATGGCCATCCATCCGGCGCAGGTGCCGGTCATCAACGCCGCCTTCACGCCTTCGGCGCAAGCGGTGAAAAGCGCCCTGGCGATCGTCGAGGCGTTCGAGGCGGCAGGAAATCCCGGCGTCGTCGGCATCGACGGCAAGATGTACGATCGGCCGCATCTCAAGCTCGCCGAACGGCTCCTGGCGCGAGCCAAGGCAGCGGGGCTTGACGCTTAGGGTCTGTTCCGCGCCGAAATTATCCCACCCACGGCCCTGAATAGTCGGCATAGAGCTTTGCTGGATCGGGCCGCGGTCGTTCCGGCGCTGGCCCCTGGTAGGAGCCGATATGGACGAAGCCGACGACCCGCTCATGCGGCGCCAGGCCGAGGATCGCCCTGCCCTCGGGCACGTCGGAATACCAGTTGCTGATCATGTTGGTGCCGTAGCCCAGCGCATTGGCGGCAAGCATCAGGTTCATCGCCGCCATGCCGCCGGACAGGAACATCTCCCATTGCGGGATCTTTGGGTTTTCCCTGGGGATAGAAATCACGCCGATGACCAGCGGCGCGCGCGAAAAGCGCGCCAGTTCCTGGTTGCGGCGGCCTTCCGGCAGCGGCCCTTCGCGCTGATCGGCAAGTTCTGCCAGCTTCTTGCCGATCTCGATGCGAGCCTCGCCGCGATAAAGGATGAAACGCCAAGGCTCCAGCCGGCCATGGTCCGGCACCCGCGAGGCGGCGGCGATCATCGTCGCGATCTCCGCATCGCCCGGTGCCGGTTCTTTCAAATCCGGGATCGGCGCGGAATTTCGGGTCAGCAGAAGATCGATGATCGGCGACGCCATGGGCGCAAGTCTCCTGGAATTTGAGCTGAAGCGCACCATCGGGACATCGGGCGGCTTGGGCATTGGCGCGGCGCGCCGGACAAAGAGCCCTGTAGCAGAAGCCGACCGGACTCTTAAGCCTTGAAATTGCCACCGCCTTGGGCTTCAACGCAAGGCATGTTTGAGGGGACATTGCGTATTTTCCTGATAGGGCTCGCTGCCGCACTGTTGATGGTGCCGGTTTCGCTTGCCGTCGCCCAGGATGTGGACGGCCTCGGCGAGCTGAAGCTTCCCGGAATTTCGGGCTATGCGCCTCCGAAAAGCGAGACATCGCTGGCATTGGGCAGCAGCGGGGCGATCACGCTGTCGGCGCAATTGACCGACAAGGGCACCGACATCACGCGCGGCATAGTCTGGCGCGTCTTCAAACCCGAATCGGCCAGCGACGGCAAGCTGCCGATGGTCGCCTCCGCTCATGGCGGCACCGCCATATTCCAGCTCGAGCCGGGTTCGTATCTGGTCCACGCCTCCTACGGGCGGGCCGGCGCCACCAAGCGCATCACCGTCGGCAAGGAAGCCAAGCGCGAGAGCCTCGTGCTCGATGCCGGTGGCCTCAAGCTCGATGCCGTGCTGTCGGGCGGGGTACGCATACCGCCGAAGAAGCTGCGCTTCTCGATCTATGAGAGCCATACCGAGCCCGATGGCGATCGCGCGCTGATCATACCCGATGTCGAGCCGAACAGCGTCGTGCGGCTCAATGCCGGCACCTACCACGTTGTTTCGACCTATGGGGCGGTGAACGCGGTCATCCGCTCCGACATCCGCGTCGAGGCCGGCAAGCTGACCGAAGCGACGGTCGAGCACCGTGCCGCCGAGATGACCATGAAGCTGGTGCGCGAGCCGGGCGGCGAGGCGATCGCCGACACCTCCTGGTCCCTGCTCAACGAGTCCGGCGATCCGATCAAGGAAACCGTCGGCGCCTTTGCCTCGATGGTGCTGGCCGAGGGCGACTACACCATCATCGCCAAGAACCGCGACCGCATCTACCAGAAGGACTTTACCGTGGTGGCCGGGCACAATCAGGACATCGAAGTTCTGGCCACCGAGGCTTCGGCCATCGATTCCGAGGAAGGCGCCGACTAAAGCCGCGCCCCTCTAGGCTGCTTTGCGCATGCGTCGCGCCAGCAACTGCGCGCGGCCACGCGGTACGGCCGAAGGCAGGTCGAAGACGCAGCGGTGAAGGCGGTCGAGCAAGATCTTGCGGTCGCGCAGCGGCTTCCAGTTCGTCCCACTCCAGCACGTCGCCGATGCGCACGTCGATCGATCTTGCCGGATAGGCTCGCGGCGTGACAGGCATATGAAAATGGCGGTGGATCGCTCCACCGCCATTCGTTGCTGGTCGACTGGTTCAGGCCGCGCGGCGCTTGCGGTCGGGTGTCACCGCCTCGTCGCCAAGCAGCTTCACGGCGGCTGCGAGGCCGAGTGATTCCTGGTCGCGCGACCCGAGACGACGGATATTGACCGTTTCTTCCTCGGCCTCGCGCTTGCCGCAGACGAGGATGACCGGCACCTTGGCCAGCGAATGCTCGCGGACCTTGTAGTTGATCTTCTCGTTGCGCAGATCGGCTTCGGCGATCAGCCCCGCCGCCTTCAGCTGCGCAACGACCTTTTGGGCGTAATCGTCGGCATCGGAAGTGATCGTCGCCACCACCACCTGCAGCGGCGCGAACCAGAGCGGGAAATGGCCGGAATAATTCTCGATCAGGATGCCGAGAAAACGCTCCATCGAGCCGCAGATGGCGCGATGCACCATCACCGGCTGCTTCTTTTCCGAATCCGAGCCGATGTAGAAGGCGCCGAACCGTTCCGGCAGGTTGAAATCAACCTGCGTGGTGCCGCATTGCCAGTCGCGGCCGATGGCGTCCTTCAGCACATATTCGAACTTCGGCCCGTAGAACGTGCCCTCACCCGGATTGACGCCCGTCTTGATCCGGTTGCCCGACCGCGCCGCGATCTTGTCGAGCACGTCCTGCAGCACGCCCTCAGCATGATCCCACATCGCGTCGGT
Source organism: Mesorhizobium sp. M0040 (assembly GCF_040323505.1). Taxonomy (NCBI): domain Bacteria; kingdom Pseudomonadati; phylum Pseudomonadota; class Alphaproteobacteria; order Hyphomicrobiales; family Phyllobacteriaceae; genus Mesorhizobium; species Mesorhizobium sp. M0040. The sequence goes on from NZ_JAMYVA010000003.1 coordinate 22,286, forward strand.
GCCGACCCGTTTTTCGGGGCGGGTCGCCAGCTTGACGGTGATTTCGTCGAAGCCGAAATCGGCATAGGTCGAGAGGATCAGATCGTTGATCTTGATGCACTCGTCGGCGAGCTGTTCCTCGGTGCAGAAGATGTGCGCATCGTCCTGGGTAAAGCCGCGCACGCGCATCAGCCCGTGCAGCGCGCCGGACGGCTCATAGCGATGCACATTGCCGAATTCCGCAAGTTTTACCGGCAGATCGCGGTAGGATTTCAGCCCGTGCTTGAAGATTTGGACGTGACCGGGGCAGTTCATCGGCTTCAGCGCAAACACCCGGTCGTCGTCGGTGTCGTCGCCAGCAACCGTCACCTTGAACATGTTGTCCCGGTACCAGCCCCAGTGGCCTGACGTCTCCCACAGGCTCTTGTCGAGCACCTGCGGCGCGTTGACCTCCTGATAGCCCTGTTCGTCGAGGCGGCGACGCATATAATTGACCAGGTTCTGGAACATCCTCCAGCCCTTGGCGTGCCAGAACACGACCCCGGGGCCCTCCTCCTGGAAGTGGAACAGGTCCATCTCACGGCCGAGCTTCCTGTGGTCGCGCTTCTCGGCCTCCTCCAGCATCGTCTGGTAGGCTTCGAGCTGCGCCTGGTCGGCCCAGGCGGTGCCGTAGATGCGCGTCAGCATCGGGTTGTTCGAATCGCCGCGCCAGTAGGCACCGGCGACTTTCATCAGCTTGAAGGCGCTGCCGATCTGGCCGGTCGCGGCCATATGCGGACCGCGACAGAGGTCGAACCATTCGCCCTGCGCATAGATCTTGAGATCCTGATCCTCTGGGATGGCGTCGATCAGCTCGAGCTTGTAGCGCTCGCCCTTGTCGGCAAAGATCCTTTTCGCCTTGTCGCGCGACCAGACCTCTTTGGTGAACGGCTTGTTGCGCGCAATGATCTCGCGCATCTTCTTCTCGATCACCGGGAAATCGTCGGGCGTGAACGGCTCGTTGCGGGCAAAATCGTAGTAGAATCCGTTTTCGATCACCGGCCCGATGGTCACCTGCGTTCCCGGCCAAAGTTCCTGCACGGCTTCGGCCAGCACATGGGCTGCATCGTGGCGGATGAGCTCCAGCGCACGCGGGTCCTCGCGGGTGATGATCTCGACTTTGGCCGATCTGCCGATCGGGTCGGAAAGATCGCGCACTGTGCCGTCGATCGAATAGGCGACGGCCTTCTTGGCCAGCGACTTCGAGATCGATTCCGCCAGGCCGGCGCCGGTCATCGCCGCGTCGTAATCGCGAACGGAACCATCGGGAAATGTCAGGGAAACGGAATTCAGCATAAGATGCTCCTATCCAGTCCCGCAAACGAGCGCGGGTGGTGAAATGCATGTCGCCCAAGACTGCTTAGCGGTTTTGGGGCTACGACATGCATCAGTAAGAGCCGGATGCGTCCGGCGGCGAGCGGTCTTTTATGGGCAGTTTTCGGCGCCGTAAAGCCGGATGTAGATCACCTGAGGAGATTCGGCAGATCTTTCAGGAACATCGCCCGCGTCTTGAGCCCCTTTGGCGTGTCGGAACGTTTCGTATCGACTACCAGGCGGGCAAAGACGATCTTGCGAGCATCGGTCTGCGCCCAGCCGACAAACCAGCCAAGCGAGCGCTTGTCGGCGCTGTCGCCGAGCCTGGTCGTTCCAGTCTTGCCCTGCACCGTCCAGCCGCCTGCCCGGAAGGTCGGGACAATCGCGCTGGTCATCGCATGGGCCTTGTCCGAGACCGGCAGTTTCCGCGCCAGCAGCTTGCGCAGGAAATCGACCTGCTCGACCGGAGATATCTTGAGCGAAGAATTCACCCAGGAATGGGTGAGGCCGTCATTCTTGCCGGCAGTGCCGGAGACTTCGGTGTTACCATAGTCCAATCTGGACACATAGCCGGCAAACTGTTTGCTGCCGAGCCGGCGCGTAATCTCGCGTGAGAACCAAAGGACCGAATCCCTTTCCCAGATCGTCGGGTCGACGGTCTTGCGGTCCCGTTTCGGGGCATTGAACTCTGCCTTGTACTCCCAGCTTGGCGTATGCTCGTCGCTCAGGATTCCAGCATCATAGCCGATCAGCGCCAGCGGAACCTTGAATGTCGAGGCGGGGCTGAAGCGTTGATCGCAGGTCCCTTGGCGATACAGCGTCTCGCCGCTTGCGGCGTCGACGATCAGCGTGCATTCGACGTCCCCGAGCGGCGCCGATTGCGCACGGATCGGAAAACCCATCAGCCACGCCAGGACATAGAGAACCACGGCGAAAACGAAGGGAAGACGATCTATCCGGCGCATTTGGTAATCTCTCCTGAAGGGTGTCAGGAGCGGCTTAGCGAGATGTCTTGTCTCGATTTTGTCTCAAATGCGCTATGTCAGCGCAAGCTGCGGTTAACCCTACCAGATCGTAAAAAGCGATCCCTTTGTGCACCGCACAGCTGCGGTCAACTGTCCAGGTCGCCGCGTTTTTTCCCGATCCGCCAGTACCGCCATGGCGTGAACCAGAGGTAGCGATCAGCCAGTGCCTCAGGCACCCGGTCGATGCCGTGCGTGCCGAACGGTCCGCAGCGCAGCACCCGGAAAAACCCCATCCAGCCGCCGGCCCACAGCCCGTGGCGGGCGATCGCTTCGTGCGCGTATTCGGAACAGGTCGGCAGATGCCGGCAGGAATTGCCGACGAAGCCGGACAGCGTCAGCTGGTAGAGTCGGACAAGCGACGTGCCGAAGACGCGGCCCGGCGTCTTGCGCCACGGGCCGGGCCAATTGCGTCCTTGTCGAATCGGTCTGGCGCCGTGCGCTTGCCGATGTTGGCCGACCACCGCAGTCTCCACATCGCGTTTCCCTACGCGATAGATGTGCGAATCGGGCCAGGAAGGCAATGCCGTTCCGGCAATCCGGTCATGGCCTGGTACGGCGAACCGGGTAGCGGTCGGGCGTCGGCCTTCGACATACGGGGACGCTGGTCGGCGGCCTCTCCTCGCACCAATCCCTATGCGGTTTCTCGTCGTACCACTGAAACGTCGCGATCCGCAGGACATCGCCCAGAACGTTGAGAAACTGGATCATGGCGGCACTCCTTGAGCACCGATTAGAGCGCCGCTGGCCTTGCTCTTCAAACGAGTATAACGTCCACGTCAGATAACTCTGAGTTATGCGAATGAAGCGCGGACACCTCCCCCTGACGGCTCTCAGAAGCTTCGAAGCAGCCGGTCGTCACCTGAGCTTCAGCCGTGCGGCCGAGGAGCTTTATGTTTCGCAGGCGGCGATCAGCCGACAGATCCGCGAGCTCGAAACCTTCCTGCGCCAACCTTTGTTCTTCCGCCATCATCGCCGCGTCGAGTTGACCGACACCGGCCGGCGGCTGCACGACCAGTTGGTCAGAAGTTTCGAGGGCATCGACAGGCTGCTTTCGGAATTGACGGCGGCCCCGACGCAGTCCGTGGTACGTGTCAGCGTCGAGCCATCGCTCGCATCCGTATGGCTGGTGCCGCGGCTCAACCGGTTTCGCGAGTTGCGACCCGACATCGACGTTTCCCTTGAGGTCGACCCGAGGTTGATAGAGTTTCGCAGCGATCAGCCCGAACTTGCCCTACGTTTCAGTGCGCACGCCACCTCATGGCCACGCAGCGAAGCCGAACAGCTTGCCGCGGTCGTCGATTCCCCAGTTCTGTCGCCGGCACTTCTTGCATCCGGCCCAGCTCTGGAAAAGCCGATCGACCTTGGTCGCTATACATTGCTGCACGAAGAAAACCGTCAGGCTTGGGCGCGCTGGTTCGAAGCGGCGGGCGTGACGGCTGATGCCGTGCCTGCGCGCGGCCCGATGCTGGCCGATGCTTCGCTTTCGAAGCAGGCAGCCTTGCTTGGACATGGTGTCGCGCTGGGCGATCTTTTGCAGATCGGCGAAGAACTTGCGTCCGGCGCGCTGATCAAGCCTTTCGACATCGACGTCGCGTCGGGCGCCTATTGGCTAGTGGCCAGAAGGCTGAATGACCTTTCCGAGCCGGCCAGGGCTTTTGCCGACTGGGTCCGGGCGGAATTCGCCGAAAGCCGGCGTTTTCTCGCCAAGGTTTAAGCCGCCTCTTCCGCCCGCTTCTTTTCGATCTGGCCGATCGCGTCGACCACTGCGTCGAAGGTCAGCATGGTCGAGGCGTGGCGCGCCTTATAGTCGCGCACCGGCTCCAGGTATTTCAGGTCGGCGAAGCGGCCTTCGGGCGGCGGGCCATTTTCCTTCAGCATCTTCAGCATCGTCTCGCGCACGCTGCGCAATTCTTCTGCACTGGCGCCGACGACGTGCTGCGCCATGATCGAAGACGACGCCTGGCCAAGCGCACAGGCTTTCACGTCATGCGCGAAATCGCTGATGACGCCGTCATCCATCTTCAGATCGACGGTCACCGTCGAGCCACACAGTTTGGAATGTGCTCGTGCGGTTGCGTCGGGCCGGTCGAGCCGGCCGATCCGTGCGATATTTCCGGCAAAACCCAGAATTTTCGCATTGTAGACATCGTCGATCATATTTTTCCAATCCGTCGCCGCCCAGCGAACAGCGATTGCCGCTCTGGCGTCTTCCTTTCGCTCGGCACGAACATATATAATGGCGGTAGTCGGGTATCGACAAGGCGACCACAAACCTCGTCGTGCCCAAATCTGTTCACGCCACTTACGGGCTGGAAACCGGGCGAGTTTCTAACACCCGAAAGGTCGTGGTCCGTTCAACTCGTTCCTCCTAAGAGAGGAACTACGGGAGACGCCTTTATGGACGCCGTTATCAAGAAACTCATGCCGCAGTCGGCCTATATGGAAAAGCCGGTCACCGACCGGCCAAGCGAGGCCGAAGTCGAAGCCGCGGTGCGCACCTTGCTGCGCTGGACCGGCGACAACCCTGACCGCGAGGGTCTGATCGACACGCCGAAGCGCGTCACTAAGGCGTTCCGCGAAATGTTCAACGGCTACGACATGTGTCCGGCCGAGGAACTCGGCCGCACCTTCGAGGAAGTCGCCGGCTACGATGACCTCGTGATCGTCAAGGACATCACGTTCCACTCGCATTGCGAGCACCACATGGTGCCGATCATCGGCAAGGCGCATGTCGGCTATCTGCCGGACGGCAAGGTCGTCGGCCTGTCCAAGATCGCCCGCGTCGTCGACATCTTCGCCCATCGCTTGCAGACCCAGGAAGCGATGACGGCGCAGATTGCCGGGGTCATCCAGGACGTGCTCAATCCGCGTGGCGTCGCCGTCATGCTCGAGGCCGAGCATATGTGCATGGCCATGCGCGGTATCCGCAAACAGGGCTCCACCACGCTGACCTCGACCTTCACCGGCGTCTTCAAGGATACACCCGAAGAGCAGGTCCGCTTCGTCACCATGGTGCGCGGCGGCGGAACTGATCAGACCCGCCCCACCTTAGTTAAATAAGGACCGGCGAATGTCGGCATTGGAGTTCCCGAAAGCTCCCTCAGACAAGAAGGCGCTTGAGGAAGGCACGGTCCTTTCGCCGCGCTTCGATGCCGGCGGCCTCGTCACCGCCGTCGTCACCGATGCCGAAGACGGCATGCTGCTGATGGTCGCGCACATGAATGCCGAGGCACTGGCGCTGACGCTCGAGACCGGCCTCGCGCACTACTGGTCGCGTTCGCGCAACGCGCTGTGGAAGAAGGGCGAAACCTCGGGCAATGTCCAGGAGGTTGTCGAGATGCTCACGGATTGTGACCAGGACGCGATATGGTTGCGCGTCAAAGTGCTGGGTCACCAAGCAACTTGTCACACCGGCCGACGTTCATGCTTTTATCGGACGGTGGGGCTGAGCGATGGCAAAGGGACACTTGCCAGCGACGGCAGCAAGCCGCTGTTCGATGCGGAAAAAACGTATCAAAAGCGCAATACACCATCAATATGAACCATTCGCAGCACTTCAGCCACGTATATTCATGATTTCGATACGGCCCGCCTATAGGATGGCCGTGGGACAAGGGAGATTGTGATGCTCGACTGGGCGTCATTGCGCAACAGACCTGACGTTCGGGAGGCCAATGGCCTCTCCTCGGCCGCGGGCGCATCCGAAACCAAATCTCCGGGCAAAACAGGGATTTCGCTGGCATTGGGCGGCGGCTGTGCGCGCGGCTGGGCGCATATCGGCGTGCTGCGCGCGCTTGACGAAGCCGGCATCGAAGTGTCGATGATCGCCGGCACCTCGATCGGCGCGCTGGTCGGCGGCTGCTATGTTGCCGGCAAGCTTGACGAGCTGGAAGAATTCGCGCGCAGCCTGACCAGGCGGCGCATTTTTGGCCTTCTCGACCTCAATCTACGCGGCAGCGGACTGTTCGGTGGCATGAAGCTCGACGCACGGCTGCGCGAGCACATAGCCGGCATCCGCTTCGAGGACCTGCCAAAACCGTTCGTCTGCGTCGCTTCCGAAATCCGTACCGGCCATGAAATCTGGCTGTCGAGCGGCTCGTTGAGTACCGCAATGCGCGCCTCCTACGCGCTGCCCGGCGTGTTCGAGCCGGTCGCCTGCAATGGGCGCGTGCTGGTTGATGGCGCACTGGTCAATCCGGTGCCGGTCTCGGTCTGCCGCGCCTACGAGCAGCCGCTCGTGGTTGCGGTGAACCTTCACTACGATCTGTTCGGCCGCGCCGCTGTGATCAAGCACAATGCCGGCGAGTTGGTCGTCGAGAAAGACGCGCCGAGGGCCGGCCACGCCGATCCCGAACGTCAGTCGCGCGAGACACGGCTCGGCATCACCGGCGTCATGGTCGAAGCCTTCAACATCATCCAGGACCGCATCTCGCGCGCCAGACTGGCCGGCGATCCGCCGGACATATCGCTGCAGCCGAAGCTCAGCCATATCGGCCTGACCGAATTCCACCGCGCAGACGAAGCGATCCGTATCGGCTACCAGGCAACGATGGCGCAAATCGGCGAATTGACCCGGCTGCAGACCGTCCTCGCCTAGGCCGAGCGGTCAGAGCTCTCAGGCAAGCGCCGCGTCGACGATGCGGAACTGCACCGTGCGGTTGCCGTTCCAGTGATTGCCCGACAATGAGCCGGCGACGTGCACCGGTTTGCCCCTGTTCTTGAACAGGAATTCGCCGAGCGCAGTATCGAGGGCGCGAAAGGCGATCGCCTGGATGCGGCCGCCACTTTCCGACTGCAGGTCGGCGCGGATGTGGTTGGTGCCGACCGCCCGCGCATCAACAAGCCGGTGACGCGGCAGCGCGAACACCGGCGAGACATGCCCAGCGCCGAACGGCCCTGCCCTCTCTAGTGCATCGAGCAGCCCAAGCGTGGCACCCTCGGCGGCTAGCGCACCGTCGATCGCCAGGCTCTCCTCGCCTTGCAGCCGGAATACATCCACCGCCGCGCGTTCTTCGAAGAAAGCCCTGAGTTCGCCGAGCTTCGCCCGCTCGACAGTGATGCCGGCCGCCATTCCGTGGCCGCCGCCCTTGACGATCAGCCCGGCATCGGCGGCCTCGCGCACCAGCCGGCCGAGGTCGAAGCCAGACACTGAACGGCCTGAACCGGTACCGACACCATTGGCGTTGAAGGCGATGGCAAACGCGGGCCGGCGCGCATGGTCCTTGAGCCGCGAGGCAAGCAGGCCGACAATGCCCGGGTGCCAGTTGCTGCTGGCTGTGACCACGATGGCCGGACCATTGCCGCCGGCAAGCTCGGCGTCGGCCTCTGAGCGCGCCGCGGCCAGCATCTCCTGCTCCATCGACTGCCGTTCCTGGTTGAGCCGATCCAGCGTCTCGGCGATGGTGCGGGCTTCGACCGGGTCGTCGGTGGCAAGCAGGCGGCTGCCAAGTGCTGCGTCGCCGATGCGCCCGCCGGCGTTGATGCGCGGACCGATCAGAAAGGCCAGATGGAACGTGCTGATCGGCTCGCCTATACGCGAGACCCGCGCCAACGCCGCCAGCCCTTCGTTTCTCTGCTGCCGCGCCACCTGCAGCCCCTTGACCACGAAGGCGCGGTTGACGCCGGTGAGCGGCACCACGTCGCAGACTGTGCCCAGCGCCACCAGATCGAGCAGGGCAAGCAGGTCCGGCGGTGCGGCATCGGGCAAGCGGCCGCGCAGGATCTTCGCGGTCTGCACCAGGCAAAGGAAGACGACGCCGGCGGCACAAAGATGGCCTTGGCCGGAAAGGTCGTCCTCGCGATTTGGGTTGACGACCGCAGCCGCCGCCGGCAACGGCCCGCCGACCTGATGGTGATCGAGCACCACGACGTCGGCGCCGACGGCCTTCGCCGCGTCGATGGAAGCAGCACTATTGGTGCCGCAATCGACGGTGACGATCAGCGTCGCGCCGCGCGAAACGAGTTCGCGCATCGCTTCCGGATTGGGGCCGTAGCCCTCGAAGATGCGGTCCGGTATGTAGATCTCCGACGCCACCGAGAAATGCGCGAGAAAGCGCTTGAGCAGCGCCGACGAGGCGGCGCCGTCGACATCGTAGTCGCCAAAGATCGCCACCTTTTCTCTGGCCATCACCGCCTGGGCGATGCGAGCGGCGGCCCTGTCCATGTCGGTCAGCGATGCCGGGTCGGGCAGCAGGTTGCGGATGGTCGGATCCAGAAACTGCTCGGTCTGCTCGGCGGTGACGCCACGCCCGGCCAGCACGCGTGCCACGATATCGGGCACGCCATACCCTTGCGCGATGGCGAGCGCGGCCATGTCCTGACGCTCGGTCAGCCGGTGTTCCCAGGAAACGCCGGTGGCCGACTGCCTGACATCGAGGAAAAAGCGTCTTTCCCCCGTCACGTGACGCGCCGTCTGCAATTTGTCATTGCGCACAGTATGCAACGGCTAACTGAGTCGAAATCAAAACTTTTCCAGATCCTGGTGCCTGGCCTTGATTTCGCGCACGGTCCGCGATGACGATCGCAGGACGATCGTGTGCGTGGTGATGAAATTGCGGCCGAACTTGACGCCGGCCAGCATATTGCCGCCGGTGACGCCGGTCGCGGCAAACAGCACGTCGCCGCGTGCCATGTCTTGCGTGTGGTAGATCCGTTTAGGGTCGGAGATGCCCATCTTGGCGGCGCGCGCCAGCTTTTCCGGCGTATCGAGGATCAACTTGCCCTGCATCTGGCCACCGGTGCAGCGCAAGGCGGCAGCTGCGAGCACGCCTTCCGGCGCGCCGCCGGTGCCGAGATAGATGTCGATGCCGGTCTCGTCCGGGTCGGTGGTATGGATGACCCCGGCGACATCACCATCGCCGATCAGACGAATTGCGGCTCCGGTCGCCCGCACGGCTTCGATCAAGGCGCCATGGCGCGGCCGGTCGAGAATACAGGCGGTGATCTCCGCCACCGGCACGCCCTTGGCCCTGGCCAGGCTGGCGATGTTTTCGGCCGGCGAGGCATCGATGTCGATGATGCCGTCGGCATAGCCCGGGCCGATCGCGATCTTGTCCATATAGACGTCCGGCGCGAACAAAAGGCTGCCTTTTTCGGCAATGGCGATAACGGCCAATGCGTTGGGCAGGTTCTTGGCGCAGATCGTCGTGCCTTCGAGCGGATCGAGCGCTATGTCGACAGCCGGGCCTTTGCCGGTACCGACCTCCTCGCCAATATAGAGCATCGGCGCCTCGTCGCGCTCGCCCTCTCCGATCACCACCGTGCCGTTGATGGCAAGACGGTTAAGCTCCTGCCGCATGGCATCGACCGCGACCTGGTCGGCGGCTTTCTCGTCGCCACGTCCGCGCAATCTGGCGGCCGCGACCGCGGCGCGTTCGGTGACGCGCACCAATTCCATGGTCAGTATCCGGTCGAGGCCGGCGACAATGTTCTGGGCCACATTCATCGATGGACAATCCTCGTTGGCACTTTGTTTTTATTATGCATGTCGTTGTCCCAAAACCGCTGCCCACTTTTGGGCGACATGCATTAGCCTCCCGCCAGAGACGCGCTTCTTGTGTCAAAGCCCCGTGACAACAGCAAGACCTGCGCTGGACCTTTTTGAAAGCACAGCAATATCAATCGATTAAACGCAAAATGTGAGACTGCTATCCGGCCCGCTCGATGCGGATGACTTGCGGCTTGTCGGTCAGAAGGCTGTCCCTGGTGATGCCGTCGACCGCCTTGCGCACCGCCGCCTCGGTCGTCTCGTGGGTCACCAGGATGACGGTCTTCTGTGCCTCGGTTTCCGGCCCGGCGGCATGCTGGACGATCGATTCCAGCGAAATGTCGTTGTCGGCCATGCGCTTGGCTATTGCCGCGAAGACGCCGAGGCGGTCGTGTACGGTCAGCCGGATGAAATAACCGCCGGCATGGCTGCGCATCTGCGCTTTCTTGTAAGGCTTCAATTCCTTCGCCGGCCGGCCGAAGACCGGACCATGCTGGAAGCCAGGCCGGCTCTTGGCGATGTCGGCAATGTCGCCGATCACCGCCGACGCGGTGGCGTTGCCGCCGGCGCCAGGGCCGGAAAGCAGCAATTCGCCGAGGATGTCGGTTTCGATCGCCACCGCATTGGTGACGCCGTGCACCTGCGCGATGACCGAGGCCGTCGGCACCATGGTCGGGTGCACGCGCTGCTCGATGCCGCTTTCGGTGCGTTGGGCGACGCCAAGCAGCTTGATCCGGTAGCCGAGATCGCCGGCCGCGCGGATGTCGGCCTGGCTGATGTTGGAGATGCCTTCCATGTAGATATCGTTGGCGGCGATCTTCGTGCCGAAGGCAAGGCTGGTCAGGATCGACAGCTTGTGCGCGGTGTCGTGACCCTCGATGTCGAAGGTCGGGTCGGCTTCGGCATAGCCCAGCCGTTGCGCATCCTTCAGGCAGGCATCGAAAGACAGGCCCTCGGCTTCCATGCGCGTCAGAATGTAGTTGCAGGTACCGTTGAGGATGCCGAAAACGCGGGTCACCGAATTGCCGGCCATCGCCTCCCGCATTGTCTTGATAACCGGAATGCCGCCGGCCACCGCCGCCTCGTAATTGAGCAGCACGCCTTTCCTCTCGGCGATCTCGGCCAATGCCACCCCGTGTTTGGCAAGCAACGCCTTGTTTGCGGTGACGACATGTCGGCCGGCCTCGAGCGCCGCTTTGACGGACGAGCGTGATGGGCCTTCGTCGCCGCCGATCAGCTCGACGAAGACGTCGATCTCGGCGGTCTGCGCCATCTTGACGGCGTCGTCGAACCACTGTGCTGTGCCAAGATCAACGCCGCGGTCGCGTTTGGGATCGCGGGCCGAAACCGCCGACACGACGATGTCGCGCCCGCACTGCCGCGTCAGTTCGGCCGCCTTGTCGCGCAGCACGCGGGCCACCGACGCACCGACGGTGCCGAGCCCGGCAATTCCAACACGCAACGCTTCAGCCATATCCGGCGACGCCCCATTCAGTCGGTTGATGTGTAGAAAATCAGCGATGCGCGGCGAGCGGCACGACGTTATTCGGCTGCTTGGCGCTGGATGCGAGGAAGCGCTTGATGTTGCGCGCCGCTTGCCGGATCCGGTGCTCGTTTTCGACCAGCGCGATGCGCACGTGATCGTCGCCATGCTCGCCGAAGCCGACGCCCGGCGCCACCGCGACGTCGGCGTGCTCGATCAGGAGCTTGGAGAACTCAAGCGAGCCCAGGTGCTTGAACGGCTCCGGGATCGGCGCCCAGGCGAACATCGAAGCCGCCGGTGCGGGAATGGTCCAGCCGGCGCGGCTGAAAGCGTCGACCATGACATCGCGGCGTTTGCGGTAGACGTCGCGCACTTCGGCGATGTCGGCGCCGTCGCCGTTGAGTGCATGCGCCGCCGCCACCTGGATTGGCGTGAAGGCGCCGTAGTCGAGATAGGATTTCACTCGCGTCAGCGCCGAGATCAGCCGTTCATTGCCGACCGCAAAACCCATGCGCCAGCCCGGCATCGAAAAGGTCTTCGACATCGAGGTGAACTCGACGGCGACGTCTATGGCGCCCGGCACCTGCAGCACCGAAGGCGGCGGATTGCCGTCGAAATAGATCTCCGAATAGGCAAGATCCGACAGGATGATGATGTCGTTCTTCCTCGCGAAGGCCACCACCTCCTTGTAGAAATCGAGCGAAGCGACCAGTGCCGTCGGATTGGACGGATAATTGAGGATCAGTGCCAGCGGCTTCGGGATCGAATGGCGGATGCCGCGCTCCAGGGCCGGGATGAAGCCGTCGTCCGGCTCGACCTGCAGCGAGCGGATGACGCCGCCCGACATGATGAAGCCGAAGGCGTGGATCGGATAGGTCGGATTAGGGCAAAGGATCACATCGCCGGGGGCGGTGATCGCCTGCGCCATATTGGCAAAGCCCTCCTTCGAGCCGAGCGTCGCCACCACCTGGCTGTCCGGGTCGAGCTTCACGCCGAAGCGGCGGGCATAGTAGTTGGCCTGGGCACGGCGCAGGCCCGGAATGCCGCGCGACGACGAATAGCGGTGCGTGCGCGGATCGCGCACCACCTCGCAGAGTTTGTCGACGATGGCCTTGGGCGTCGGCAGGTCCGGATTGCCCATGCCAAGGTCGATGATGTCGGCGCCGCGCGAACGGGCGCTGGCCTTCAGCCGGTTGACCTGTTCGAAGACATAGGGCGGAAGCCGGCGGACCTTGTGAAATTCTTCCATGGCAGTTCCAGACAGTGAGGTTGCGGTCGCGCGTATAAGCTTATTTGCAACTAGGGTCGAGAGCGGGGTCGCATTTGCCTTCGATCTGCTTCAGCGCCTCGGCGCCGTGTTTTTTTGCCAGCTGGTCCAGCGCTGCCTGGTCCGCAACCTTGACGCCGCCGCCCTTGGCGGCCTGGCTCTGCTCCTCGGCCTTCAGTTGGGCGAGCTTGGCGTTCTTTTCCTCGTCGGTGAATTGCTCGGCCGCCACCTGCGGCCGGATGTTCAGGTTCGGATAGGAACCGGTGTCCTTCGCGCCGACAAGGCCGGTGGCGGGCGCTGCACCTTCTATGTTGCTGCTCGTGCAACCGGCCATCGCCAACAGGACGAGCGCCATGCGGCAAAAACGACCAGTGCCGGAAAAAACGTTCTTGCCAATATTAATCGTCATATTGTTTTCCTGGCGGCCGGGTTAGAGCACATTGGACCCTGTTCGATATCCCATGGTAATATGTCAACAAAACGCTTCGGGAGGAACCCCGCGAACCATGTCCAAAACACCCGATTCGGGCAAAGCGGAAGATGACCAACCTTCGACCGTCGAGCAATATCTGGTGAAGGACCCGGAACGCTTCGCCCTGAACATGGCCCGCATGATCGAGCAGGCCGGCAAGGCCGCCTCGGCATGGGCCGAGCCGCGGGAAAAGGGCGAGGTGCGCGATCACGTCGCCGAGCCGGTCGTCGACATGGTGAAGACGTTCTCCAAGCTCACCGAGTACTGGCTCTCCGACCCGCAGCGCGCGCTGGAGGCGCAAACGCGGCTGTTTTCCGGCTACATGACCGTCTGGGCCAACGCCGTCCAGCGCATCGGCGCCGGCGCCGAGGACGCCGAGGACGCGGTCAAGCCCGAGCGCGGCGACAAGCGTTTCCAGGACCCGGAATGGGGCCGCAACGCCTTCTTCGATTTCCTCAAACAGGCGTATCTGGTCACCTCGCGCTGGGCGGCCGAACTGGTCGAGCACGCCGACGGCCTGGACGAGCACACCCGCCATAAGGCCAGCTTTTATGTCAGGCAGGTGTCCAACGCCATCTCGCCGTCGAATTTCATCCTGACCAATCCGGAATTGTTTCGCGAGACTGTCGCCTCGAACGGCGAAAACCTGGTGCGCGGCATGAAGATGCTTGCCGAGGACATCGCCGCCGGCAAGGGCGACCTGAGGCTGCGGCAGGCCGATTATTCGCCTTTCGAGATCGGCAAGAATCTCGCTACCACGCCCGGCAAGGTGGTCGGCCGCAGCGACGTCGCCGAGATCCTGCAATATGAGCCGGCGACTGACACCGTGCTCAAGCGGCCGCTGCTGATCTGCCCGCCATGGATCAACAAATACTACATCCTCGACCTCAACCCGCAAAAATCCTTCATTCGCTGGGCAGTCGAGCAAGGCCACACCGTCTTCGTCATCTCCTGGATCAACCCGGACGAGCGGCATGGCGCCAAGAGCTGGGAGGCCTATATCAGGGAGGGCCTGCAATACGGCCTCGACACGATTGAAAAGGCCACCGGCGAAAGGCAAGTCAACGCCATCGGCTATTGCGTCGGCGGCACGCTTCTGGCGGCGGCCCTGGCGCTGATGGCGCAGGAAGGCGACCACCGCATCAAATCCGCCACCTTCTTCACCACCCAGGTCGATTTCACCTATGCCGGCGATCTAAAAGTGTTCGTCGACGAGGAACAGGTCGCGGCCGTCGAAAAGGCGATGAACGAAAAAGGCTATCTCGACGGCACCAAGATGGCGACCGCCTTCAACATGCTGCGCTCGGGCGACCTGATCTGGCCCTATGTCGTCAACAACTACATGCGCGGCAAGGATCCCCTGCCCTTCGACCTGCTGTACTGGAATGCCGACTCGACCCGCATGGGCGCTGCCAACCATTCTTTCTATTTGCGCAATTGCTATCTCGAGAACAGGCTTTCGCAAGGCATGATGGAACTGGCGGGCCGCACGGTTTCGCTGAAGGACGTTACCATGCCGGTCTACAACCTCGCCTCTAAGGAGGACCATATCGCGCCGGCGCTGTCGGTATTCCTCGGCTCGAAATATTTCGGCGGCGAGGTCGATTACGTCATGGCCGGCTCCGGCCACATCGCCGGGGTCGTCAATCCGCCGGCAGCGCAGAAATATCACTACTGGACCGGCGGCAAGCCGGCCGGCGACTTCGACCAGTGGCTCGCCGGGGCCACCGACCATCCCGGTTCCTGGTGGCCGCACTGGCAACGCTGGATCGAAGCCAAGGACAATACCCGCGTACCGGCCCGCAAACCGGGCGAGCATATGCAAGTTCTAGGCGAAGCCCCCGGCACCTATGTCAAGGTGCGCGTGTAACCATCTGTAATGTGTGGTGAGTTGACGCGCCGCCAAAAGCGGGCGAAATGGTGCCGTCAACCCTGAGCAGCCTTGATTCATCCTCTAGCCGCCAAAGTACTTTGAGGCTTGCAGATTTGACACAGGTCTCGTTTCCGGTTCGGGGAACAAGGGTCATTTCGACGAGACGTTTCGACGCCGCGCCAATGACGAACCGGTCGGATATCGAGGGGGAATATTGTTTTGAGATCAGCAGGATCGCGCCTCGCGAAGGGAGAAAGCCGCGCCATTGTGGCGGCGCTTTTCTCGGTGCTCCTGGCGTCCTGCACCTCGGCCGGCGACCCGACCATGTCGGTCGGCATGCCAGGCTACAATACCTCGGCTACCGAAATCAGCACGGTCGCCGGTGCGCCCCAGGCCAGCACGGCCGCATCATCGTCGCAGATGACAACCGCACAAATGACGATGAATGCCGACGGTGACGCCAACCTTCCCGAGCAGGTGGCCTATGTGCCAGTGGCCAAGCCAGGGGCCAAGCCCGATGCCGGCTTCCCGATCGCCGTTCCCACGGCAGCCGGGACGATCGCGGGACACACGCCGCAGCCGCTGCAACCAAACGCCCAGACGGCCGATCAGGCCGTGGCACAGAACAGTGCTGATGCATCGAAGCCCGACGCCAAGGCCGCAGCGCCGGCGATGAAAAACCCGGTCTATGTGACCGCCGGCGAGATGCCGCAGCCACAGGCCTACGCACCGAAGAAAAATTTCCTGGCCTCGCTGTTCAGCGCCACCCCCGCTTCGGCAGCATCGCCGGCCAACAGCAGATCGGGCGGGCAGCCAACGGTCGTGCAGGCCAAGGCGACGCCTGCGGCAAAACCCACCGTTACCCTGGCCTCGGCCAATCCGGCTGAAAAGCCGGTGCAGCTGGTGTCGACGGGCGATACCAGCCACTTCACGGCCGATGCGCTGCCCGGCGTGCGCCAGACGGCGCTGTTCGAGATCAAGCGCAAATCCGGCCTCGACGATGAGAGTGACGTCGATCTCAACGAAGACGAAGGTTCGGGTGGCGCCTACCAGGTCGCCTCCGCCGCTGGCCTCGCACGGCTGGCACCCAACGGCCTTCTGAAACAGAACGAAAGCGTCGATGTCGCCTGCTTGAAGCCGTCGCTGGTTCGCGTGCTGAAGACGATCGAAGGCCATTACGGCCGCAAGATGACGGTCACCTCCGGCTATCGCGACCCAGCCCGCAACCGCCGCGCCAACGGCGCCAAGAATTCGCTGCACATGTACTGCGCCGCCGCCGACATCCAGGTTCCTGGCGTCTCGAAATGGGAACTGGCGAGCTACATCCGCACCATGCCGGGCCGCGGTGGCGTCGGCACCTACTGCCACACCGAATCCGTTCATGTCGATGTCGGCCCCGAGCGCGACTGGAACTGGCGTTGCCGCAGGCGCGGCTAGGGCGAGCTTCTTCCAGCACTGCGAAGCTCCCCTTCGGCGGCGTTGCATCATGCCGCAAAACCAGCTTGGCTGTTGGAAAGACGCGCTTTGGAGCCAAAGGAAAAAAGTTGTCGCAGCCGGCGGCAGACGGGTTGCCGGTTTGTCGCGACGCAACTATAAGCGCTCACATCTGAGCGCGCCCATCGTCTAGCGGTCAGGACACCGCCCTTTCACGGCGGTAACAGGGGTTCGATTCCCCTTGGGCGTACCAGCATTTCAACTTGGCATATGTCTATCGCCAGCGTGATGCTGCGCAAGCTTTGCTGGACCCGCCACTCTGATAGGGATGTCGGCAAGAAGAGGCGAAGACGACTGAGGACTACGTCGAAGGCTCCCTACGCCCTCAGCCCCCTCGCCTCGCCGCCGCGCTTGCGCGGCACCATCATGTCCCTGGCCAGGAGGCCGCTCACCCGGCAAAAGGCCATGAAGGCCCGCCATGCGTCTTCGGTCTCGACGATGTCCACAGTGGCGCCAAAACAGGCATTGAACGCGGCCTGGTAGGTTGGTCCGTTCCGGCGAACCGGCCACGTTTGCAGGAAATCGAGCGCCTGCTCGACGCTGTAGATTTCCTCGACCGGCTGGCCGGGCACAGGCGCGATCCGCACCGGCACCTCGAATTGCAGTCTGTCCATTCGATCTCTCCCGAACCGACCCCCGCAGCAACGCCGTTCGTCGCAAAAAATTGCCGTGGCGGCTTAATGCTTGGGCCGCTTCTCGCCTAGAAATGTGTCGTCACTACGGTGGTCAATGAACCCGGCGAAGCATGGGCCGCTAGAGGCAAGGAGAATGCCCCCAGGCGTGAATATCGCCAGTCTTCGGCCGTCGCCGGCAGTTCGTCCTTGAACCTTGCGCTTTCCAGTGCCAAATCTGGGAAGGTTTCTCTCGCGGAGGCTCATCCAGCCCCGCATCCCTGCAAGACGGATAAAAATGGTCACCTATCTCGACGCCGCCACGGCACCGCTCAGAAACACCGGCCAGATCCGTCTTTACGACGAGGAAGGTTTTGTCGGCATGCGCAAGGCTTGCGATCTCACCGCGCGCTGCCTCGACGAACTGGTACCGATTGTGGCGCCCGGCGTCACCACCGAAGCGATTGATCGCTTCGTCTTCGAGTTCGGGATGGACCATGGCGCGCTTCCGGCGACGCTCAACTACCGTGGCTACACGAAATCATCCTGCACCTCGATCAACCACGTCGTCTGTCACGGCATACCCGACAGCAAGCCGTTGAAGGATGGCGACATCGTCAATATCGACGTCACCTATATCCTCGACGGCTGGCATGGCGACTCCTCGCGCATGTATCCGGTGGGCACGATCAAGCGTGCCGCGGAGCGGCTGCTCGAAGTCACGTATGAGTGCCTGATGCGCGGCATCGCAGCAATCAAGCCGGGCGCCCGAACCGGCGCCATCGGCGCCGCCATCCAGACCTATGCCGAAGCCGAGCGTTGCTCGGTGGTGCGCGATTTCTGCGGCCACGGGGTTGGCCGGCTGTTTCACGACGCGCCGAATATCCTGCATTACGGCAGCGCCAGCGAAGGCGTCGAGATGCGGCCGGGCATGATCTTCACCGTCGAGCCGATGATCAATCTCGGCCGGCCGCATGTGAAAGTGCTGTCGGACGGCTGGACCGCGGTGACGCGCGACCGTTCGCTGTCGGCGCAGTACGAGCACACGATCGGCGTCACCGAGACCGGCTGCGAGATCTTCACGCTGTCGCCAAAAAACCTCGACCGCCCCGGCCTGCGGGCCTAGTGTCTGGCAGATCGGGCGTTACCTTGCCCGGCAAATGCTGGGTGGGGCAGCCATGAACGGTGACGACGACGAGCGGGCCTTCTTTCCCGAAAGGCCAGTGCGATCGCCCGCGAAGGCGGTGGCCGCCGACAAGCCGCATTATCTCGGCCATCGCGACCGCCTGCGCGAGCGCTTCGCCGCCGGTACCAACACCCTCCCCGACTACGAACTGCTCGAGCTTTTATTGTTTCGGCTGATCCCGCGCGCCGACACCAAGCCGGTCGCCAAGGCATTGCTGGCACGCTTCGGTACATTGGCCGAGGTCCTGGGTGCGCCCGTCGAGCGCCTGCAGGAGGTCAAGGGCATCGGCCCGGCGGTGGCGCTCGACCTCAAGGTGGTTGCGGCAACGGCGCAGCGCATGGCGCGCGGCGAGATCGCCGGCCGCGAGTTGTTGTCGACCTGGACGCAGGTTCTCGAATACTGCCGGTCGGTGATGGCCTTCGAGGAGCGCGAGCAGTTCCGCATCCTGTTCCTCGACAAGAAAAACGCGCTGATCGCCGACGAAGTCCAGCAGGTCGGCACAGTCGACCACACACCGGTCTATCCGCGCGAGGTGGTCAGGCGCGCCTTGGAGCTCTCCGCCACGGCGATCATTCTGGCGCATAACCATCCGTCGGGAGACCCGACGCCGTCGCGCGCCGACATCGAGATGACCAAGCTGATCATAGAGACGGCCAAACCGCTTGGCATTGCCGTTCACGACCACATCATCATCGGCAGGAAAGGCCACTCCAGCATGAAGGGCCTGCTGCTGATCTGAGGTTTGGCGTTGTTTTCAGCTTTGTCCGCTGTGCGCCTCTGTACCGCAACGTCAAGGCGGTCGGCTCGATAAATTCTGGCGCCGAGGCTCAGCTGGCCGTGCGCAGGCGTCGCGATCGGACAAAGGTCTTAAGTCCCTCGGAATCGAATGCGTGGCCGAAGGCATAACCCTGCAATATGTCGCAGCCCAGGCCCTCGAGTAGCCGTGCATGCTGCATCGTCTCGACGCCTTCCGCCACGACCTCGATACCCAGCGACTTGCCGATTTCAATGATCGACGAGACAACCTGCCTTCTCTGCGGAGATTTGACGATTGGGGTGACCAGCTGCCGATCTATCTTCAGCCGGCGCGGCTGCAACTTCAGCAAACTGACCATCGAAGCGTAGCCGGTACCAAAATCGTCTATTTCGACGTCAATCCCCAGCTCTTTTATCTGCTCGATATTCCAGGTGACAAGGTCGTCGTTCTCGTCCAGGAAAATCGACTCAACAAGCTCGAACGAAACTGTTCCTTTCTTGATATTTTGTTCTCGCAGGCTCTTGATGAGCTCCTCGTCTTGAAGGCGCCTGGCCGAGACATTGACCGACACCCGCGGAATGTGAAGTTTGGCCGCGGACCACTCTTCGAAATCCGAAAGCGATTGCTTCAATATGGCTTGGTCGATGATCGAGACGACGTTCAGTTCTTCTGCAATCCTCAGGAAGATGTCGGGCGCCAAAATACCCTTTATTGGATGTTTCCACCTCGCCAGCGCCTCAACCCCAACGATTTCGAGCGTCTTTGCGTCAAATTGGGGCTGGTAGAAGGGGATGAACTCGTTGCGCTCGAGGCCGCCGAGAATTTCGTCGGCAATCCGCTTAGTATCGACGATTTCGCTTTGCATCGCGTCGGTGAAGAATTCGTATCGATTGCGGCCCCGCCCCTTTGCTCGGTAAAGCGCGATATCGGCGTTCACCAGCAGGTGTTTGGCTTCGACATCTTTTGCGTTATCGACAGCGATTCCCACGCTGACACCAAAACGGCATCGATGACCCTGATAGTAGACGGGTTCGCGCATCTGGCTGATGATGCGGTCGGCGAGCAGCGCCAGTTGCTTGGTATCGTCGCGCACCACGCACAGAACGATGAATTCGTCTCCCCCGATACGGGCGACGAATCCCTCGTCGCCGACCTTCGACCTGAGCACGGTTGACGCGTGAACCAACATCGCGTCACCGGCGGCGTGGCCCAGCGTATCGTTGATGTGCTTGAACCGATCCAGATCTATGTGAAGCAGTGCCGCGTGCCCGCCTGAGCGCCTGGCGTTTGCCGCGTAATGTTCCAGTACCTGGTCGAGGTAACGCCGGTTGGGCAAGCCGGTCAGCGAATCATGAAGCGCGATGTGCTCTATGCGCGCTTTGGCCGACTCGAGTTCTGCATTTTTCGACTCGGACAGCTGTTTTGCACGAACCAGATCCTTGTTCAGCAGGACGTCGGCAGTCACATCCCATTCCGCGCCGATCATTTTTGGGGTGTCGTTTGCGACCCGGTAAAGGATCGCCTTGGACCGGACATGACGGATCTCGCCATCCTGACGCACAATCCGGTACTCCGACAAATATGGTCGTCCGCTGGCCACCGCCCTGTCGAAGTCCGCGTTAGCGCCAGCCAAATCATCTGGGTGGATTGCTCCCGCCCAGTCTGGGTAGCCCCGGTGCTCGCCGGTTGGTTTGCCATATATTTCGTTGACGCGATCATCCCACGTAAGCTCGTTGGTCGCGAGATCGTGTTCCCAAACCCCAATAGCCGAAGCTTCCAGAGCGAGTTCCAAGCGTCGTGACAATCGACGCAATTCCGCATAATTGCGCTGTCTTTCGCCAATCAGGCGGCCTGTGACCAGGAAAGGGAACACAACCAAGGCTCCGGCCGTCGCCATGATCGCGCGCAACAACCATGCGTTGCTTGGCGTCGAAGGCCAGCCATTTTTGGGAATGGCCGCGAGCTGCCACGAGCCGGAAGGAAGCAAAACGTCAGCCGTCACCGGATCGCTTTTGCTGATCTCCTCATTGCCGTAGAATTGACCACCTCGGTGACCGAGGGCGTCCCTGCCGATCAGCGCTACGTCGATCCCGAGATCGTCGTCAAGCAAGCCGCTCGCTCTGTAAAGGCGCTGCACGTCGACAACGGCGGAAATGATACCCCAGAACCTTTCCGTATTGCCAGCGCTCGGCACGAAGACCGGAAAGCGGCCGATGAAGCCTTGTCCTCCCTGTTTCAGGTCGACGGGACCGGCAAGCACCAGCTTGCGTTCGTCTCGCGCCCTTAGCGCAGCCGCACGCTGCCGCTCGTTCTTGCGGTAGTCCAGACCCATCGCCTGCTCGTTACCCTCCATCGGATACATAAGGGAAACGACCAGATCGGGCGCGCCGGCAATATCGTTCAATTGCGAGTCGGCGCCAAATAGATTGCTCGCGAGCGAGGCGAAGCGTTGCTGTCCCATATAGGGCTCGGTCACGACCGCGGCGACCAGTCCACGCACGAGCTGGAGGTTTCCATTGATATTGCCTTCGAGCTTGGCGCGGATGAGATTGACCTTGGTCAGCACGTCCGCACGGACGGCCTGGTCCGAGACGATTTTGTTCTGGTGCTCCGCGAATGCTGCGCTGACAAGGATGACGACAAACGCGATCGCCGCCGGAATATTTGCCGACGAAAAGACGGCCTCCTTGATGCCGTTGAACCTAGCGCGGAAAAAAGCCAATAGGCGATTCCTCAAGTGCCGTTTTCAGGTTCTCGGTGTCGACCCGATGAGGAACATTAGCTTTCAATGTTTAATTTGACCTTCATACTCCTGAGAAATTTCATTTTCCGACGGCTGACGCCGGCTGCGATACCGACAGCGATGCTGAAGGCGGGCTGCACGATGCGGACCAACATGAAACGCCAGCTAGATCAGCCTTGTTCGGAAGATCGAGGCGCACGAGCGCCATTGCACATTTCGACGCTCCGACCCGAGTACGTCAGAGCATTGACCTTGGACTAGTGGCCCTCGATCGCCTTGGGAGACACAAGGTATGGTATCTTGCCGACGCTGCGCTTCGTCGCGCCAATGGAATAGGCCATCGGTATCTTGGGAGAGTTCTCGGGTAGGCCGTACATATCCTTGCCGGCCCGCACGGCAAATGAAAAGTGCTGCCACGAAACCGTGTCATGCTCATTGAGAAAATCGAGCGTCAGACCAGCTGAAATCAGCGCATTCACCACGTCACTGATCGGGTGGATCCATTCATAATAGCGAGGATGCTTCAAGATGCGATCATCGCCGGTGTAGGTCAGTTCCTCGTTCCAGGCGAGCGGCCGAGCTATCGGCGTTCGCCAGTCGTGCTTCAATTCCAGGACCGCGGCCTTTCGATCGCACTGAAACATCAATGGATGGCCCTCGGCCATGTAGAGGCGGCCGCCGGGTCGCAGAAGATCGGTAACCACCCGCGCCCAACGGAACACGTCGTCCAGCCAGTTTACCGAACCCCAAGTAACGTAAGCGATATCAAAGGTCCGGCCGAGCGCTTCCACCGCCTCGAACAGTGGCGCTTCCACGAAGCGCACGTCGGTGCCTGCCTTCGCAGCAAAATCCCGCGCCGCCACGATCGCCGTCGGTGAAAAGTCGAGCCCGGTCACGCTGCCTGCGCCGAGATTCTTCAGGCTGATCGTGTCAAGACCGATGTGACACTGCAGGTGGACGATATCCTTGCCGGCGATATCGCCGAGCTCGCGTGTTTCCAGCTCATAGAGATTGGATCCGCCGGCCAGCACATTCTCGATGTGGTAGCTGCCCGTTGTGTCGGTCGAGTGCAGTTCGGCCCGATCATCCCAATTAAGGCGGTTCGCGCCCAGAAACCGTTCCAAATTCCCCCCACCCCTGACTGACGCATGGTAAACAAGTCGTTAAAGCACCTTTGCAGCGAAAGTAGCGCGCGTCAATCCGGACCGGGCGGCAGTGCGCCGCCGCTCGCGAAAGCATCAGCCCCGGGAAGGCTTGCTGCTGATCGAAGGCTTCTGGCGCGATCGCCGCGCCCGGCGA
Source organism: Mesorhizobium sp. M0040 (assembly GCF_040323505.1). Classification (NCBI taxonomy): domain Bacteria; kingdom Pseudomonadati; phylum Pseudomonadota; class Alphaproteobacteria; order Hyphomicrobiales; family Phyllobacteriaceae; genus Mesorhizobium; species Mesorhizobium sp. M0040. The sequence goes on from NZ_JAMYVA010000003.1 coordinate 45,314, forward strand.
CAAGACCCCGCAGGCGCTCCCGGACTCCGCCGTCGTGGTCTGTATGTGGATTAGTCGGTTCCTCAGCCCGGCACAGCCACCATCGCGATATTTCTGGAGAGCTCGTTTGTGGGGGCAACTGCGTCTGCCGTGCCGCTCGTGAGTGCTCGGTAGAGTGCCACATAATCGCTGCACATGCGCTCGACCGTGAACCGCTTCTCGAACGTCTGCCGCACTCGTGCGCGATCGAGGCTGTCTATGCGCCGGAGCGCGCCCACGGCTTCCTCCACCGTATCCACGATCCATCCGGACACACCGTCATCGATGATCTCCGGGACGGCGCCACGCCGGAACGCAACCACCGGCGTACCGCAGGCCATTGCTTCGATCGTTACGAGCCCGAAGGGTTCCGGCCAGTCGATCGGAAACAAAAGCGCTATCGCATTGCCCAGAAAATCCGCCTTTTGCCGCTCATCGATCTCGCCAATGAACTCCACGTTCGAATGCCGCAGCACTTGCGGCTCGACCCTTTCCTTCCAGAACGACTGGTCCACCTTGTCGATTTTGGCGGCGATCTTCAGGGGAAACCCGGCCCGCGCTGCTATTTCTATAGCCGTTTCCGGCCCCTTTTCCGGCGAGATGCGACCGAGAAACGCAAGATAGCCAGAGGTGTTCGGGTGGAATGGTAGAAGATCGCGGGGCAGGCCGTGATGCACGGTTCCAACCCAATTGACGGGCGGCATGGGCCGACGCTGGTCGAAGGAGATCGAGACCAGGGGAACGTCGTCGAACATCGCATAAAGCTGCGCCAGATCGGGCAGGTCGAGCCTGCCGTGAAGCGTGGTAACCGTTCGTCTGGCAAAATCCCGAATTATGGGGAAGTGCAGAACATCGACGTGGAAATGCAAAACGTCGAATTCATCGGCTCGCCGGCGCACCCGTTCAAGCATCATAACATGGTGCGGACCACCGTCCTGGACCCTGGGGTTCAGGCGCAGCGCGACGTCGCAACATCGCACCAGCTCGGCTGAGGTACGAGAATCGGCGCTGGCGAACAGCGTCACCTCATGGCCCTGTCGGACAAGTTCTTCGGTCAGATACGAAACAATTCGCTCGGTTCCACCGTAGGTTCGGGGCGGCACGGATTCGGTTAGCGGTGCGATCTGGGCTATTTTCATTTAGAAATCTTTTCGGCGGCGACCGCCGTCTTTCAAACAAGCTTCGGCGGCAACCAAGACAAGCGAGAGCTTCCAGTTGCGAAGTATTCTATGCAGAGCGTATTTATAGTTGTGCCGTCCGCGCTCCTCCCGTGCAATCAGGTTGCCCTTATTCAACTCCTCTGGATCCAAGAACTGCGATCCATGAGAAATGTTTCACCGGCTCGATAAAAAGACAGAATGAGCTACGCGCCGCCGCCCCGCCGCCCCCTGACAGGCAGGTTTGGATTTGTTCGATCACCATCAATTGATCCAGGCCTGCCGGTGCCCAATGGAACATAAAGCCCGGAATTCAGTTAGATAGCCGGATTTGACTGGAGTTCGCCACATGCGCAACTCCGGCCGGGCAAGGGCACTGCCGTGACACGGAGTGAGCGGCTTCGGGCGTATCGCGCCGAACTCAGGCACCACCTTGCCGAACTCGGGAGCCATAAACGCTCCTTATGGAGGATGCCATGAACCAGTGGACAAACGCCAGGCTCTGTGACGTAGCCAACCTGATCCTTGGGGCAATTCTGTTCTTCTCTCCCTGGATCTTCACATTTGCGGCAGGCCCGCAGACGCAGAACGCCCTCGGCAGCGGAATCTTGATCGTCGTGCTTTCGGTTGCCGCCCTCGCAGCATTTGCCGTGTGGGAAGAGTGGGTGAACCTGGTCGTCGGACTGTGGGTTCTCGCATCGCCCTGGGTGCTTGGATTCCAGGCGACCACGGCGATGACCGTGCATGTCGTGATCGGCATTCTGGTCGCCGTGCTGGCGGCGATCGAGCTCTGGATGATGTATCAGAACCCGCCGACCCAGTCCGCCGCCTAACAGGCGCAGCCAGCCAGCGCCCCTTTTTTGGGCCTGACGGATCTATCGGTCGTCTGCCGGTCTCTCGGCAACAGCCGCCGGAGGCCGGGCAGGCGGTTGTTTGGACGAGAATAGGAAGGGTGGCGCATTATGGTCGGTGACAATCCGCGTTCGACGGCCAGGATTGCGGGACATCCTATTCATCCGATGCTCGTGCCATTTCCGATCGCCTGCTTCGCCGGCACCCTGCTGACGGATCTAGCCTATTGGCGAACAGCGGAGATGATGTGGGCTGACTTCTCCGCTTGGCTGGTTACCATCGGCGTGATCATGGGCTGCCTAGCAGCGATCGCGGGGCTGATCGATTTCCTGGCCAATCCGCTGATAAGGGCACAGCCCCCCGCCTGGCCGCACGTGCTCGGCAATCTTCTGGCGCTGGCGTTATCCATCATCAACATGCTCGTGCACACCCGCGATGCATGGACCTCCATCGTTCCTACCGGCTTGATCCTCTCGGCGGTTGTCGTGCTCATCCTCATCTTCACTGGTTGGCTGGGCTGGTCCATGGTGTACCGGCATCACGTCGGAGTGGCGGATTGATGCGCATAGCAAGCTCCATCGGTCAGACCAGGCGCATCGCGGTGTCCGTCCTCGTTCGCACTGCGGCGATCACTCTTGCAGCGTGCAGCGGCAACGACCCGGATCCCAGCAGTCAGATAGGGCCGAATCCAAACCTGCCGGAGCCGATCCAATATTTCTTCCCGCCCATGCATCTCGCTTCCGTGGTCGGATGGAAGAACGACGAAAAGCCGACCGTCGCGCAGGGGCTGCAGATCCAGGCTTATGCCCACGGCTTGCAGCATCCGCGGTCGCTTTACGTGCTGCCCAATGGCGACGTCCTGGTGGTCGAGTCCAAGGCGCCGGGTGGCGAACCGATCAAACGGCCCAAGGATTTGGTGATGGGCTGGATCGAATCCTGGGTCACCTCGGGCGGCGACAGCGGCCCAAGCAACCGCATTACGCTGCTGCGCGACACCGATGGCGATGGCAAGCCGGAGCTGACCAGCGTATTCCTCGACCACCTGAGCTCCCCCTTTGGCGTGGCGTTGGTGGGAAGCGATCTCTACGTCGCCAATACCGACTCCATCGTCGGCTATCCCTACAACACCGGTGACACAAAGATCACCGCGCCCGGGACGCCGCTAACCGCCCTGCCCGGCGGCCCGATCGACCACCATTGGACGAAGAGCCTGGTGGCAAGCCCCGACGGCTCGCTGCTCTATGTCGGCATCGGCTCGAACAGCAACGTCGCCGAAAACGGCATCGAGGCGGAGAAGAACCGCGCCGCCATCTGGCAGGTAGACAGGGCCACCGGCCGGTCGCGCATTTTCGCCAGCGGTTTGCGCAATCCAAACGGCCTGAGCTGGGAGCCGCAGACCGGGGCGCTCTGGGCAGTGATCAATGAGCGCGACGAGCTCGGCCCCAATCTCGTGCCGGATTATCTGACCTCGGTAAAGGATGGCGGCTTCTACGGATGGCCATACAGCTATTACGGCCAGCATCTCGATCCCCGCGTCATGCCCCAACGTCCGGACCTGGTCGCAAAAGCGGTCGTTCCGGATTATGCACTGAGTTCCCACGTCGCCCCTCTGGGACTGGCCTTCTATACGGCAACCAGCTTTCCCGAGGCATATCGCGGCGGCGCCTTCGTTGGCGAGCATGGCAGCTGGAACCGCACGCGCTTCAATGGCTACAAGGTAGTGTTCGTACCATTCAGCGGCGGCCGTCCGAGCGGCGTCGCTACCGACGTGGTGACTGACTTCCTGGACAAGGACAACAAGGCGCGCGGCCGGCCTGTCGGCCTGGCTGTCGACAAAACCGGGGCCCTGCTCATCGCCGACGACGTCGGCAACACAGTTTGGCGGGTGACATCTGCCGGCCAATAAAGTGGCTCCACTCCCTTCGTCGAGCGTCGAGCAGGTGAACGGACACTGGTCGAAGCAATCGTGCTGACGTTCTTCGTCATGCTGCTGTTCCTGCAGAACCTGCGCGCGACGATCCCCGACGATCGCCGTTCCGGTGACTCTGCCGGGCACATTCGGCGTGCCCGCCCTTGCCGGTTACTCGACGCTGACGATGTTTGCCACCCGCTGCCGCTGATCACCGCCGAACCGAAGGACCGCCAGCGCCGAAATGGTATTTTTGCCCTTCCCACAGCCGGCTCTAGAATTTTCATCGCAAATCAAGTTATGATGCACTTGGTATTTCCCGGGACGGCTTGCGCCGCTTGGAATACCGGGAGGAACCGGGACATGGCGGTTGCGCTTGTACTCGTTCTGATAGTCGTGGGCTCGGTGTTGTTCCACTTCCTGAGCCCATGGTGGTGGACGCCGATTGCCTCGAACTGGGACTATATCGACAACACCATCATCATAACTTTCTGGATCACCGGTGTCGTCTTCGCCGCCGTGGTTCTTTTCATGGCCTATTGCGTCTTCCGCTTCCGTCATCGGGAAGGCAATCAGGCGGCATATGAACCTGAGAACAGGCGGCTCGAATCCTGGCTGACGGTCGTCACCGCGGTTGGCGTCACCGCTTTGCTCGTTCCAGGCCTGTTCGTCTGGAGCCGGTTCGTTAACGTTCCAAGCGACGCAACCGAGGTCGAAGTCGTCGGCCAGCAGTGGCAATGGAGTTTCCGCCTCCCCGGCAAGGACGGCAAGCTCGGCACATCCGACACTCGCGACGTCAACGCTGAAAATCCACTCGGCGTCATCGCCACCGATGCCAACGGCCAGGACGATGTCGTAGTGGAAGCGGCCGACCTGCACCTCCCGATAGGCAAACCGGTCAAGATGCTGCTCCGCTCGGTCGATGTGCTGCACGATTTCTACGTGCCGGAATTCCGCGCCAAGATGGACATGATCCCGGGCTCGGTCACCTATTTCTGGTTCACTCCGACCAAGACCGGAACCTTCCAGGTCCTGTGTGCCGAACTCTGCGGCCAGGGACATCCGATGATGCATGGCGTGGTCATGGTCGATACTCAGGAAGACTATCTGGCGTGGCTTGGCCAGCAGCAGACTTTTGCGCAGCTGTCCGCCCCCCAGCAGATGGGCTCGGCAGAGTAGGAAACCGGAACGACGGCGCGCCGTCGGGATTGAAATTAGTGTGGCAAGCCCGAACTGTCGGGCTGGCCGAAAAGGGCACGGAGGTGTTCCTATGGTCGATATCACACCTGCAGATGCGGTACCGCCGGCCGAAGTCGCGGAAATGGAACTCTACCATCCGCACAGCTGGTGGACGAAATACGTTTTCTCGCAGGACGCCAAGGTCATCGCCATCCAGTATTCGGCGACGGCGACAGCGATCGGCATGGTCGCGCTGGTGCTATCCTGGCTGATGCGGCTGCAACTCGGCTTCCCCGGCACATTCGACTTCATCACCCCGGAAGCCTACTACCAGTTCATCACCATGCACGGCATGATCATGGTGATCTACCTGCTCACGGCACTCTTCCTGGGCGGCTTCGGCAACTATCTGATCCCGTTGATGGTTGGTGCTCGCGACATGGTCTTTCCCTATGTCAACATGCTGAGCTACTGGATCTATCTGCTCGCGGTGCTGGTCCTGGTGTCGAGCTTCTTTGCGCCCGGCGGACCGACGGGTGCCGGCTGGACGCTCTATCCGCCGCAGGCAATCATGACCGGTACGCCAGGCGGCCAGGACTGGGGCATCATCCTGATGCTTGTCTCGCTGATCCTGTTCATCGTCGGCTTTACCATGGGCGGCTTGAACTATGTCGTGACGGTGCTGCAGGGGCGCACGCGCGGCATGACGCTGATGCGCCTTCCGCTTACTGTCTGGGGTATTTTCACCGCCACCATCATGGCGCTGCTCGCCTTCCCGGCGCTGTTCGTCGCCTGCGTGATGATGCTGCTCGACCGGGCGCTCGGCACCAGCTTCTTCATGCCGGCGATCGTCGAGATGGGCGAACAGTTGCAGCACGGCGGCGGCAGCCCGATCCTGTTCCAGCATCTGTTCTGGTTCTTCGGCCATCCGGAGGTCTACATCGTGGCGCTTCCGGCCTTCGGCATCGTATCCGACCTGATCAGCACCCATGCGCGCAAGAACATCTTCGGCTACCGCATGATGGTCTGGGCCATCGTCGGCATCGGCGCGCTGAGCTTCGTGGTCTGGGCGCACCACATGTATGTCAGTGGCATGCATCCCTATTTCGGCTTTTTCTTCGCCACAACGACATTGATCATCGCCGTCCCAACAGCCATCAAGGTCTACAATTGGGTGCTGACGCTGTGGCGCGGCGACATCCACCTCACGATTCCGATGCTTTTTGCCCTGGCCTTCATCGTCACCTTCGTCAATGGCGGGTTGACCGGCTTGTTCCTCGGCAATGTCGTCGTCGACGTTCCGCTGTCGGACACGATGTTCGTCGTCGCCCATTTCCATATGGTCATGGGGGTTGCCCCGATCATCGTAATCTTCGGCGCGATCTATCACTGGTATCCGAAGGTCACCGGCCGGATGCTGAACGAGACACTGGGCCGGTTCCATTTCTGGGTCACCTTCCTCGGCGCCTATCTGATCTTCTTTCCCATGCACTATCTCGGCTTGATGGGCGTGCCGCGGCGGTACAACGAATTGACCGACATGACGATCATGACGGAATCGGCCCACCACCTGAACTCGTTTATCAGCATCATGGCTTTTATAGTCGGTTTTGCTCAGATTGTGTTTCTGTTCAATCTCATCTGGAGCATCCGCCATGGCCGTGGGGCTGGCGGCAATCCGTGGCGGGCAACGACGCTCGAGTGGCAGACGCCCGAAACACCGCCCGCCCACGGCAATTTCGGCAAGGATCTGCCGATCGTCTATCGCTGGGCCTATGACTACAGCGTACCGGGAGCCAAGGAGGACTTCATACCGCAAAACGTTCCGGGCTCCTTCGCGCCCTCCAGGGAGCCGGCATGAGCGTAATCCTGGTCTTCCTGCTCGTGATCGCCGGTATTGCCGGGTGGTGGCTTTCCCATCAGCGGCTAATGACGAAGCCGTGGCTCGAGCAAGGTATGATCGGGGATTTTGTCGCTCTGGACCGATCGGCGCTGCCGACCGCAAAGATCGGTCTCGGCGTCTTCCTTGCCGTCGTCGGCTGCCTGTTCGCGCTGTTCACCAGTGCTTACTTCATGCGCATGGCGCTGTCGGATTGGCGGCCGCTGCCCATCCCGCCCCTGCTCTGGCTTAACACCGGCGTACTGGTCTTGAGCAGCATTGCAATACAGTGCGCTTCGCTCGCGGCGCGCAAGGGCCAAGTGGACATGGTCAGGCTTGGCCTCGCCACCGCTGGACTCACGGCGCTCGTCTTCCTGATTGGACAGCTTGTGGCATGGCGGGAACTGAGTGCGGACGGCTATTTTCTGGCATCCAATCCGGCCAACAGCTTCTTCTACCTGCTAACGGGAATGCATGGCCTGCATATACTGGGAGGACTGGTCGGGCTGGGCAGAACGAGCGTCGGCGCCTGGAACGGAGCGCAGCCGCAGCGGCTTCGCCTCAGTGTCGAGCTGTGCGCCATGTACTGGCATTTCCTGCTTTTCGTCTGGCTCGCCATCTTTGCGCTTCTGGCCGGCTGGGCTTCGACTCTAATCGACATTTGCCGAGGGTTGCTGACCTAGGAGGAACGGGCGGATGGCAGAGACGACACTGGCCCACATCGGCCGAACAGAGCCGCGGCCCGCAGGCTGGCAAGGCATCGCCGCCGACTGGTCCTCGGATCAGCGGGCGTTCAAAAACGTGTCCTGGGGCAAGGCCATGATGTGGATCTTCCTACTCAGCGACACGTTCATCTTCGGCTGCTTCCTGCTCTCCTACATGACCGCGCGTATCTCAACACGCGTGCCGTGGCCCAATCCGAGCGAGGTCTTCGCCCTGCGCATCGGCGGCTCCGACATTCCACTGATCCTTATCGCCATCATGACCTTCGTGCTGATCTCGAGCAGCGGAACGATGGCCATGGCGGTCAATTTCGGCTACCGCCGCGACCGCCGCAAGACGGCAGTGCTGATGCTCTTGACCGCAGCACTCGGCGCAACCTTCGTCGGCATGCAGGCCTTCGAATGGACCAAGCTGATCACCGAGGGCGTGCGGCCTTGGGGCAATCCCTGGGGCGCTGCCCAGTTCGGCGCATCCTTTTTCATGATCACCGGCTTCCACGGCACGCACGTGACGATCGGGGTGATCTTCCTGATCATCGTGGCGCGAAAGGTCTGGCGCGGAGACTACGACGTCGGACGGCCCGGTTTCTTCACCAGCCGAAGGGGCCGCTACGAGAACGTCGAAATCATGGGGCTTTACTGGCATTTCGTCGACCTGGTCTGGGTGTTCATTTTCGCATTTTTCTATCTTTGGTGAGAGGCAGGACATGGCTGAAGCAACCGCAAACGGCCTGGGACAACACGCACTGGACGGCGCCCGTACCCATGATGCGACGACGACCGGCGTTACCCCGGCGGAGGTTCATCAGGAGCACCCGATCAAGCTCTATCTGGTGGTCTGGGCATGGTTGTTCATCCTCAGCACCTGCTCCTATCTGGTCGACTATTTCGGTCTCCACGGCTATCTCAGATGGTCGCTGATCCTGATCTTCATGATCCTCAAGGCAGGACTGATCGTCGCCATCTTCATGCACATGGCCTGGGAACGGCTGGCACTGGCATATGCAATTATCCTGCCGCCGGTGCTGGTTCTGGTGTTCGTGACGATGATGGTCTTCGAAGCGGACTACACGCTTCTCACCCGAATGGCGTTTTTCGGGGCCGGGCCCTGACATGCAATCCGGATCCAGGCCGTCCGGTCCTGGAGCCTTCGCCTTGAAACAATCCACGACTGGTCCATTTCTGTTGGTATCGGAAACGACAGGCGATGCCGGCGTTTCCACATGCGTCGCGAACACCAGCAAGGGGCGCCCAAGATGACCATCGCAAACAGACTGAAGGACTTCATCGATAGGAAAGGAATTTCCTACGACACCGTCGAGCATCACCGCACGGCGACAAGCAGACAATCTGCCATTGCGGCACATGTGCCTGGCAGCATAATGGCCAAATCGGTGGTCGTTCACCACGACCGTGGCTACGCGCTCGCCGTGGTTCCAAGCACGCACAGGATAGAACTCGCGACATTGCAGGATGTCATGGACAAGCCTCTTGGACTTGCCTCCGAAGACGAGGTGGTCTCGTTGTTCGGCGATTGCGATGTCGGCGCTGTGCCGCCGATCGGCGCTGCCTATGATGTGCCAGTGGTCCTGGATGAAAGCCTCGGCGACGCTCCCGAAATCTATTTCGAGGGCGGTGACCATAGGACGCTGGTGCATGTGAGCGGCAAGGATTTCCGCGACCTGACAAAGGACGCGCGCCAGGCCCGTTTCAGCCACCCGGCCTATTGAAAGCTCTGCCCCACCCTGCCCGCACCGGCACTTTCACCGGTGCGCGCAGGGCAGGTTTTTTTCAGCTCACGGTCTGGTGGCCGGCGGCGATTCCACAACTTTCCGATAGACATGCCAGGTCGCATGACCAAGGATCGGCAGCACGACTGCCAACCCGGCGAACACTGGCAGCGAGCCGACGATCAGGGCGACGGCGACGATAAGGCCCCACACGGCCATCACGATCGGGTTGGCCAGGACAACGCGCACCGAGGTGTGGATGGCTTCGTAGGCGCCGACATCGCGGTCGAGCAACAACGGGAATGCGACGACCGTGGTGCACAACACAACCGCGGCGAACACGAAGCCGATGGCGTGACCCAGGATGATGAGCGTCCAGCCGCGTCCCGTGGCGAATATTTCACTGATGAAGCTGGACAGCGATTGCGGCGGCGCCGGGCCGAACAGGGTCTGGTAGAATATCTGGGCCGTCAAAAGCCAGGCGATAAAGATCGCAAGCAGCATGACGCCGACCGCTGCAATAGCCGGCAGTGCCGGAGAACTCCTGACTTCAAAGGCGTGCCTCCACGAGGCGTCGAGCCCGGCTTCCCGTCGCCGGCTGATCTCATAGAGGCCGATCGCCGCGAACGGACCAATCAGTGCAAAGCCGGATACAAGCGGAAACAGCAATGGCAGCGTGTTGTTACCTGATGTCCAGACAGCAAGCACGACTCCCGCAATCGGATAGATCAGGCAGAGAAAAACGATGTGCGACGGTTTGACCATGAAATCATCGACGCCACGCCTGAGCGCATCAAAAAGATCGGAGACACCGATTTTTCGAATTCTGGTGTGTTCCAGCGTCTCGCCGGCGCCTGCTATCACGTGAAAGCTTGCCATGACCATTCCTCCAGACCAGGTCCGGTAAGGTCGCGTTTTACGGTGCTGCCGTTCTGCATGATTGGCCCACGCAAACCGCGACCTGCACCATGATCAATATACTCTCATGCGGGGGACTTGTCGCGCTTTGTAGGAAGGCCCGGGAGTAGGAGCTCCCGGGTAGCCTGACTAGCTACGGACGCCGTTCTTCGATATGCTCTTCTAGTCGAAGGTGAAGGTCATGGACGGAAGGACAGTTCTCATACTCGGCCTTGGCGTCATTATTCTGCTGTTGCTGGGATTTTGTGCTCTGCCAACGTGATGTTTTGAGCCGGGGTCAATAGTCGGCTGAAGCGATCACTCGCATTACAATGGTGTCGGCAAGCAACGCCGCAAATATTGCGAAAAGATAGACAATCGAATACGCAAACAGTGCCTTTGCCGGCTTCATCTCCTTGTCGGCGACGAGAACCTTCCAGGCCTGCCAAATGAAACCTGTACCCAACGCGGCTGAAGCAGTGCCGTAGTATCCGCTCGCGAAGCCGAAGCCCCAAGGGAGCACGCCGATTGGCGCCAAGAGCAGCGAATAGGCGAAGATTTGTTTTCTGGTCGAGTGCTGGCCGGCCACATTCGGCATCATCGGGACCCCCGCCGCGGCATAGTCACCGACCTTGAAAAGGGCCAGCGCCCAGAAATGAGGCGGCGTCCAGAGGAAAATGATCAGAAACAGGATGAGACTTTCAATGCCGATTGCGCCGGTTGCAGCAGCCCACCCGATCACCGGAGGAAGGGCGCCTGCCGCGCCGCCTATGACGATATTCTGTGGCGTCGAGCGCTTCAGCCACATCGTGTAGATAACGACATAGAAAAAGATGGTGAACGCCAACAACGATGCGGCGAGCCACCCCACCAGCACGCCGAGCGTCATGACCGACAGTGCGGAAAGCACCAGACCGAAGCTGAGAGCTTCGCCAGGTGTGACGCGACCGGACGGAATTGGTCGCTTGGACGTGCGAGACATCAAGGCGTCTATGTCTGCGTCGTACCACATATTGAGCGCGCCGGCGGCTCCCGCTCCAACCGCGATTGCGCCGATGGCAATTACGGCGATAACTGGATTCATCACGCTGGGCGCCATCATCAGGCCGACGAAGGCAGTAAACACGGCAAGCGCCATGACGCGTGGTTTCAAAAGCGCAAAGAAATCACCCGCCGTCGCCTCCGAGAGGCGGATGCCGGTATCCTTGAGACGGCTTTCTTCAGTCGACATTCAGACGACCACCGATGGGAATGGCAGCCTAGCCGGCCAATGTCTTTTTTGCAACGAGCCGCCCTCCCCACCGACACTGCCGGCAGATTGCGGCCGAGGCTATGCCTCGACCTGTTTGCTATACCAAGATCCGGCGGAAGAGCCGGGCTATTTGGAGAATTGCTTCAGATAAGCAATGACATTGGCGACGTCCTCGTCCTTCTTGAGGCCGGGGAATGCCATCTTCGTTCCTTTGACCATCGCCTTGGGATCGTGAAGGTAGGTCGTCAGCGTGGCTTCGTCCCATTTAACGCCGGATTTTCCGGCCTCGGTCATAGCCTTGGAATAGCTGAACCCTGGATGCGTGCCGGCCGTTCGGCCGATGACGCCGTTCAAGGACGGACCGATCTTGTTCTGATCCTTGTCCGCGATATGGCAGACCTTGCATTTGGCGAAGACCTTCTCACCCGCCGCGGCATCCTGTGCCCGCGAGGGGCCGGCAATGACGGTGGCGACGGACATGATGATAAAAAACACAATGGCACGCATGGAATTTCCTCCCTGATCGCCAATTTGCCCTGGCTGACCTGCACAGGCCGACATTTAGTCCGCTGGCATGCGCTCTTGAATGGCAGAACGGATATCCACTGCCTGGGGTTGCGGCACCTACATACCACAGAACCCGGCCGGCAGGTAGAGTTCGGCCATGCGAAGGTTTAATGCGGACAATCTGCTCAAGGCAATTTGGTGTTGCAGCTGGCGGCGATCCGGCCGATCGCCTCTTCAACTCCGGTGAGGTCAAACTCGGCTTTGCCGCGCCCCGACAGCAGCCCGAACCGCCAGGACAGCAGCAGCCGGTCCGCGGAAATCAGTCGCCTGATGCCGTCGGCACCGTCGCGGACCAGCATTCTGCTGCGCGGGCCGACCGACCAGCTTTCGTTGAGCTTGCCGGATTGGCCGACAGTCACCGACATGGCGATGGTTCGGCTGGCGGAAACGGTGTCGCTCAGCTGCAGCCATTCGCTCCAACGCGGTTCGCCGGCTGTCCGGCAGGCGATCGTCAAAACCGGGCTGTAGCTCAATGCGCCGCCGCCGGTGATGAGCTTGTTGGTCGCGTAAAGCGAGGCGGTGACAAGGCCATCGCTGCTCTTGTCGAACCGCCAGTTGTCGAGAACCGTATCAGCCTGGGCAATGCCGCAGACCGACGCAAGCAGGAACGCCGCCGCCACGCTTCCGATACCGAAGAACTGTCTCAACGATGCCTCCAACAACCGCTGCGGTCAGCAACCCAGCGCAGATAATCATCAAAGCTTCATATCGCCACCTCGACCGCCAGATGCGTGAAATCCGTTGCGTCTGCGCCACAACGAAAAAGGCCGCCTCGAGAAGGCGGCCTTTCGGAATTCAGCAGGGACGTTATTCAGCTTCCTTGGCGGCCTTCTTCTTCGGCGCGGCCTTTTTCTTCGGCTCTTCAGCGTCGTCGTCGGCCTTCTTGGTGTCCGCTTTTTTCGCAGCCGCCTTCTTCGCCGGCTTGACCTTGGTTGTCTCCGTATCCTCGTCGTCGGCCAGCAGCTCTTCCTTGCCGACCTTGACATCGGTGACCGAAATCTGGCCGAGCAGATGGTCGACCACCTTCTCTTCGAACATCGGCGCGCGCAACGTGTTCAGCGCTTCGGGATTGTTGCGATAGAATTCGAAGGCTTCCTGCTGCTGGTTGGCCGGATAGCGACGCACCTGCTCGAACAGGCCGCGCTGCAATTCCTCGTCCGTCACGGTGACGCCGGCCTTCTCGCCGATTTCGGCGAGAACCAGGCCGAGACGTACGCGGCGCTCGGCAAGCCGCATGTATTCTGCACGCGCTTCTTCTTCCGTCGTCTCTTCGTCGGCAAAGGTGCGCCCGGCAGCTTCGAGGTCGCGGTTGACCTGGTTCCAGATGTTGTTGAACTCGGCCTCGACGAGCTTGGACGGCGCCTCGAACGAGTAGGCGGCGTCGAGCTGGTCGAGCAACTGCCGCTTGACTTTCTGGCGCGTTATCGAGCCGAATTGGTTCTCGATCTGACCGCGCATCACCTCGCGCAGGCGCTCCAGCGATTCAAGGCCGAGATTTTTGGCCATCTCGTCGTTGATCTCAAGCGCGCCGGGCTTCGACACTTCCTTGATCGTCACGTCAAAAGTGGCTTCCTTGCCGGCCAGATGCGCCGCCTGGTAGTTTTCCGGGAAGGTAACCGTGACCTGCTTCTCGTCGCCGGCCTTGCTGCCGACCAGCTGGTCCTCGAAGCCGGGGATGAATTCCTTCGAGCCGAGCACCAGCGGCTGATCGGTGCCGGCGCCGCCGCCGAAGGCTTCGCCGTCGATCTTGCCGACATAATCGATGGTCACGCGATCGCCCTCGGCGGCCTTGCCGGTCTTCGGCTCGTAAGTGCGGGCGGATTCAGCGACACGCTTGACCTGCTCGTCGATCTCTTCATCCGGCACGTCGAACACCTGGCGCGTCACCTTGATGTCGGAGAAATCCTTGATCTCGATCGGCGGAATGACCTCATAGTTCAGGCGGAACTCGAAGTCGGCACCGCCTGCCAGGATCTTCTCGGCTTCCTTCTCGTCCTCGGTCATGATCACTTCGGGCTGCATGGCAGCCTTTTCGCCGCGCCCGGTGATGATCGAACGGGTCGAATCGTTGAGGATCTCGTTGACCACTTCGGCCATGAACGACTTGCCGTAGACCTTGCGCAGATGCTGCACCGGCACCTTGCCGGGACGGAAGCCGTTGATGCGGACCTTGTTCCTGGCGTCGGAGAGCCGCGCCATCAGCTTGGCTTCCATGTCACCGGCCGGCACGGTGATCTTGATCTCGCGCTTGAGACCGGAGTTGAGCGTTTCGGTGACCTGCATCATAAAACCTTTGTTTCCACTAATGAGGCCGTCAAACGGCCCCTGCCGTTTACAGCCTGCCGGTATGATCTTGCCGGGAATGGCTTTTGGTGCGGGACTTGGCGATCTGTCCGCTCAACGCGGCACAAACCCTCCAGAAATACGCTCCAAAATGTGAATAAGTCTTTGTTTTTCCTACTTCTTATCACATTCTGCAGAAGCGGATCGTCGCGTCCCGTCACATTCGACACGCCTTTTGTCACAGGCGCGGCTGATTTTCAACCATCTTCGCGTTCCGGCCAATGATGCCGATGTGGGCTCCGACATTGACAGAATGATGGCTACATGAGATTGGCCGGGCGACGCGGATGTGGCGGAATTGGTAGACGCCCTGGATTTAGGTTCCAGTGCCGAAAGGCGTGGGGGTTCGAGTCCCTTCATCCGCACCAGCAACTCTTTTCTGTCCTATTTCCTCCCCTGAAATTCACAGAAAACGTGAATATTTTCAACGCTTAAGTGGATCACAGGTGAACGAACAGGGAACCATGCGTCCCCATGCGTCCCGGTTGATTACAGCGTCAAGTGCTGTAAATCTGCGGTCGACGCTGTATTTTGGGGACTCGATATGAAACTGACAGACAATCAGTGCCGACAGGCGAAGCCTCGCGAAAGGCCATGGAATCTGACCGATGGGCAAGGTTTATTTCTGCTCGTTAAGCCCAACGGTTCAAAATTATGGCGCCAAGACTACGCCTTTAACGGCAAGAGACAGACGGCCAATTTCGGCCCCTACCCCGATATCAGCCTCGCCCGTGCGCGCGACTTGCGGGACGAATTGAAGCGGAAAATTGAAAGCAGGATTGACCCCGCCGCGAAGCCGGGAGATAGCCGCCCCACCTTTGAAGCGGTCGCACGGGAATGGTTCAAAGCGAAGCTGCCAGGCTGGAAAACTAGTTACTCACGGCGCATTTGGAAACGCATTGAAGATGACATACTGCCGGCGCTAGGTGACACGGCCATTGCCGACATCAAGCCCAAAGCCGTCCTTGAACCTCTAAAGGCAATCGAAGCTCGGGACGCCACCTACACGGCGCGGCGCATTCACCAAATGGTGCGGTCCATCTTTGAGTTTGCGATTGCCTCAGAACATATCGAGTTAAACCCCGCTGCCAGCCTTGGCGTCGTCTTGAAGCCAGTTCCCAAGGGCAACAATCGCTCAGCGCTTAAGGAAGCAGAACTGCCAGAATTTTTTGTCAGACTGACCAAGACGCCCATGGAAGAGTCGACGCGGCTCGGCCTCAAAGCCGTCGCTCACATCTTTGTTCGAACAGACGAGATACGTTTCGGCAAATGGTCGGAATTCGACTTCAAGAAAGACGTTTGGACTATCCCTGCCGACCGCATGAAAATGAAGCGGGAATTTAAGGTGCCGCTCAGCCAGCAGGCCAAGGCAATCTTCCTGCGGTTGCGCGAACTGGCTAACGGCAGCGAATGGGTGCTACCCGGCCCCTACCCTAAGAAACCAGTAAGCGAAAATTGCCTGCTCTTTGCTCTTTACCGCTGCGGATACCACGGACGCGCAACCGTTCACGGCTTCCGTGCTACGGCTTCAACGATCCTGAATGAAAGCGAAAGCCCGGTTTGGGATGGGCAAGCGATTGAGCACCAACTGGCCCATGCGCCCGACGACGCCATACGATCAGCCTATGACCGAGGCGAACGATGGACGACTCGCGTCAGCATGATGCAATGGTATAGCGATTTGCTGGGCAAGCATGAGAAGGCCGGACTCGCCAATGACTTGTCCGACCTTCTGGCTTGAAATCAGAAAGAAGCGTTGAACCGAACGCGCGCGGTAGCGGACGGGTGTGGCAGCGGCTGCCACACCCGAAAAAGAATGCGGCGGCGGGGCTGGCTACTCGGCAGGTGCTAAAGCGAGATTAGCTTCTATGCGTGCCTCAAGATACGCGAGCCGCTCTTTCAGCGCCGACACTCCGAGCACCCGGCCCTCACGGGGTTCGGGACCAAGGCAAACGCCTGTCTTCCCATCGATCCGGAGTCCGTGAAGCGGGCAAGTAATGACGCCAAATGCATCAGGCTGAATTTCCCCGAGACTCAATTTCTTGTGCGGACAAATCCAACCAGATTTCCCAGCCCTCGCGGTTTGACCGGCATAATGTTGATTGAGTTCAATCACACTGGAGCAGACGCCCAGTGTGTGATAAATCCAACTCGCATGACACATGCGTTTCCGCCAAACAACGGGAACTTTATTATTAGCAAGGATTACCTTTTCAAATGCCTCTGCGTGGGTGTGAAATTTTGGATCAGTAAACCTAACGTCAATGTGGTAATGGTCTTCGGATAGATGAAAATATTCATCATCGGAATGCTTCGGCCCGATAATGGGCCAATTGTCCAGCATACCCAGCCAGTTCCCGTAGATGGTTCGAACTAGATAATATTCACCAACCTTGGGCGGTACCTTCCTTACCTTCTTCAACTTTTCCATTGGATCAAAACGCCCCGTTGAGCCTCACACGTGCCGTAGCGGACGGATTGGCAGCCGCCGCGACGACAACGCCAAGCAGCGTGTTACCGGCTGCCGTCTTGTTGACCAGTTTGGTTGCCGCGTCGAAGTACACCTTGTCGCCGACAGCGATTGCGAGCGCTGAGACCTTGGGCAGTTCATAGACTCCACCCAAGGCAAGGTCGAGGTCGTCGCCGATGGCGGCGGCGCCGGCAGCAATGCCGACGATCGAGCCGGCGACAACAACGTCACCGGAAACAGTGACGGCAGCGGCCGGAATGGTCAGCACGTGACCAGGCTGAATGTAGTTTTTCATGTCAGATTCCTTTCGACATAGTTGGATAGACGATCGATGCGGGGCGCTTACCCGATGCCAGTTCGCATTCGCGTTCGAGAGCCGCCAGCGCGGCTTTCATTTCACCGTCGCTGCGGTAGGTGATTTCCTCGCCGTTGGAGTCGCGAACGCTCCGGATGCCCGAGTAACGGGCTTCCTTCAGCCGGTCGCGCCACTCCCCTAGATTCGCCAGAACCGACATGATCAGACGCCCGGATTCTTCTGCGCTGCCCGGTAGTCAACCCAGCCGCCGCCGAAGTCTTCGAAGACGCGGAACGATACGCCCAGCGTGTCCCACATTTCCTGTCGCTGAATCTGCGGCCCCTGAGCGCCGCTGAGATAGGCGTACTGCAGGCCGGCAAGGCGCGCGGGATCGGCGAAGACATACCATTGGTCGTCTGCAATGCGCGGCTCCACAAGCAAGGTGAGCTTGCCGGCGAACGGGTTCACGTCGTCGGTCTTGGTTGCCTGAATTGCCGAAAGCAGCTTTTCAGCGGCCGTTTCGATTTCCGGCCCGACAACCAGGTATTTCGGAGTGGCCGAAATCAGCGTCTTGCCATCCAGGTCTTTGCGCTGGCGAAGGGCGAGGCGAGCAACCGAGAGTGAAGCTTCAGCGAGCGCGGCGCCGGTCGACAGGTTCCCATGGTTTGCATGGAAGACTGCCACGCCGTCAGCCATCGCCGGATTGTCGAGAAGCAGGCTGACAAGCAAATCGGCTTCGGTCTGCGCCGCTGCCTGCGCAAGAGCCGCAACGATGTCGCCGAAAGCGCCGGTATCATCATCGATCATGAGCTTGCGAGTCAGATCGAAGCGACGGGCATAGGTGGCAAGGCTGATCTTTTCGCCCGTCTCACCACGCGACGTTGCCTTGATTTCCCCGTGCTCGCTCAGTTCCTCCAGGCGGCCCATGCCGCCCAGGCGGATCGAGGTCGACTCCTTGAAGTTCGGAAGCGTGCGCTGCCGTGCAACCGTCTTCAGAGGGCTTTCGGCCGCCTGATAGGCGCCCATGAGGGTCTTGTTGGCAGCGTTCGAAACCACGAGTGGGAAATCAGATGTGCCGTGCGAGGCGCGCTGCAAAACTTCGTCGGTCGAGAGACCGCGAACGGATACGCCGGCACGAGTGAGCGAGTCGCGTGCCATATCGAGCATCGACATATTGGCAAATTCGCGGGACGCTGCCGGCAGTTCGGCAACGCCGCCCATGCGGAAAGCCAAGGCGTCCGACGCGCGAGTCGTGATCGCTGCCGGGTCGTCATGGGAAGCGACGACGCGAATGCGCGGCGCCTGGCGCGTCTGCATATGTTCGAACGCCTCGGCGCGGGCCGCAACGGGATCAAGATCACGATCAATCATGTCGTCGATCTCTTCCGCTTTCATACCGGCAGCGCGGCCGATGACGCGGATTTCGGTCCGACGCTGAGCCGGAGTCAGTTCAATGATGTCGTCTTCCATTTCTTCAGTGCTCCTTTGGATTCTGGAATTTGGGTCTGCCGGGATTGGCGTTAGAGAGACTTCGATCAGTGACCAGTCGACGGCGGTTTTGGTTCGGACGCCTTTGGCGTCCACGGACTCGGCCCACCGATGAACGATGTAACCGGCCGAAAGGTGCGGCAGCGTCCCGTCTGCCACGCGCTGGCGAATGGGCTTCAAGTCGTCGGCAGCCGAAAAGCGGGCTTGCGCCAGCGCCTTGTCGCCTTCGATCTTCACGCTGTGAACACGCCCGACCGTCGAACGGGATGACGTATCGTGATCCAACTGAAGGGGATAATCTTCGCCGTCCTGAATGCGCAGCCCACGCATTGAAAGAACTTCGCGGTACGGCCCTTTTGCGTCGCGGCGCATGACGGGAGTCGAGGTCGCGAAGACAACCGGAACGGTCAAAGTATCTTCGTTCAGAGTCGAGCCGTCGAAGGTGATTGAACGGCTGAATTTCTCGCCACCGTCGCGAATGTTGCGAGGCGGCAGGATGATGCGCGCCGCTTTGCGCGGGTCGCCTGTAAGCTGCACGGTCACTGTTGAGTTTCCTTTGGGGCTTGGGGCTTGGTGATCGCGGGATGAGCGGCGATTTCCGCGTCCAGCTTTTCGATGCTGTAGCCTTGGGCTGCGACAGCCTGTTTCCGGCTCATCAAGCCGTTGTCGATCGCGAGAACTTGCGCCTTCAGATCCTTTTCCGGGTCGACCCAAGGCTGAGCGGGCGGAATCCATTCCACCGCGAAAAGGTCGTCGTCTATCTTTGCGTCGATCTCGCCCGACAAGACGGCTGCTGTTGCGACACGACGCCAGACGGGATCAAGCCAGCACGGTTGAAGCACGTTGAATTGATAGGCGTCGATCGTCTGCCGGAAGGTCACCAGCGCGGCGCGCAGGCTCGAATAATTGGCTTGGGTCAGATTGCCGTCGACCAGATGAACCGGAATGCCCAAGCCGGCCGCAATGGTGCGGATCATGTGCTGCACCAGCTCAGCGCTTTGCTGTGCCTGTTGTGGAGCCGTGCTGTTGACCTTCCAACCGCCTGGAATTTTCAGGATTGCACCGGGGGCAAGCCCTGCGCCTTCCTGCAGCGGATCGTCGGCGCTGGTGTCGTTCTCATTCGTCAAGATGACGGACAAGAGCGCAGCCATTCTAACATTCATCGCCTGAGCGTCTTCGAGCGAGTCGAGCGCATCGAGGCGAAGCAAGACGGGCCCGAATTTCGAGATTGCCCGATAAGAGCCGGTTTCAAACTGGCCCAGGTGCAACACGTCTTCAGCATCGACGCGAACAGGTGGCGCATAGGTTGCGAAAACATCAGTCGGGCGAGCCGGATGGATATGGTAGGCGAGGACTCGCCCATCGCCGTCAATTTCGACGCCATTGACGATCTGCCGGCCGACCGAAAGCATCGTGGTCAGATCGGACGCCACTTGCTCGGCAGGGATTACCTGAAGCTGGTCGCCAACCCATCGGGCGAACGCTTCGCCGTCCACAAACTCGTCGCCGACAGCGTTAGCCGTAAGCGTGCCGAAATTGCTGCGGCCGGTCAGGGCTGCCCGTTTGGCCCATCGCGCGAAATAGGCGTCCAGTGCGGCCCGTATTGCAGGGTCGGGGTGCTGGCTTGTGGGGATCAGTCCCGGCCCGACAACGGCAGTCTTCCTAGCCTCTTTCGCGGCGCTGGCTAGCGCGTTGTTTGCCACCACATGACGCGCGCGGCCCTGCACCGTGCCACGTGCCGCGCTGACTTCGGTTGCGTAGGTGCTGAAGGTCGCGCGGCCAGCATCGAAGCGGCTCTTCGCGCCGGTTGCACCGTCATACCGACGAACTGCCGTTGACGCAGCCGTGCGCGACAGGAACGCCTTTGCGGATTGATACAAGCCCATATCAGTTTGCCCCTTTAGGCGGATTGAGCCGACGCACGACGGGGCTAAGCATTTCGTCCAGGACGATGACGATCGCACCGCGCGGGGTCATGGCAATCGGCATGCGCCGCGTGGCAGGCTGATCGTGACGCACCAGGTTCACATTCACGAAGCGCCCAAGCGTGCCTCGGTAGATGTCGGTCACAAGAGACCAGCTCTCCCCCCGCGCCAGGCCCGATAGACAGCGTTCCAAGCCAGGATAAGCCGTGATTGCCACGTCGCGTTGCAGGTCGAGGTCGGCAACACCGCAATCTTGAAGTGCTGAGAGGATTACAGCCACAGCGGCATCAATCGGCTTGTAGATTGTCGGTGATGTGTTCGGCTTTTCGCGCCTGCCGCAGATAAGGCCATCCTTGGCGTAACTGCTTATACGATGCCGGGCAGTCTCGACATGCACGCCGGCCAAAGCGATATCGCTTGCAAGGTCTTTAATGGTCAAGTTCATAATCGAGTCATATAGCTCGAACTACGGATTTGCACAATAGTATTGGAATTACTACTTTAATGTGAATGGTTTCACTTCTAATGTGAAAAGTATAACTGTTGACAAGTCCGGCAGTTATATTTAAGTTCACTGTCGAGCCGCTGAGAGTGGAGTCCCATCGGTTCGATGCCAGGGCGGGCGAAGGGCGTTGAACCTTCGCCCGCCTATCGAATTCAGTAGTGCGCCGGGTTGGATTCATCTCCCCCGCTTGGCGCAGTTGGCGACGATCCTGAGAAGTCGGACGCTGACAGGCCCGGCGCGGCGGGTGCCCATTCGCCGCGCCGGTTTTCCCCACAATCGGAAGGTCTGGAAAGATGAACGCTGCACAGTTGAAACGGGTTCAGCGCGCGGTCGATAACTGCGCACGCATGGGCATGCCGTTCGATCTAGCGGCGTGGATGGTCGCGAGGTGGTTCAAAGACAACGGTATCAAGGTAACTGAAAAACACCTTGAACTGGCTTTCGACCATCTCCGCTGACGTATGTATCCCTCCAGGCTCTATCATTTTACCGATGCAAGTAACATCGACTCAATATTGCGCATCGGTCTCATGCCAAGAAATAGAATTCCGCGAGAAATCCCGGTGCCTTTCAGGACCACGATAAACGTGAAAAGAACGTTTGAGACGTGTATTGACGCAAACTTTCACTTGTGACATTCGTAACTCCGTTGAAACATTTACGGGGGTTATTTTTATGTACAGAACACAAAACATTAGGGGCAGGCAGCTTGCTATTGCGCACGTCCAGCTTGCTGTGGAAAATGACGATTTGCTGATGCTCACCCGCAAGATTCGGGAGATTACCGAAGACCGTACCGGCCTAGGCGTCGGCTATCTTTTCCAGATCGGCGAAATGCTTATGTGTTCCTGCACTCAAGCCATTTTGGATGAATAATCAATATGATATCGTTATGATCCGTTCATATTCAACGGAACTTGTCGGCCGAAGGGGGGTCGAAGCCCATGTGTGATGTAGCCGGGATAGACGGGCAGTGGATTTCTGTCGCGGGTCTCATTGTCAATATCGTTGGCGTAAGCATTGTAGCTCTTGAATGGCGGGCCGCTATATATGACGGACTCAGTCGATTGGAAATGGAACAGGACTTACTTCTGATTGCTGCCGGTCAACAAATATCGCGTAAACTTGAAATATCTCCATCGGCAAAGCGAGTTCTTGACGCCTCTAACCTAGAGACGATGGCGGGCGACTCACTTAAGTCGATGCGTTTATGAAGAATATTTTGATACTCGACTCCGTCGATCGATTGAACCGTCGCCGAACCATTTTTGCGATAGGTTTTGTTGCGATTCTTCTTGGATCATTCGCCCAGCTGGTAGGCGCGTGGCCCTGCTAAGTCGAACCCGCTTCTAACCACTTCGACCGAATCACAACCGATGCCCGTTTCGGCGCGGCGAGAGATTTCAATTCCTCGCCGCGCCGCTCGGCATTCTGATTTATCAGCAATCGCGCTGCCCATGCGTAGACGGTCGCATCCAAGGACTCGGCTCGGGCGCCTTTGTTGCGCTCAAAGCGTGCCACGGGCTGGCCCTTCGCGTATCGCACAACGCGCCTTTCCGAAGTCAATTGCTCGAAATAAATCGCCTGCAGGTCTTCACTAAAGCGAACGCCCGTGGCGCGCGATAGCCGGGCAAACAGATTCGATTTGATGGCGTCTGAGCCGACAAGCCATAGGTGCTGACTGCCCGACTTTTGCAGGAATGGGCGGGAGAAGCCCGAAACACCTTTGATCGACACGACGCGCCGACCAAAACGCGGCCGTGTGAAGGCGTTCACAAGCTCGGTATGGCCACCGTCACCAGAGTCAACGCAAGCCGCGCTGATTCCGATCGTTGCACCGCGCGGATGCTTCCAAGTCTCGCGCAACATCGAGTCCAGTTCCTGCCAAACCGCTTCGCCGTCGATGTTGCCCCAAAAGACGCGATGATCGAGTATGTGCAGATCGGTCTGCCCATGGCCGCAAATTACGGCTTCCAAGCGGTCGTCTTGGCAGTCGATGCCGGCAGTGATCCACAGAACGTCATCTTGCAGGTTTTCGAGGCTGAAAGCTTCGCGCCGGCCGAACAGTTCATGCTGGTCAAAGTCTTCACCTTCCGTGCGCCAGGGCTCACCCAACACCAGGTTGGTGAACGTCTGCAGCGTTTCGGGTGTCCGCTTGGCTTGCAGGAATTCCGCTGCCAGCGTCGACCAGCGAGCGTTAAAATGCGGGCTCACAAGCGAGTTGATGCGAAAGCCGGCCCGTCCTGTCACTTCCGGCGCCGTTGCGCGCCAGCGGCCTTCCTGTACCGCCTGCATCTTGTGTTTTTCTTCGATGATGCAGCCATTTTCCGGGCAGATAACATGAGCCGTTTCCGGCTTGCCCTCATCCCACCGCACATGCTGCCATTTCAGTTCGAAGTGCTCTCGGCAGGACGGGCAACGAATTTCGAAAATGCGCTTGTCGGACGCGTCATAAAGTCGTGTGACCGGCCCATGATCGAAAATCGGGGTGCCACCGAAAACCATCTTCCGGTCGCGGTAGGTTTGGCTGCGCATCCGTAAAAGGTCCAACACTGAACCTTCCTCCGTTGGCGCATAGGCGTCGATTTCGTCGGCAATGATGATCTTGCCCAGCTTGCGTCGAAAAGCGCGCGGGCTGGAGGCTGACAGGAATTCCAGACTCCCGCCTGGATACAGCCGCCGCATCATGGTCGAGCGGCCCGACTCGTCCGCGCCGTCGGAAATTAGCCCCCGGATTGCGGGCGAAGCTTCAAACAGTGCTTCAATGTCGACGCTGAAAGCGCGGGAGTCGTCGGTCGTCGGTTGCGTTGCGAGAATTGGCGCGGGTGCGGTCGAGACGACGTGCCCGACGTAGCCAGCTAGCAGCGCCGTAAAGCCGATACGGGCTGATTTCTGAAACACGATCTCCCACGTTTCGGGATCGTCCAGCGCCTCGCAAATCCCGCGCTGATAGGCGTACAAGCGCATTCTACCAGGCGTGGCTGAAGCGGTCGACGGCAGGAAGATGTTACCTTCGATCCAGTCGGCCAACGGCATATGGACGGGCGGCCGCAGGACTTCCAGCGCATCGCGCCGGATGCGATCAAGCGTTTCCATTGGCGAGACCTTCCAGCGCGCCCCGAATCTCGCAATCAAGCGCGGCAACATCGTTTGCCGTCAGGTGCGGCATGGTTGCCCCGTAGCGGCTCGGGACGGCTAGGACAGCGGCCCGGATGTCGCGGAGGATCGATTGCCATTCGCGGTTGACGGCTGCGGCGCTGACCATCTCGCCAGCGGCTAGGCGGTTCTTTGCCTCTTGGGCTTCCGCCTGCGCTTTGGTCAGCCGCAGGCGCTCGGCCTTCAGCACGTCGCCCCCTTCGCTTGGGCGGCCGGCCCTGCCAGCGTGCAAGCGCAGATGGGCGCAATAGGCTTTGATTGAAGCCGGAAGATCGTATTCCGCACGTCCGGTCTTAATGACAATCTCTGAGCGGGCAAGGTCAGCCACGCGCTGCCGGGAAATCCCTAGCAGGCCGGCAAGCTGGCTTTCGTGAACCGTCTGCGGGAGGCCAGCGGCAGGCGGGTCATCGCTCGAAAGCAGGTCAGTTAGATCGTATTCCATTACGGCAATCCATTTGTGAAAAATTCTGCAAAGAGGTTTCTTTTGCGGTCTGAGACCCCCGCACCAGGCCGCCCATGGGAGGGACCCGCCGAGGGAAATGGGACAAGGTCAATCATTTGTCTCGGTCTCCTTTGTGTGCCTGCTAACCTTGCTAACCCTGTTTCCCAAGACTCTACGATTGAGGTACACAAATGGGCTGTGTCTTAAGTGCTCTTCCGGAAATGGGCTGTGTCTCAATTGCTCATCACTTTCAGAGAGTCCGTAGATAGAGGGTTAGCAGCTTAGCAGTTGTTGTAAGCCATTGAAATTGTTTATATAAAACCTGCTAACCTTCGAAGTCGGCAGGGTTAGCAGGGTTAGCAGTTTAAGGGCAATTGCTAACCCTCGGCAGGCAAGGTTAGCAGGCAGGGTAAGCAGGCTATGCCTCCCTATCGTAAGCAATGACACGGCCGTATTTTTCCTTCAGATCGTCACGAGAAACCGGGCCACTAGACCGCCTCCAGGCCGTCAACATGGTAAGAGCCCTGCCGATGCGCATGGCGTCCACAGTGCCAGGCGAAGCGTCACGGTGCAGCATCTCGCGCCATATCTGAGCGGTGCATGTGGTCGTGCGGTATCGCCTCGGTTCGTCGTCGTCATCGAAATCGCCCAAAGGCTGGCCAAGCCATGCCTCTATCTGGCCTGCCAGGATTTCCACGTCGCTTTCCGCCCGGCGACTGGCCTGCAGCGCCAATGCTTCTTTCTCGGCTTCCCGTGACAGTGAGAGGTTCAAGGCGCTGCCATCCGGCCAGCCGTCCCGCATGGACTCATAGAGATACAGCGCCTCAGCCCAAATCATGGGTATCGCCTCTTTCAGCGCGTCGATGTCGATTGGATGGGCACTTGTCGCCGTCGATTTGATCGGCCAATAGCGGCGGTTGCCGGTAGGGTCTTTCAAGTACTGGTCATCGTTCGTCGTGCCCATGAACACGCACTGCCGGCGCCGGGTGACAGGCTGGTATGCATAGGCGAGGCGCGCGCGATCCTCGGTTTTGACAAGCGACTCCTTCACCTCATTCGCCTCGGCTTTGTTCAAGCTGGCAAGCTCGCCGACTTCGATGATCCAATAGCCTTCGGTCTGTTCGATCATTTTCTGGCTATTCGACCAGTCGATGGTGGGCGCGCCGCCCCACTCCATTCCCAGCGTTGCCACAAACGTTGATTTGCGGCTGCCCTGCGGTCCTTCGATGATGGGCATGAAGTCGAATTTGTGCCCCGGCTCGAACACGCGTGCCACGGCAGCTATCAGCCAAAGCATGGCCGCTTCACGATGGTAAGGCGTGTCGGGGCAGCGCAGATAATCGATGAACATTGTTTCGGCTCGGTCTGTGCCGTCCCATTGGGCAAGCGATGTCAGCCAATCGCGGATAGGGTGCAGTAGGTTTTCACGCGCCGCTCGACCGATGGCGAGATGGGTTATATCTTTGGAAAAGTCCGCGCCCATGCCACCATTGAGCGGTGACGCGCTGAGCCACGTTCTAACATCGTCGGCATGGGCGTCGGATAGGGTGCCGCCTTCCCAATGCTTGCCGGTGAAGTGGTTGCCGTCTGGTCGCCGTTGCACTTTCACGCGTTCATAGAATTCGTCCAATGCGAAGACGCCTTGCATGGCTGCATGGTGGGTGATGATGTTGGAGGCGTTGTCGGGCGTCTTCTTCACATTTTGGTTGTTGTCCAGGTCGAGACGCACTTTACCGCTATGAGATTTCGACGCGGCAGTCATGACCGCCTTCCACGTTTCCTTTGTGGTGGAGTTCAGGTCTGCGGTGCCGATGCGAGCGCCGGATACGGCGCAGTCAGCGTCTGCGGTCACTATCGACACTCTACCCCGTGTCCATTTGTGGATGGGCTTGCCGCGCTTGTCTTTGCCGAGATGCTGGGTGCCGCGAAAGAATATGTTGACGCTCCCGCCGTTCGCCTCGGCATAGGAATTACAGCGTTCGATTAGCTCTTTCGCCCATGATTCGATGACGCCATCGGCAACGCAATTGTGAAGCGTTATGACGCCAAGGCCGTTGCCGACTATGAATCGGACCTGTCTGCCAGTGGCGTTTGCAGTGGTGAAGGTCGTGCCCGCGCCGGGCTTTAGGCTGAGCGGTTTCCCATCGGGACGGGGGAGCCATCTAGGGTCATCGTGAAAGGCCGCTAAACTGGTTGCGATCGACGGCGCGTCCGCTAGAAGCTCACTGAGATCGAAACGGGAATTAGCTTGCGCCGGGTCGTCTGTTTCGTGTATAGTCATGGCTATCTTTCATACTTCTGATTTAGGCCGTCCGGGTGCGAACCGGGCGGCCTTTTCCGTTTGAAAGGCCGCGCCTCATCATAGCCGAAAAGATTCCTAATAACCAGAGCGAAGAGCCCGTAAGCCTTTGATATTGCTTTCACTTTTGGGGTGAAAACGTCAGACTATGAAATATAGCAACGGTTATATCAGCGGGTCGATTTACAGTGCCGTTTTACAGCGTTCGCGCTCAGGTGATTGATTTTATTGGTCCAGTTGGTCCCTTCATCGCACCAGCCTTCGCTCTTCGAGCTTCGGCTGGCAGGCCACCCAAAGATAGTTGGACGAGAAGTATCCTCCGAAGCCTTGGCGAAGGAGGACTAATAAAGCGGTTCCTCGAACAACGTCTTGTCGCCGTCCATCAGCGCCTTGATCTGTGCCGTGCCGTCCTCGGCGATCGCGACGCGGATGCCGAACGGCCGCACCCGCATGTCGTTCTGGATCGCCATGCCCTCGCCTTCCGGCAGATAGAAGCGCTCGATGCCGTAATCCGGCGCGATCGTCGCCTCCGGCGTGCGCAGGTCCCAGCCTTCGGCGACGTGGCCTGATATATCGGCCTCGTCGGCTGCGGCCGGCGCCGGCGCCTGCCCGAACCAGGCTGCGGTCGGTTGCCAGTAGCCGTCGGCGCCCGGCTTCAGCCTGACCACGATCGACGTTTCCTCGCTGGAAAGCTTGCCGGCCGGAATGTTGCCGATCAGTTTCACCGGTATGCGCGAAATGTCGTAGCCGAGCAGAATGTAGTCACCGCGCAAGAGATCGCGCGGATCGATCGGCTCAACCCTGAGCAGGACCTGCTTGCCATCGCGCAGGATCGCCGCGCGTCCGGCGATGATCCAGCTCAGAAAGCCGATCTGGACGAGCGCCAGGACCAGCGCCGAGATGATCAGTCTTTTGCCGGTCATCATGCCGCCACTCCTGTCATGTTCGAGGCGTTCATGCGCTTTTCTATGCGGATGATAATGAAAGCAAGAACGGCGAGAAGCACCGCCGCCGCAAGGAAGAAGCCTGCCGTGTCGAGCATTGATTGCAGCATCACCACATAGATGATGGCGAGTTCGAAGGCGAAGCCCGCATAGGCAACCCAGCGCAGTCCCCGGCTCTCGCGGCCGCCCAGCACGATCGCCGCGACGATGCCGGCCAGCGCAACAGCCGAGGCAATGGCGAAGCCGCTATTGTAGCTGCTTTCATCCGCCAGTTCGAATTGGATCATCGCCAGGCCTGTGAGAAAGCCGACCAGCGCGTGCAAGGGCAACCTGCCGCCGAGTTGCAAAACCCTCTCGACCGGCCCGGCAGCAAAGATCGCAGCGGTAAAAAGCAGCACCGACGCGGCAACGAGCGGGATGGCGACTTGCAGCGTGTCGTATTCCATGGCCAACAGCACGAGGTAGAAAAGGACCGACAGGATGATCAGGTGGCGCGCCGCCTGGCTGCGCGTCCAGAACGAAACGGCGAACAGAATTAGCGCCATGACCACGAAGAGATGCGGAAATTCCGTGCGCCGGAAGTAGTCGAACCCTCTCAGGAACAGCCAGGCATCGGCGATGCCGACGGCAGCGACGGTCAGCGGGTTTGAGCGCAGCGCCACCGCCGCCAGCGCGGTGCCGGCGCCCCAGGTGATCAAGGCCGAGGCCTCGTCGCCCGACAAATGATACATCTGGCCGATCAGCGCGATCGAACCGCCGAATGCCGCCGCCGCGACGATCCACAGTGCTTCGCCGATCGCCGCATGGTCGCGCATCTTCAGCACCGCCCCGCCGACATAGCCGGCAAGGATAACGGCAAAAAGTGCCGCGACCCGCACCAGCCGCGGGATGACTTCCCAGTTGGCGGCGATAAAGATCAGGATAGCCGCGCCGAACAGCAGCGCCGCCATCATCGCCAGGATCGAGCCGAAACTCAGCGATTTGCGTTCGTTTGCCTCGACGTCGCGCGTTAGAGCCTCGGCTGTCGGCGCGTCGATCAGGCCAGCCTGCTGCCATCGCGCGATATCCGACCTGACCCGTGACGAATAGCTCGCCATGCCCCTCCCCCTTTGCTTGGTCCTTTTAGCTCGTCCGGCCAAACGTTTGACCTAACGGCATTTTCCGATCTGGGCGGAAAACCGGACGCGCGTTGATGCTGCATTGCACAATTTGCATTGCTGCCATGCACCAATAGCGCTTTTAAATCGATATGACCCCACCTATTTTCACGGTGCACACAAAGACGGAATGATCCGAAAGAAAGACGAAACGAGACTACCATGAACCTGATCCGCAACTATCGCAACTGGCGCCGCTATAGGGACACCGTGTCCGAGCTGAACCGCCTGAGCACCCGTGAACTGACCGACCTCGGCATCAGCCGCAGCGACATTCACTACGTCGCCCGCAAGGCGGTCTAATCCTTCGGGCCGCAAATGGTCCGAACCAGTTTTGAAAAGAGAACGACAATGAACCTGATCCGCAACTATCGTAACTGGCGCGTCTACCGCGAGACGGTTACCGAGCTGGGTCGCCTGTCGAATCGCCAGCTCAACGATCTCGGCATCGTCCGCGACGAGATCAAGATGGTCGCTCGCAGGGCGATCTAACCACAAGAATTTCGCCAGGGTCGACCTCCTCCCCGACCCTGACGGATACGGTCAGCCTTCACCTCCTCCCGAGGGTTGACCACAAAAACGGCGCCCGCCGGACCTCCTCCCCCGGCGGGCGCTGTTTCTAGGTTGTTTCTAAAAAGGGTTTCGCGCCCTTTCAAATGGCGAAAGGAATTTCGTCTAAGCCGACCTCCTCCCCGGCGATGGCGAATACGGTCGATCTTCACCTCCTCCCGAGGATCGGCCAACAAAACGACACCCGCCGGATCTCCTCCCTCGGCGGGTGTTGTTGTTTTGGGCGGTCTTTCCTAGGCAGCCCACTTGCGGTGCGATCCCTGGCAATTGCAATCCTTGCGCCAAGCGACTATTTCGGCGCTCATGGACAAGAACCCCATTCACGTTATCGGCGGCGGTCTCGCCGGCTCCGAAGCCGCCTGGCAGGCGGCCGAAGCCGGCATTCCCGTTGTCCTTCATGAAATGCGTCCCGTCCGCGGCACCGATGCGCACAAGACCGACGGGCTGGCCGAGCTCGTCTGTTCCAATTCCTTCCGCTCCGACGATGCGCAAACCAATGCCGTCGGCCTGCTGCACGCCGAAATGCGGCTGGCCGGTTCGCTGATCATGAGCGCCGGCGACGCGCATCAGGTGCCGGCCGGCGGTGCGCTCGCCGTCGACCGCGACGGATTTTCCGAAGCGGTAACCAGAAAGCTCGAAGCCCACCCGCTCATCACCATCCAGCGTGAGGAAGTGCCCGGCCTGCCGCCGGCGGACTGGGACCAGGCGATTATCGCCACCGGCCCGCTGACCGCGCCTTCGCTCGCCCAATCGATCGCCGAAGCAACCGGCGCCGACGCGCTCGCCTTCTTCGACGCCATCGCGCCGATCGTCCATTTCGACACGATCGACATGGACATCTGCTGGTTCCAGTCGCGCTACGACAAGATCGGCCCCGGCGGCACCGGCAAGGACTACATCAACTGCCCGATGGACAAGGAGCAGTACCATGCCTTCGTGCAGGCGCTGGTCGACGGCCAGAAAACCGAATTCAAGCAGTGGGAAGGCACGCCCTATTTCGACGGCTGCCTGCCGATCGAGGTGATGGCCGAGCGTGGCATCGAGACATTGCGCTACGGGCCGATGAAGCCGATGGGGCTGACCAATGCACACAATCCGTCTGTAAAGGCCTATGCCGTCGTCCAGCTTCGCCAGGACAACGCACTGGGCACGCTCTACAACATGGTCGGCTTCCAGACCAAGCTGAAGCATGCCGAGCAGGTGCGCATATTCCGCACCATCCCCGGGCTGGAAAACGCCGAATTCGCCCGCCTCGGTGGCCTGCACCGCAACACCTACATCAATTCGCCGACGCTGCTCGACGCTTCGCTGCAATTGAAGTCGCGGCCCGGCCTGCGTTTTGCCGGCCAGATCACCGGCTGCGAAGGCTATGTCGAGAGCGCCGCCATCGGCCTGCTCGCCGGGCGCTTTGCCGCCGCCGAAAGGCTTGGCCATGCGCCGTCGCTGCCGCCCTTGACCACCGCTTTCGGCGCCTTGCTCAACCATATCACCGGTGGCCATATTGTCTCCGACGACGAGCCGGGAAAGCGCTCCTTCCAGCCGATGAACGTCAATTTCGGTCTGTTCCCGCCCGTGGACGCGCCAAAGATCGAGGGCAAGCGGCTGCGCGGCAAGGACAAGACGGTCGCCAAGCGGCATGCGGTGACATCGCGCGCGCTCGCCGACTGCCGCGAATGGCTGGGGCTGCCTTTTCGGGCGGAAGCGGCGGAGTAGCTCCCTGCTTGCGGATTGCGCGGCGCAGAAGTAGGATAACATCCTACTTTGTATCGCGAGGCCAAATTCCATGGAATCCGCTGAGAAACTGTCAATCACCGTAACGCCCGCCATGGCGCGTATGATCCGCGAAAAGGTTGAAGACGGCTCCTTCGGTTCGGCCAGCGAAGTCATCCGCGCAGCGCTTCGCGCCTTCCAGCGCGAGGAGGAAGAACATGCCGAG
This sequence comes from Mesorhizobium sp. M0040, assembly GCF_040323505.1. Classification (NCBI taxonomy): domain Bacteria; kingdom Pseudomonadati; phylum Pseudomonadota; class Alphaproteobacteria; order Hyphomicrobiales; family Phyllobacteriaceae; genus Mesorhizobium; species Mesorhizobium sp. M0040. The sequence goes on from NZ_JAMYVA010000003.1 coordinate 77,006, forward strand.
CGCATGGCCTCGATCAGGGCGCGTGTAAAGGCGTCGATCGAGGATACGAGGCCTGGCTATACCGGAGAAGAGGTGCGCGATCATCTCCGAGGACTGTTTGCTCGGTATTCAGGCCGCGCTGATGATTCAGCGGCTTGAGGTCGACTACCGTGAAACCGCCAGAAACGATTTGGCTGACATTTTCAAGCACATCATCGAGGCCGGCGGAAATCCGGACATAGCGCTGAAATTCGTGCTTCGAATCGAAGATCGCTGCCGAAGCATCGGCAATGCACCGCGTGGCGGCCGGCCGCGCGATGACATTGCACCAGGGTTGCGAACGGTGCCGTTCGAGCACTCGGCTATTATCGCCTATGTTGTCAGCGACGATCTTGTTCGCATCGTCAACATCTTCTACGGCGGTCGCGATTATGAGACGCTGATGCGCGATGGCGGATCGAGTAATCCATCGTGATGAAAAACTACTCGGCCGGGGCGATGCTCGCCGCCTGCAGTCCAGGCTTGGCGGCCTCCCCGGACTTCCTCATTGGTCATCAGCCTTCATGCGGCCGGCCAGCCTCGCGTCGCTCGCCGGAACAAAAGCCAATGCCGGCGCAGGACGGAGAGCCGAGCCATATCCTTGAGAGGCGAGCGGCGGGCAGTCTCCATCTTGTCGAGATAGGCGCCCGTCAGCGCCAGCGGCAGAAACGCCGGACGCAGTGAAACCGGCAGGGTGGACGCCCCCTGCTCGAAGGCGGAAAGATGTTCCCGTGCCAGCGCGATCATCGCGGCGACAGCGCGTTGCGCTCCAGACCCACCATCGCCCGCAACGAACTCTTCCGGCGACGATCCCGCCGCGGCCAAAATGTCGGCCGGCACAAAGCACTGTCCCCGCTTACGATGCAGCGGCAGCAGAAGCAGCAGACCGGTCATCGCCTGCGCACAACCTGCCCTGCCGGCAAGTTCGGCAAAGCGCGGTGCTTCGACCGGATCGAGCACCATCGCCGCAAGCTGGATGAGCGCGGCGGCAGTCTCGCCGCAATAGCCTTCGAGATCGGTACGCGACGGCATCGGGTCGTCATAGAGATCGAAGATGCGCGCTTCGAGCATATTGTCGAAAGCCGCCTTGGGCAGACGGTGAGTGGAAATCGTCGCCTTCAGCGCGTCCGCCACGGGATGGCCAATGTCTGCCTCATCCTCTTCGGCGGCGATGACATCGCGCCACCATTGCAGCCGGACCTCGCCCGGCAGCGCTTCGCGGATGCGATCGCGAATGCCGGCAATTTCGGCGTTGAAGGCATAGAGCGAAAACAGCGCGTCCCGCTTGTCTTCGGGCGCGTAGAGCGCGGTCAGGTAGCGGTCATGATCGGCGGCGCGCACCGTCTCCATGACGACTTTGGTGTTTTCGGCCACGTCAGTCGACGGCGATGAGTGCTGCGGCCACGGCGCGGTCTTCAGCCAGCAGCACATTGTAGGTCCGCACAGCCGCCCCGGTCGACATCGGATCGGCGGAAATGCCCGCTTCTTTCAGCGCGGCCCGCAGCGCTGCAGGCAATGGCCTCAGATCCTTGCCGCTGCCGACCAGCAGGATCTCGACCTTGGCGGCCTCGTTGAACAGCTTGGTGAAATCCGCTGCCGTCAGCGCCAGCGGATCGGCCGGCTCCCAGCCATAGATGCCCGAAGGCAGGCACAGCAGCGAGCCGCGATGCGACATGTCGGCAAAGCGGAAACCGCCATTGCCGTAAGCCTCGATCGGTGCGCGGCCGGGGAAATGCGCCTCGCGGATGACGATGCCCTTGGCCACTTTTGAGGCAAGCCGTCAGGTGGCTATGGCTTTGCCGCCGCCCACCGGCTTTTCCTCATCGGACGCTGTGGCCTGCGGCCGCAGCTTGAACAGGATAAGCAGTGGCGCGGCGATAAAGATCGACGAATAGGTGCCGAACACGACGCCGAACAGCATAGCCATGGTGAACGAGCGGATCACCTCGCCGCCGAACAGCACCAGCGCCAGCAGCGCCAGGATCGTCGTCACCGAGGTCAGCGTCGTCCTCGACAGCGTCTCGTTGATGGCGTTGTTCAGCAATTGCGGCAGCGGCATTCGCTTGTATTTTCGCAGATCCTCCCGGACGCGGTCATAGACAACGATCGTATCGTTGAGCGAATAACCGATTATGGTGAGGATCGCCGCCAGCGACGACTGGTTGAATTCGAGGCCGGTAATGACGAAGAAGCCGATCGTCATGACCACGTCGTGCACGGTCGCAACGATGGCGCCGACCGCGAACTGCCATTCGAAGCGGAACCAGACGTAGATCAGGATGCCGAGCAGCGCGACCAGCATGGCGATGGTGCCTTGCTTGGCAAGCTCGCCCGAGACCGTCGGCCCCACCACTTCGACGCGGCGGAAATCATACTGGTCCTGCAACTCGCCGCGCACCTTGTCGATGACGGTCTGCTCGGCGTTCTCGCCGCCCTCCTGCGTACCGACGCGGATCAGCACGTCGTTCGGCTCGCCGAACTGCTGAACCTGCACCTCGCCGATATTGAGTTCCGTCAGCCTGCCGCGGATGTCGGCCAGATCGGCATTGCCGGCCTTGGACTGCACCTCGATCAGTGAGCCGCCCTTGAAATCGATGCCGTAATTGATGTCGATGGTCATGAAGCCGATGACCGACAGCACCGAAAGCACGCTGGACAGTGTGAACGTCCAGCGGCGGATGCCCATGAACGGAATTTTCGTGCCGGGTGGAATGAACGTCACCGGCGCCCGCGGCAACTCCTTCGGACGGGCGCGGCGAAGCCAGATCGACACCAGCAAACGGGTGAAGGTGAAGGCGGTGAAGACCGTGGTCAGGATGCCGATGGCATAGGTGACGGCAAAGCCCTTCACCGGCCCGGTTCCGAGCCAGAACAGCACCACGGTTGCGATCAGCGAGGTCACGTTGGAATCGACGATGGTCGCCAGCGCCTTGCTGAAACCGGTATCGATCGCCTGAATGACCGAGCGGCCGGCACGTCGCTCCTCGCGGATGCGTTCATAGATGAGGACGTTCGAATCGACCGCCATGCCGATGGTCAGCACGATACCGGCGATACCAGGTAGGGTCAGCGTCGCTCCAAGCAGCGACAGCAGCCCGACGATCATCGCAACATGCACCGCCAGCGCGATGTTGGCGAGGAAGCCGAGGAAACCGTAGGCGACGAACATGAACGCCACCACCAGGATTGACCCGATGATACCCGCGACCTTGCCGGCATGGATGGAATCCTGGCCGAGACCAGGCCCCACGGTGCGCTCCTCGATCACAGTCAGCGTCGCCGGCAAAGCGCCGGCACGCAGCAGCACGGCGAGGTCGTTGGCGCTCTCGGCAGTAAAATTGCCCGAGATTTGGCCGCTGCCGCCAAGGATCGGTTCGCGGATCTGCGGCGCCGAAATCACCTGATTGTCGAGGATGATGGCGAACAGCTTGCCGACATTCTGCGATGTCGCCTGGCCGAACCGCGTCGCTCCCCTGGAATTGAAGGTGAACGAAACCACCGGCTCGTTGGTCTGGGAGTTATAGGTCGCACTCGCTTTGTCGAGGTCTTCACCCGAGACGATGACGCGGTTCTCGATCAGATAGGGAACGGGCGGATCGTCCTGCGAATAGAGCACCGAGGACCCCGCCGGCGGGCGGCCCTTGAGCGCATCCTGCACCGGCATCGACTGGTCGACCATCTGGAAGGTCAGCTTGGCGGTCTGGCCGAGGATCTCCTTCAGCCGCTGCGGATCCTGCAGGCCCGGCACCTGGACCAGAACGCGATCGTCGCCCTGCCTTTGCACGATCGGCTCGGTGGTGCCGAGCTCATTGACGCGGCGACCGACGACCTCGATCGACTGCGTCAGCGCCGCCGAGGTGCGGTATTTGATGCCGGCATCGGTGACGGTGAACTTGAGCAGGCCGGGCTGGGATTCATCCAGTGTCATCTCCCGGATGGAGCCGCCGCTGAACAGGCCAGCTTGCACCGGATCGGTTAATGTCTTCAACGCATTCTTGGCGACATCGACCTGATTGGCATCGGTGATGCGGACCTGAACGCTGCGGCCCGATCCGGAAAGGCCGGTATAGCCGACCTTGGCATTGCGCAGCAGCGTTCGAATTTCGTCGCGCGTCGTCTCCAGCTGGTCCTTGATCAGATCGTTCGGATCCATCCTGAGCAGGATGTGCGAGCCGCCCTGCAGGTCGAGGCCGAGCGTCATCTGCCGCTTCGGCACCCAGTCGGGCAACTTGGCCAGCGTGCTGGCGGAAAAAAGGTTGGGCGCAGCGAGGACCACTGTGGCGGCCACGGCCAGCCAGATCAGGATCATCTTGAAGCGCGAAAAATAAAGCATATGGCGTCGTCCGTCCGGGCGTACTGGCGGATCGTTCCGCCGACAATTCGGTTATTTCTTGGCGTTCTGGTTCGCCACCGGCTCGCCCTTGACGCGCACGTCGGCGATCGTCGAGCGCAGCGCCGTCACCTTGGTACCGCCGCCAAGGTCGATCTCGAGCTCGTTATCGTCGATCACCTTGGTTACCTTGCCGACCAAGCCGCCACCGGTGACAACGGTGTCGCCGCGGCGAACCGCCGCCAGCATCTCGCCGCGCTTCTTCAGCTGCGTACGCTGCGGCCGGATGATCAGAAAATACATGATCACGAAAATCAGAGCAAACGGCACGATCTGGATAAACATTGCGGACGAGTCCCCGCCGATGCCTTGGGCGTATGCCGGTGTCACGAACATCGAGGTACTCCTGAATTTTAAAAACAGCCGCCAAACCGTTCTGGGAATTTGACGGCCCCGCCAAATTTGGCCGGAATATAGTCGGTAACGTTGCCAATGCAACTGCGCGGCCGGGCAAATCGGCTGCTTTTCCGGCCTGGTGAGCCGTGTTACAGGGTGATCCCGAAAAGCGACGCTCGGTTTTCGCAAAAGATCATGGCCGAACAAATGCTTGGGGCGAGTTTCGAAACCGCTGAAATCAGGTAGGTTGCGCTGCCGCACCGTCCTGAACGCGAAGCAAAAAGACAAGAGATGACCGACAGTACCATCGATATCCTGAGCCAGAAGCTCGACCGCCTGATCGAGGCGGTCGCCCGCCTCGCCCCGCCGCCGGTGCCTCAAACCGACCTGGGCGAGGCCGATTGCTTCGTCTGGCAGGCCGATCCCGGCTATCTGGAACCGGTGCGCAAGGTCAACCGCGTCGACATCGGCCTGATCCGCGGCGTCGACCGCGTCCGCGACATATTGGTCGACAACACCGAGCGCTTCGCCTCCGGCTACGCCGCCAACAACGTGCTGCTATGGGGCGCGCGCGGCATGGGCAAATCGTCGCTGGTCAAGGCGGTGCACGCCGCGGTCAAGCCCGACCTGCCGCTCAAGCTGATCGAGATCCATCGCGAAGACATCGACACGCTGCCGAAGCTGATGGGCCTGCTGAAGGCAGCGCCCTTCCGCTTCATCCTGTTTTGCGACGATCTGTCATTCGACCACGACGACACCTCCTACAAGTCGCTGAAGGCAGCGCTTGAAGGCGGCGTCGAGGGCCGCCCGGCCAACGTCATCTTCTACGCCACCTCGAACCGGCGGCATCTGTTGCCGCGCGACATGATCGACAATGAGCGCTCGACGGCGATCAATCCGTCCGAAGCGGTCGAGGAAAAGGTTTCGCTGTCGGACCGTTTCGGCCTGTGGCTTGGCTTCCACAAATGTTCGCAGGACGAATATCTCGACATGATCGACGGCTATGTCCGCCATCACAATCTCGCCATCGATCCCGAGACGCTGCGCGCCGAGGCGCTGGAATGGGCGACGACGCGCGGCAGCCGTTCGGGCCGCGTCGCCTGGCAGTTCACCCAGGATCTGGCAGGCCGGCTCGGCAAATCACTGAAGGATTAGCCGCTCAAGGACTAACAGCAGAAGAAGCCCGCACCTTGCGGAGCGGACTTCCTCGGCGGGCTGAAGGTCAAGTGGCCCGCAAATCGCTTTCGTCTTCTATTCGAGATAGGTCGAAGGATCGACCGGCGCCGAGTTCTTGCGCACTTCGAAATGCAGTTTCGGCGAGTCGGTGGTGCCGCTCATGCCGGACAGGGCGATTTCCTGGCCGCGCTTGACCTTTTGGCCGCGCTGCACCTCGATCGAGCTGGCGTGGCCGTAGACGGTGACCAGACCGTTTTCGTGCCGCACCAGCACCGTGTTGCCGAATTCCTTGAGGCCGTCACCGGCATAGATGACGACGCCGTTTTCAGCCGCCTTGACCGGCGTCCCCTCGGGCACGGCAATGTCGACGCCGTCCTTGCCGCCACCGAAGCTTGAGATCACGCGGCCGCGCACCGGCCAGCGCATCTTGCCGATGCCGGTTGCGTCCGGCGCCACCGCATCGTCGTCCTCGGCCTGCTGGATGACTTTCGCGTCCTTCTTCGGCGGCGTGTAGGAGGCGAGCGTCTGCGTCGGCGTGGCCTTGGCCGGCGGCTGGGTGGTGGCCGTCGTCACCGGATCGACCTTTGCCGGCTTCACGCCGGCGACGACAGCGGTTCCGCCTGCCGGCACTTTCAGGGTCTGGCCGATCTTGAGCAGTCCGTCCTGCATGCCGTTCGCCTGCTTCAACGCGACGACGCCGACGCCGGTCTTTCTGGCGATGGCCGACAGCGTATCGCCTTGCTGAACCGTGTAGGTGCCGCCGGCACCGGCCGGCTTGGCCGTCGTCGAAGCCACTTTGGGCGCGGTCTTTCCATCCTTCGGCTGGCTCGCCGCAGCCGAGGCGTCCACCTGCGCGGCAGACTTGCCTTCCCTGAGCTTCGGTTGCTGCGGCAGCACGGCCACCTTCTCCGGCGCGTCGGCCGGCTGGTCGTGCCTGGTGCCGTTCGCGGGCTTGGCGTCGGCGACTTTCGGCGTGGCGCCGTTGCTCGAATACGCATAGGCCGGGATGACGAGCTTCTGGCCGGTCTTCAGCCCCTTGGTCGCGCTCAGCCCGTTGACTTTCATGATGGCATCGGCCGGCACGCCGTAGCGCCGCGACAGGCCGGAAATGGTCTCGCCGTCCTTGACGACGATCTCGGTTGCATGCGGTGCGCCTGCGGCCGTCGCCATGCGCGGCGCGTCGGGCTCGGCGTTCTTGAACGGCCTTGCCGCCGGAGCGACGGTGCCGGTTGCCGTCCTGTCGACACGAGGAGCGGCAGGCGCCAGGGCCGGCGCGGCAGCGGTACGCACCGGACGGGCGGCGGGTGCCAGGGCGGGAGCCGGCGGCGGCAATTGCTGTGCCGTAACCGGTTCGAGGCTTGAGCGGCTGACCGACTGGGTGTGGCTGCCGTCGATCGGCGCGGCCGCAACATCGCCCGGATAGGGCTGGGCAGCATCCTGCTTGTCGATGATGGCGCGCTGGTTGTTGGTCGAGGCGGTGAACACGTCATCGACGCTGTTGAACCGCGCCACCTGGGAACTACACCCCGTCGCAGCGCCTGCGATCATGAGGACGGCGCAGCCACGCGCCAGATTGCGTCCGTTTGCCTTCAAAACACTGAATTGCATCGCACTAACCCGCACAGACCCGGTACAACTGAGTGTGATTAAAGCGCGTTAATGTTACCGGTCGGTTAAACCTGTAGAATCAGACGCAAATTTTCTTAAAATGTTTCGAGGATCGAGCGCCGGGGTGTGTTTCTGGCCAGGCCGTGCGAGTCGAAGAATTGGCCGAAGGCTCTCAGCTTCGTCATCCTAGGGCGGAGCAGGAGCGAAGCTCCGTCGCGGAGACCCTGGGATCCATTCCGTGACCTTGGCCGAATAATGCGGCGGAGCAGAATTCTGTTGCGCCCTAGGATGACGAAGCACCAGGCTTCAGCTGCCCCCAAGCGGCCGACGGTTAGGATATCAAATCACCGCGGCGACGCCGTGCAGGATCGGCTGCAGGCGCACCAGGCCGATATCCTCGCGTTCGAAGCGGCTGCCGACCTTGGTCAGCTTGGCCAGCACCTGCTCGCCTTCGTCGGGTCCGATCGGCGCGATGACGATGCCGCCGCTCGACAATTGGTCGAGGAGAAAGCGCGGCAGGCTGTCGAAGGCCGCCCAGGCGACGATGCGGTCGAACGGCGCTTCGTTGGCCAGCCCGTTGGAACCGTCCGCCTGGCGCACGATGACATTGCCGATGGCGAGCGCCTCGAGCCGCTGCCGGGCCTGTTCGGCCAGCGTCTTGTAACGGTCGATGGTGACGATCCGCGCGGCAAGCCGCGACATCACCGCCGCCGTGTAGCCGGATCCGGTGCCGATCTCGAGCACCCGGTTGCCCGGCTCGATGGCAAGTGCCGCGATCACCGCCGCCTGCAGGTCGGCGCCTTCGATGGCCTCGCCGCATTCGATCGGCAGCATACGGTCCGACCAGGCCATCGGGTGGAAATGCGGCGACAGAAAGCCGCGCCGCGGCGTCGCCTCGAAGGCGGCGATCAGCGCCTTCGGCACCGTGCCCCTGCCGCGCAGGCGAAGCAGGAAGGCAGCGAAACCTTCGCGCTCGTCGACGGTTGCAGCGTGGTTCAAGTTCATGCGAGCGCCTTGGCCAGTTGATCGCGGATTTCATACGCGGTGAGATCGAGTTGCAGCGGCGTCACCGACACCAGCCGATTGCGCAAGGCATGGAGGTCGGTGCCTTGCTTGCCCTCGACTGGCTCGCGGCCGAAGCGCAGCCAGTAGTAAGGCAGGCCGCGCCCGTCGCGCCGCTCGTCGACCCACAGGCTGTGGACCAGCTTGCCCTGCGAAGTGACTACAGTTCCGGCGATCTCTTCCGGCGCACAGTTCGGAAAATTGACATTGAGCAGCACGCCGTCCGGCAACGGCATGGCGACGAGCTTTTCGAGCAGGGCCGGCGCCAGCGCTTCGGTGGTCTCGTAGGGAACGACGCGGTCCTCGCCGACATAGGAATAGGCCTGGCTGATGGCGATCGATCGCACGCCGAGCAGCGCGCCTTCCATGGCGCCGGCGACCGTGCCCGAATAGGTGACGTCGTCGGCGATGTTGGCGCCGGAATTGACGCCGGACAGGATCAGGTCAGGCGCTTCGGGCAGGATCTTCTTCACGCCCATGATGACACAGTCGGTCGGCGTTCCGCGCACGGCAAAGTGCTTTTCGCCGATTTTCCTGAGCCGCAGCGGCTCCGAGATCGACAGCGAATGCGCATAGCCGGACTGATCCTGTTCCGGTGCCACCACCCAGACGTCGTCCGACAGCGTGCGCGCGATGCGTTCGAGTGATGCAAGGCCCTCGGCATGGATGCCGTCGTCGTTGGTCAGGAGGATGCGCATGAGACCGCCTTTGCAGAATTGGATTGACGGCAGCGCTCTTCGATACCCCCCTCTGTCCTGCCCTCTTTTCCACCACTTGACATCTCCCCCTCAAGGGGGGAGATCGGCAATACCGTAGCCGCCGCCTTCCTTGCTACGCCAACAGTTGGCGAAAGCTGTGATGACGGCGCAATCTCCCCCCTTGAGGGGGAGATGTCCGGCAGGACAGAGGGGGGCGCGAAGGAACGCGGGGCCGACAAGCTTGTCACCTCGATGATTCGATCTTTGCGAGACCGCCCATGTAAGGACGAAGCGCTTCAGGAATGGTTACGCTGCCGTCCTCGTTCTGGTAATTTTCGATGACGGCAATGAGAGCGCGGCCGACGGCGGTGCCCGAACCGTTCAGCGTGTGGACGAAGCGGTTGCCCTTGCCGTCCTTGTCCTTGTAGCGGGCGTCCATGCGCCGCGCCTGGAAATCGCCGCACACCGAGCAAGACGAGATTTCGCGATAGGCATTCTGGCCGGGCAGCCAGACCTCGATGTCGTAGGTCTTGCGCGCGCCAAAGCCCATGTCGCCGGTGCACAGCGTCATGGTGCGGAACGGCAGGCCGAGCCGCTTCAGCACCTCCTCGGCGCATTCGGTCATGCGCTCATGCTCGGCAACCGAAGTCTCCTGGTCGGTGATCGACACCAGCTCGACCTTGTAGAACTGGTGCTGGCGCAGCATGCCGCGCGTGTCGCGCCCGGCCGAACCGGCCTCCGAGCGGAAGCAAGGCGTCAGCGCGGTATAGCGCAGCGGCAGCTTTTCATGCGCCGTGATCTCTTCGCGTACCAGATTGGTGAGCGGCACTTCGGCGGTTGGGATGAGGCCAAGCCTGCCGTCCCCGTGCCGAACGAAGAATAAATCCTCCTCGAATTTCGGCAGTTGCCCGGTCCCGAAAAGCACCTCGTCGCGCACCATCAACGGCGGCTGGATCTCTACATAGCCGTGCTCGGTGGTGTGCAGATCCAGCATGAACTGGCCGAGCGCGCGTTCCATCCGCGCCAGGCCGCTTTTGAGCACGGTGAAGCGCGAGCCGGAAAGCCGTGCTGCCCGCTCGAAATCCATCATGCCGAGCGCTTCGCCGATCTCGAAATGCTCCTTCACCCAGTTCGGCCGCGTCGGCACCTCGCCGACGACGCGCTTGACGACGTTGTCGTGCTCGTCCTTGCCGACCGGCACGTCGTCGAACGGCACGTTTGGCAGCACCGCCAATGCATCGGTCAGCGCCTTGTCGAGCTCGCGCTCGCGCGCCTCGCCATTCTGGATGAAGGCCTTGATCTCGCCGACCTCGGCCTTCAGCCTTTCGGCAAGAGCTGCATCGCCCGAGCGCATGGCATTGCCGATCTCCTTCGATGCGGCGTTGCGGCGTTCCTGCCTGGTCTGCAGCTCGGTCAGATGCTCGCGCCGCGCCTCATCCGCGGCGATCAGGTCGTTGACGGTGGACCGCGCATCCTCAGCCGACCACGAGCGCTTCTGGAGCGCTTCGACAAGGGCCTTCGGGTTGTCGCGAATCCATTTGATGTCAAGCATGGTCAGTTCGTCCTCAGAGGGCATGTCGCCCAAAAGTGCGCAGCGGTTTTGGGACAATGACATGCCCAAAACAAAGACCAGAGGGCGTAAACCGCATCGATACAAGACGTCAAGGCAGAGTTCCTTCGCGCCGACCTCAGGTAGGCAGCACGCGCAACGTTCGATCGAAAGGACCCTGGAAACAAAAAACCCGCCTCGGGAGGCGGGTTTTTGGAGCCAATTGGCACCATACTTAAATTAGTAGCATAGCTGCCGGCACAAAGCAAGAACAAAGTTGCTATGGCCGGCAAAAAAATGCTGCCCGCTTCAACCGAACCTACGTCGAAGACGCGTCCGCCGGCTTTTCGGCCACCTCTTCGGTGGCGTCCTGCTTTTCGCGGGCCACACGGTCGCGCTCCTTGCTGCGTTCGATCAGCCGGGCCGACCAGATCGAGACCTCGTAGAGCAGGATCGTCGGAATGGCGAGGCCGATCTGGCTCATCGGGTCGGGCGGCGTCAGCACCGCCGCCACCACAAAGGCGATGACGATCGCCCATTTGCGCTTCTCGGCCAGGGCCGTGGACGACAGCATGCCGACCCGCGTCATCAGGCTTGTCACCACCGGCAGCTGGAACACCAGGCCGAAGGAGAAGATCAGCGTCATGATCAGGCTGAGATATTCGGACACTTTCGGCAGCAGCGAAATCTGCACCTGGTCGTTGGTGCCGGTCTGCTGCATGGCGAGGAAGAACCACATCACCATCGGCGTGAAGAAGAAATAGACCAGCGATGCGCCCATCAGGAACAGGATCGGCGAGGCGATCAGGAACGGCAGGAAGGCGTTGCGCTCGTTTTTGTAGAGGCCGGGCGCGATGAATTTGTAGATCTGCGTGGCGATCAGCGGAAAGGCGATGACCATGCCGCCGAACATGGCGAGCTTGACCTGGGTAAAGAAGAACTCCTGTGGCGCCGTATAGATCAGCTCGACCTTGTGCGGGTCGAGCCCGGCCCATTGGGTCGCCCATCTGAACGGAATGACCAGAAGGTTGAACAGCCGCTTGGCGAAAAAGAAGCAGACCAGGAAGGCAACAAAAAAACCGCCAATCGACCAGATCAGCCGCCGGCGCAACTCGATCAGGTGCTCCATCAGCGGAGCCGACGATTTTTCTATCTCGTCCTTTTCCTTGTCCGAAACGCTCACTTGGCGGCTCCCGCCGTTTTCCTGGCGGCCGGCTTCTTCGCTGCTGACAACTGCGCTTTTTGCTCAGCTTTTGCGGCAGCCTTTGGCGCAGCAGTCTTTGCCGGCTTGGCCGGGACGGCGGCCGGGGCTTTCGCGGGCGCTGGCTTCTTCTTTGCCGCAGGTGCTTTTTTCGGCACGGCCGCTGCAGCCGTTTGCGCCTGCACTGCCGGCGCTACGACGGACTCGTCCGTCATCGGCGGAAAGATCGGCGTGGCCGGCGCCGGCTCCGGCGGGCTGACGCCCGGCATCGTCGTTGCGCCGTTCTTAAGCGGCTCGGCCGCCTGCTCCGTCGCAGCGGCGGCATCGACGGCCGGCTTGGGTTTCATCACTGCGTCGACGCCGGAACGGACGTCGGCGGCGGCCTGCTCGAATGGATTGAGCTGTTTCCTGATCTCGGCTGCCGGATTGAGGCTTCTCAGCGAATCGACCGACTTCTTGACGTCGTCGAGCTCGGCTTCCTTCAACGCGTCGTTGAACTGCCGCTGGAAATCGGACGCCATGGCGCGCAGCTTCGCCGTCGTGCGGCCGAAGGTGCGCAGCATGTTGGGCAAATCCTTGGGCCCGACGACCACGATCATGACGATCGCGATCACCAGCATCTCGGTCCAGCCGACTTCGAACATGGCTATACGTTCCGACTAAAGTTTGGGCTCAGCTTTTGCTGGCCTTTTCCTTCGGTACCGAAACGGTTTCGTCGGCACGGTGTTCGACGGTACGCTTGTCGTCGGCAGCGTCGTCGTCCGCCATGCCCTTCTTGAAGCTCTTGATACCCTTGGCCATGTCGCCCATCAGCTCGGGGATCTTGCCGCGGCCGAAGACCAGCAGCACGATCACCAGAACGATCATCCAGTGCCAAATCGAAAATGAACCCATAGCAAATCTCTCTCGAACGGTTTCCCAGACGCTGATCTATGCGCTTTCGGGTTCGGATTCAAACAGAACTGCGACAGAGTTCATGAATGAGTCGCCGAAGTCACGCACTTTCGGCACGGCGGCCCGCTACCAATCGGCGCAGTTCCATCCTGCCTGTGGCTTTAAGATGGCGCTCGGCTCAATCTTCCGTGACGCGCGGCGTCAAAAGGCCGAGTTCTTCGAGGTCGATGTCGGTCAGCGGATCCTCGTCGTCGGTGAGCGCATCGGGGTCGGCCGGCGGCAGCGGCACCGAGAAATTCGACGGCATGCGGCCGGACAGCAGCCCCGCACCCTTCAATTCCTCCATGCCGGGGAGATCGCGTATCTCCTCCAGTGCGAAATGGTCGAGGAAAATGTCGGTCGTGCCGTAGGTGACGGGACGGCCGGGCGTGCGGCGCCGGCCGCGCATCCTCACCCATTCGGTCTCCATCAGCGTGTCGAGCGTCCCCTTTGACGTCTCGACGCCGCGGATGTCCTCGATCTCGGCGCGCGTTACCGGTTGGTGGTAGGCGATGATCGCCAGCACTTCGAGGGCAGCGCGGGACAGTTTGCGCTGCTGCACCGTGTCACGGCTCATCAGGAAGGCGAGGTCGCCGGCGGTGCGAAACGCCCAGGCATCGCCGACGCGCACCAGATTGACGCCGCGCCGCGCATAGATCTGCTGCAGTTCGGCCATTGCCGCGGCAATGTTGATGCCGTCGGGCAGTCGCGAAGCGAGCTGTTTTTCGCTGACCGGCTCGGCGCTGGCGAATACGATCGCCTCGGCCATCCGTACGGCCTCCGCCATATGCAGCCGCTCGCCAGGATTCCGCGACAAATTCTGCCCCTGATTTTGTGCCGGGTTTTCGGCGACCGCGCCTTGCTCGGCATCGTCGTCGACCTTGAACGGAATGACCGAAGCGTTGGCGCGTTCGCTCATGGTGTTACCTCGACTATCTTGATGGCCTGGGCGCGGCCGCGCAGATACAGCGGCGCGAACACCTGGTCCTGCCGCATTTCCATCTTGCCTTCGCGCACCAGTTCCAGCGTCGCCGCAAACGAGCTGGCAACCGCGGTGCGCCGCTCTTCCGGGCCGGCCAGATATTCGACCAGGAAACTGTCGAGCGCCGTCCAGTCGCGCAGCGACCCGATCAGCCTGGTCAGCACGTCGCGCGCATCCTTGAGCGACCACACGCCGCGCCTGGCGATCGTCACATTGGTTATTGCCTGCTTCTGGCGCTGCTGGGCATAGGCGGTCAACAGGTCGTAGAGCGAGGCCGAATAGGCATTGCGCTTCTCGACGATGACCATTTCCGGCATGCCGCGTGCAAACACGTCGCGTCCGAGCCGGTTGCGGTTGACCAGCCGTGCCGCCGCGTCGCGCATCGCCTCCAGCCGCTTCAGCCGGAACTGTAGCACCGCCGCCAGTTCCTCGCCGCTTTCGCCTTCATCGCCGGGCTGCTTGGGGATCAGAAGCTTCGATTTGAGGAAAGCCAGCCACGCCGCCATCACCAGGTAGTCGGCGGCAAGCTCCAGCCTCAGCGCCCTCACCTTCTCGACAAAGGCCAGATACTGTTCGGCCAGCGCCAGGATCGAGATGCGCGACAGGTCGACCTTCTGATTGCGGGCAAGATGCAGCAGAAGATCGAGCGGACCTTCGAAGCCGGCCACATCGACGACCAACGCCGGATCGCCGGTCAGCCGGGAATCGTCGTTCTCGGCCCACAAGCGGTCCATCGGTGCGGCCTTGCCGGCCTTCAGGTCCAATGTTTCCGCCACTTCGCTTCCTTTGATGCTAGGCCGCCGCGTCGAAATAACTGGCAAATTCGGCCCGAATCTCGGTCTCGTCCGCCACGTCACGGTTCCTGATATAGGTCAGCGCCCGCTCCGCGCGCTCAAACGACTTGCCTTCAAGCCCGGTCGTGCGCGATGCAATGCCGGCCATCTCCTCGAACACGCCGTTGCAGTGAAGGACCAGATCGCAGCCCGCCGCAAGGATCGCCGCCGCCTTTGACGGGAAATCCCCAGAAAGTGCCTTCATCGAGGTGTCGTCGCTCATCAACAGCCCGTCGAAGCCGATTTCGCCGCGGATGATCTTTTCGATGACCTTGCCGGATGTGGTGGCCGGGTTCTTCGGGTCGATCGCGCTATAGACGACATGCGCCGTCATCGCCATCGGCAAATGGTTGAGCTCCCTGAACGGGGCAAAATCATGCCGCTGCAGGTCGCCGATCGAGGCGTCGACGGTCGGCAGTTCGAAATGCGTGTCGGCGAAGGCCCTTCCATGACCGGGAATATGCTTCATCACCGGCAGCACGCCTCCCGCCATCAGGCCTTCCGCCGCGGCGCGACCCAATTCGATGACGGCGCGCGGCTCCTTGCCATAAGCGCGCGCGCCGATGACGTCGCTGGCGCCCTCGATGGGCACGTCGAGCACCGGCAGGCAATCCGCCGTGATGCCGTAGCGCAGCAGGTCGAAGGCATGCAGCCGCGCCATCAGCCATGCGGCACGGGTGCCGGCGTCATGGTCGTCGCGCCACAAGGCGCCGAGTGCACCGGCAGCCGGATAGTTCGGCGCCAGCGGCGGCCGCAGGCGCTGCACCCGGCCGCCCTCCTGGTCGATGAACACCGGCGCATCCGCACGCCCGACGCAGTCGCGCATCGCGGCGACCAGATCGCGGATCTGCTCGGTCTCGCCGATATTGCGCGCAAACAGGATGAAGCCCCACGGGCATTCGTTGCGATAGAAACGGATCTCGTCGCGGGTCAGTGATTTCCCGGCGCAGCCGAGGATCATGGATTTTGATTCGGTCATGCGGAACAGTTTAGAGCTTCGCGCCGACAAAGGGAATCGCCCGCACTTGCCTTCAGAGGTTTCCGTTCACGCAAAAAAGCCGGCGCGGACGCCGGCTTTTCGAGAGGTTTTGGTGCCTAGTGGGACACGAAGCAATTGCCGCCGGCAGCCTTGTAGCTGGTGCACAGTTTGATCGCCTCGTTGCGAGACTGCGCCGGAACGCGGACGCGGTAGAAGGTGCCCTTGCCGGCGATCTCGGCCTTGACGATGTTGGGTGTGCGGCCGGAAAGCACGCTGCCATAGCGGCGCTGCAGATCCTGGTAAGTCGCCTGGGCGCTTTCGACTGTCGGCTGCGAAGCGATCTGTATCGACCACGAACCAGCCCTGGCCGCGGCCGGATCGATGGAAGCGACCTGATCGGGCTTGACCTCGCCAACCACATCGACCGGTTGGTCGGACGGACGCTGCGGCGCCACCGGAACCGTGGCCGGGGTGCTGGCGGACTGCTTGCTGGCTGACGCCTGGGCCTTGGCTTCAGCCTTTGTGTCGGGCTTGGGCGCCGGCTGCAGCTTGGAGGTTTCGGCCTGATCGCCGCTCGCCTGGTCGCCACTCGGCTGGTTGCCAATCTTCGGATCACTTGTCATTTGGTCGATCAGGGGCACGGTGCCGGTCTGCGCCGCGGCGTCGGCCTGGGCCGACGGAGCCACGTGCTGCGGCGCCGGATCGGCCGGCTCGGCAGCAGCCATCTGCGGGGCGGCAGGCGCCGGATCCTCGCGCGCCACCAGCGAGCCGTCAGGTTTCACGACCATGGTCCGTACCTTGCGCGGCGCAACGGCGACTATCTCGGGGGTTGCACCCTTCTCGGCCTCCTGCAGAACCTGCGCGATGCGATCCTCGGATTTGGGCGCCGGTGCGGCGGCGGTTTCGGTAGTGCCAGCCGCACTGGCGCCAAGCGCGCTGGAGTCAGGCGCGCTGGTGCCGGGCGCATTGGTGCCAGACCCGTCGGTGTCGGACGCCACGGCGCCGGGCGCGTCGATATCGTCCGCGGCATCGGGGTCATTGGGCGAAAGATCGACGACGCGGCTCTCCGGTTCGTTGGCCTTCAGGTCCACAGGCTCTTCGGTGTTGGTGACCAGCTTCTGCTGAACCGGCTCGGCGGGCTTGGTGCCCTTGACCACAGCGTCATAAACCTTGTTGTCCTGGTTCGGCACGACGGTGCCGCCTGGATTTTCCGGCTTGATCTTGATCGGCCTGTTGTCGGCCTTGACGATAACCGGCGCATCGCCGCCGCTCTTGCCGCCGAGGGTCAACGCAAAGGCGCCAAGGCCTCCGGCGATCGCCACGGCGCCGACCACCGCACCTATCAGCAGCCCGCGCCTGCGCGGCTGCCTTTCGGCCCCGCGTTCGGCAAGGCCCGGAACCGACATCTCCTCGTCCAGTTCGGGATCGTAGTCGAGCTCATCGAAGGTGAAATCGTCGGCCTGCGAAACCGGCTGGCCGCCGGGCAATGGGCCCAGATCGAAACCGTCCGCTGCATCGGCATAGGAAGCGGCCGTCGCGCTGACGGGGGCTTCCGCAGGCTTGGCGCCATAGGCGCGCGTCTCGCTACGATCTTGCTTGTAGCCAGACACGAAGCCGGCATCGTATTCATCGTCATAGCCAGCACTGCGCACCGGGGCAGGCGCTATATCCGTTGCATTCATTTCGGTGAGAAGGCCGGCAAAATCGGCATCGAGATCGTCGTAGGCGGGCGCCACCGGCTCGTCATCGTCGAAGTTGAGCTCCGGAATGTCGAGATCGTCCGCCAGCGCCACGACGCGCTCGGGCACGTCGACCGTCTCGACATCGGGCATCTCGTCATAGGCGGAAGGCTGTTGATGCGAGGTTGGTGCAGCTTCCATGTAGGCGGGCCGATCTTCATAGGATGACCTATCTTCACGGGATGCCTGGCCTTCATAGGACGGCCTCTCTTCGACCGGTGCGGCCCGATAGGACGGCGTTGCAGCCGGCTGCGGCGGTGGTGCCGGACGCGCCGAAGCCACCGGCTGGCTTGCAAAAGCGGGTTGAGGCTGTGCGACCGGTGTCACGCGGCTCCACGAGCGGGCCGGCTCGGGCGGTGTGGCGCGTGTCGTCAGCCAGTTCAGCGCATCGAGCGGGTCTTCTTCGGCAGCAGCTGCCGCACTCTTGTCGGCCGAGTCATGATCCAGGCCGATATTCCTGGCGAAGTCGGCGTCGAGCGCATCGTTGTCTAAATCACCCACAGGTCCGGCAGCGGCTTCAACACCGAAATCCTCGCCTTCAAGCTCATCGAGGAGGACACTGCCAAGATCGGCGTCATCGGCGGCACTGGACTGCTGCGGCTCAGCGGGCTCGTGCTCGTCGAGTTCCCAATCCAGCTCGTCGACAGCATGCACCGGTTCGTTGGCGACGTCTTTGACCGCCGCCATTGGCTGTTCAGCGGCCACTGCTGGCTCCTGAATTACCGGCGCGATAGGCTGCTGAACAGCCATCACGGGCTTCTGGGCAGTCTGCGGGCTTGTCTGAGGTTCGTTGACCGCTTGTGCCGGCCGTGTGCTCATCGCACCGAGCAGCGCGTTCAGTTCGTCTTCCAGGCTGCGTTCCTCAGCCACTGGGGCCGTCGGGACGACAGCGGCCGGCGCCGCTGGTTCGGCCGCAACCTGCGCCACGGGCTCTTCGGCTTCCTCGGCAGGCGGACCGTCGAAGCTCAGATCGAAATCGTCGTCGAACGCCGCTTCAGCGGCCGTGCCGGAAAGCCGGGCGGCCTCTGGCTCTTCGATCGACTGCTCTTCGATAAACTCTGGTTCTTCGATTTCGGCAGGCTCGTTCGGGCGAACGTCGAAGTCCATGTCGACATCGGCCATGGCATCATCGAAATGGCCGGCAAGATCCTCATCGGCCGAAACCGCCTCAACCGGCGATGCCGGGGCGGCGACGTTTTCCGCCGGCTCATGCTCGTCGAACATCAGCTCGTCTTCGAGCGAGCTTGCAACGGCATCGTCGAACTCGTCATCGAACGCAGGCGCGGCCGCTTGCGCGGCGGTTTCAACGGCGACGGTCTGCTCCATCGGCTCATGCTCTTCGAGCATCAGCTCGTCTTCGAGCGAACTTGCGACGGCGTTGTCGAACTCATCGTCGAAGGCGGGCTCGTCGACCGGCTCGATCGCCTCGGCTGCGGCCCTGGCTTCATCCTCGCCGGTCACCGCGATCTTGGCCGTCACATCGTCGTCGTGCCGAAAATCCTGGTCGAGCGAGGCGGCAAGTTCGTCGTCACTCGAAAGGTCGTCCTCGAACGGCGACACGTCTTCGAGCGAGCCGGCGACGGCGTTATCGAAATCGTCGTCGAACTCCGGCTCGACGGCGGGAGCAAACGCCCTTTCGGGGGCGGAGGCAATTTCGTCGGCGGCAACAGGAGCGGCCGCAACAGGAGCAGCATCATCCGCCGCATTGTCGTCGAACGCGAAATCCTGTTCGAACGAGGCAGCAAGCGCGTCCTCCATTTCGTCGGCGGCGGCCGGTTCGGGTGTCGGCTCGCGAAGCTTGGCAGGGGAAGCATTGTCATTGGCGTCGGCGCCGAATTCGCCCATCAACTCCTTCTCGAGATCGATCTCGAAATCGCCCTCGTCCAGCGACGGTTCGGCAGCAGCGGTTTTCGGCTGTGCCGGTGTTTGCGGTTTGACCGGCTGGCGCGGGTCGAACCCCATGATCCTGGTCAGTTCCGCGAACGGATCATCGTTGGCGATGTCGTTGTGGTCGGCTGCTCTCAGCTGGGTTCTGTCTGCCATTATTGTTCCCGAACTCGCACTCATTCGGACGCCATGGACGTCGCGTAGGGTTGGCCCTTACCAGCGCAATGTGGGCAAAAGGTGACAGGTTTTTTACTCAAACCTAACGCATTTCGGTGGGCGCATTGGCTCCGATCAGCGTCAGGCCGGACGTCAAAACGTCCGAAACAGCCTGCACCAGCCCTAGTCTGGCATGCGTCAATTGTCGGTCGTTAACCTTAACAAAACGTAAGTCGGGATTATCGGTGCCCCGGTTCCAGTGTCCGTGGAAGCTGGAAGCGAGTTCGTAGAGGTAAAATGCCAGCCGGTGGGGCTCGAGCGCGAGGGCCGCGGCTTCGATCAGCCGAGGATATTCGGCGAGCTTCCTGATCAGGCCGATCTCCCCCTCATCGGTCAGCAAAGCCACTTCGGCGGCCAGCTGGTTGCGGTCGAACATGGCCTCGCCCAATTGCTCGCTCGCCTGCCGGAATACCGAATGGCAGCGCGCCGAGGCATACTGCACGTAGAACACCGGATTGTCCTTCGACTGCTCGGTCACCTTGGCGAAGTCGAAGTCGAGCGGCGCGTCGTTCTTGCGGTAGAGCATCATGAAGCGGATCGGGTCGCGGCCGACCTCCTCCACCACTTCGCGCAAGGTCACGAACTCGCCCGACCGCTTCGACATACGTACCGGCTCGCCGGCGCGAAACAGCCTCACCAACTGGCAAAGCAGCACGGTAAGCTTGACCTCGTCGCCGGCAATCGCCCGGGCAAGCGCTTCCAGCCGCTTCACGTAGCCGCCATGATCGGCGCCAAGCACATAGATCAGATCGACGAAGCCGCGATCGACCTTGTCCTTGAGGTAAGCGACATCGGCGGCGAAATAGGTGAAGGTGCCGTCCGACTTGACCAGCGCCCGGTCCATGTCGTCGCCAACCGCGGTCGAGCGGAACAGCGTCTGCTCGCGGTCCTCCCAGTCGTCCGGCTTCTCGCCCTTGGGCGGCGGCAGCTTGCCCTTGTAGATGTGGCCCTTCAGCGTCAGGTCGTTGATCGCCGAGCGAATCTTCTTGGCATTGTTGGCATGCAATGTGCGCTCTGAGAAAAAGACGTCGTGATGCACGTTGAGCAGCGCCAGATCCTCGCGGATCATCGCCATCATCGCATCGATCGTCCTGTCCTTGACGATGGCAAGCGCCTCTTCGTCCGGCATCTGCAGCAGGGAGCGGCCGAATTCGCTGGCCAGCGCCTGACCAACGGGGATCAGATAGTCGCCTGGATAAAGCCCGGCCGGAATGTCGCCGATCTCATCGCCGAGCGCTTCGCGGTAGCGCAGCATGACTGAGCGTCCGAGCACGTCGATCTGCGAACCGGCATCGTTGATGACGTATTCCTTGGTCACGTCGTAACCGGCGAAGGCCATCAGATTGGCCAGCGCGTCGCCGACCACGGCACCCCGGCAATGGCCGACATGCATCGGGCCGGTCGGGTTGGCCGAGACATATTCGACATTGGTTTTCTTGCCACCGCCGATAGTCGAGCGGCCGTAATTGCGGCCTTCGCCGAGCAGCGCCGTCAGATGCGCCTGCCAGAAGCCGTCCTTGAGCCTGAGATTGACGAAGCCCGGGCCTGCGATCTCGGCGGCCGCGATATCCTCGTCGGCGCGCAGCGCCTCGGCCAGCCTTTCGGCCAGCGCGCGCGGGTTCTGGCCGGTCGGCTTGGCCAACACCATGGCTGCGTTGGTCGCGAGATCGCCATGGCTGGCATCGCGCGGCGGCTCGACGGCGATGCGCGACAGGTCCGGCGACACGCCATCCTTGTCTTTCAAATCAAGCGCTTCGACGGCCTTTATGATTCGCGCGTTGAAATCGGCGAAGATGTTCATTGCTGTGGCTCTGACGGTTTTGCAGGGATCCGGCTCGTTGGCCGGCAAAATCGCGCCCGCCCTAGCTCAAATCCGGCGTATGGTCAAACAAACGCCTGTGTTCCTTGAGTGCATAAGTGTCCGTCATGCCGGCCAGGAAATCGGCAACACTGCGCGCCTTGACGCGGTCCTCTGCCCGGTCGAGCCCTTCGCGCCAGCCATCCGGCATAGCGCGCGGATCGGCGAAATAGACGTCGAACAGGTCCCTCACGATCTGGTCGGCATCGGCGCGCACCCGCATGACCTCCGCATGCCGGTAGAGGTGCTTGTAGAGAAAGGCCTTCAGCTCCTTTTCCAATACGGCCGTCTCGGCGGAGAAGCTCACCATCGGCTCGCCGGCCGCCCTTACCGCTTCGGCGCTGCCGGGCTTGATGCGCGCCAGATTGGCTGTCGTCGAGACGATCACGTCCTCGACCATGATAGTGATCTGCCGGCGCATTAGCTCGTGGCCGGTGCGTACGTCATCGAGCGCCGGATAGCGCTGACGCACGCCCTTGAGGATCGACCCCGGCAGCGAGACGCCCTCCAGCATATCCAGCGTCAACAGCCCTGCCCTCAAGCCGTCATCGATGTCGTGGGTGTTGTAGGCGATGTCGTCGGCAATCGCCGCACACTGCGCCTCGATACCAGCGAAGCGGTCGAGCTCGAGGTCGTGCAGTTCGGAATAGTCGCGGATAGCCTGCGGCACCGGCCCCTTCAGCCCTTTCCCCTTGGCATCGGTCAGCGGGCCATTGTGCTTGACCAGCCCCTCCAGCGTTTCCCAGGTGAGGTTCAGCCCATCGAACTCGGCATAGCGCCGCTCCAGCCGCGTCACCACACGCAGCGACTGCGCATTGTGGTCGAAGCCGCCCCAGGCGGCCATCTTCTCGTTCAGCGCGTCCTCGCCGGTGTGGCCGAAGGGCGTGTGGCCGAAGTCGTGCACCAGGGCCACCGCCTCGGCCAGGTCCTCGTCGCCGCGCAGCGCCCGCGCCAGAGCGCGTGCGATTTGCGCGACCTCGATCGAATGCGTCAGCCTCGTGCGGTAATGGTCGCCTTCATGTGCGACGAACACTTGCGTCTTGTGCTTCAGCCGGCGGAACGCCGTCGAATGGATGATGCGGTCGCGGTCGCGCTGGAACGGCGTGCGCGTCGGGCTTTCCACCTCGTCGAACAGCCGCCCGCGCGACTTCGCCGGGTCGCTGGCATAGGCCGCGCGCGGCCGATAGCCGAATCCGATGTCGCCCAACTCGTTGGTCATAGCGTATGCCGCAGTTGACTTGCCCCGTCGCGCTCCATACCTATCATACGAAACCGAATGCAAGGTGACGCCCATGGGCGCTGATGCCAAGACCGCCATGAAAGTCGAGATGACCGACGCCGCCGCCAGGCGGATCGCCAAGATTGTAGCGAGCGAAGCCGGTAAGACGGCCGTGCGCGTTTCAGTCGAGGGCGGCGGCTGTTCCGGCTTCTCCTACAAGTTCGACCTGGTCGACAGGCGCAATGACGACGACGTCGCCATCGAAAAGGACGGCGCCACCGTGCTGATCGACGACCTGTCGCTGGTCTATATGGGCGGCTCGGTGATCGATTTCGTTGACGATCTGATGGGCCAGTCGTTCCAGATCAGAAACCCCAATGCGGTCGCCTCCTGCGGCTGCGGCACCAGCTTCAGTATTTGAAAATATGAAGCCGCTCCTCGAGGGCCTTGAGGATCCGATGACGGTCCTTGTCGCCCGCGAGATAGAAGCAATTTCCGATATCGATATCGTTGGTTGGGCCAACCGTCACAAGGCAGCTCGGGTCTACGCAGACGACGCTGACTATGTGCAGCTCGTGCGGTGCAATCCGCGGAATGCCGTTAATCTTGCGAAAGCTCATGGCCATTTAAGATCGCTGATCGCGCGGTGTTTTCCCGATTTCAACGACAAGTCCGATGAAGCCAAGGAAATAGCACGTAAGCTGTTCCTTCGACGCATTCGGGCTTACCTTGACGGCGACCTGCAACCCTTTCAGGTCTGCCGTATGGTGTCACCGATTGAGGACAAATACGATTTCCCACACTGGCTTGGAGACCTTTACAACGGCTGTGATTGGATGGACGAGAATGCAACGCGCGAGCAGGCATCGCACCTGCGATGGATGATAGAGCAAATACTCGCGGAAAATGCCGAACCCCAACCTTTCGGGAGTGAATGAGCATGCGCCGTGTCGGCGCGGTCCGTCAGGTCGCGCTTTCCGCGGGGCGCGACCTCGATGCGACGCTGGCGTTCTGGCGTGAGGTGCTCGGCATGAACCTGCATGCGCGTTTCGATCCGCCGGGCATCGCCTTTATCATGGCCGGTGACGTGCGCCTGCTTTTCACCGACGGCCTGCCTGCCGGCACCGTCTATCTCGACATATCGGGCCTCGACGAGTTCCACGCTTCGGCAAGGGCCGCCGGTGTTCCCTTCACCGCGCCGCCGGCGCTCGTCCATCGCGACACCGAAGGCCTGTTCGGCCAGGCGGGGGAAAGCGAATGGATGGCCTTCCTAAAGGACCCGGCAGGCAATACGATCGGCCTTGTCGAACGTCATCCACCGGATCGCTAGTCTCCGGACCACCAGCCTATCGAGGCCGTCATGAAAATCGTCACCTGGAACATCAACGGCGTTCGCGCCCGCATCGGCAATTTGACCCATTGGCTGACGGAAAGCGCGCCCGACATCGCCTGCCTGCAGGAGATCAAGACGGTCGACGAGCAGTTTCCCCGCGCCGAGATCGAGGCGCTCGGCTACAATGTCGAGACTTACGGCCAAAAAGGCTTCAACGGCGTCGCCATCCTGTCGAAGCTGCGTTTCGACGAGGTCAATCGCGGCTTGCCGGGCGACGATGCCGACGAGCAGGCGCGTTTCATCGAGGGCGTGTTCTCGACCGACAAGGGCGCCTTGCGCGTGGCCTCGATCTATCTGCCGAACGGCAACCCGATCGACGACGAGAAGAAGTTCTCCTACAAGCTTTCCTGGATGGCGCGACTTGAGCGCTGGGCCGAGGAGCGGCTTGCTCTGGAAGAGCCGCTGGTCCTGGCCGGCGACTACAATGTCATTCCCGAGCCGATCGACGCGAAATATCCGGAAAACTGGCTAAGCGACGCGCTGTTCCAGCCCGCGACGCGGCAGGCGTTCCGGCGGCTGAAGAATCTCGGCTTCACCGAAGCCGTGCGTGCCGTCACCGACGCCCCGGACGTCTTTACCTTCTGGGACTATCAGGCCGGCGCCTGGCAGAAGAACAACGGCATCCGCATCGACCACCTGCTTCTGTCGCCCGAAGCCGCCAACTGGTTTTCCTCGGCTTCGATCGAAAAGCAGGTGCGCGCCTGGGAAAAACCCTCCGACCACGTGCCGGTGGCGATCGATCTGGCGCTGCAGCCGGCCTGACCGGAGCTGCTGTCCGGCGGCACATTGATAAGTTGACCTCTTATCGCCACAAATCGCGTGCTTGATGAGAAATCATCATGGTGGCTGGGGTTCCCATGACTACTCGATTTGCACTCTGCCCGATCGGCTGCGCGCTTGCGATGGCGGTGGCGACGCCGGCCTTTGCCGATGCAGAGTGCCTGGCTAACGGCAAATCATTCCAGATCGGCCGGGTCGCCTGCCTGACGCTTGCCGGCCAAAGCTACCTCGCCCGTTGCGAGATGGTGCTCAACAACACGTCCTGGACAAAGCAGCGGGATGGCTGCCCGGAGAACACGCTGGCCCCACATCTGCAGGGCACGCCGATCTCAACACCGGCGCCCAGCGGCATGCCGGCGGAACCGACCGAGAATTGATTTCAAAACGGAATTTCTGCCGGCCTACTGGTCGCCGCCACCCTTGGTGAGGATGTCGTCGGCCAGCGAGATCGCGGTGCGGCGGTCGGCTTCGCCGGCGGCTGCAAACGCTTCTTCCTGCATGCCGCGGATCCATGGCTGGTCGGCAGGTGAGGCCCGTTCGAGCGCCGCGGTCATCATCGCCAGCCCCCGCACGATCTTGCCGCTTTGGAAAAGCAGGTTGCCGAGCGTCGCCTGCGCGCCCGCATGGCCCTTTTCGGCCGCCAGCTGGAACCAGCGTCCGGCCTGCTTGACGCTGGCCTTGACGCCGCCCTCACCCTTGAGGAACATCTGGCCCATCTCGAACTGGGCGTTCGGATTGCGGTAGTTGGCGGCGGCACGCATGTAATATTCCTGGGCCGCCACCTCGTTTTCCTCGACGGGGCTGCCGGGAATGCCTTTCCTCAGATAGTCGCCAAGCGCCACCAGCGCGTCCGAAACATAGCTTTCCTCGGGCGAACCGGGCTCGACATCCTGGTCGACGATCTCGCTGAAGAACTTGAATGCCGCGTAGTCGTCTCGCGCCACGCCATCGCCTTCGGCATACATGCGCGCAAGTTTCCAGGTGGCGCCGATCTGGCCGTTCTCCGCGGCATATTTATACGCTTCCGCGGCCTGCTCCTTATGGCCGTTCTTGTAGGCGGAAAAGCCGAACTGGAACACCGCCCAAGGGCTCGACTGCGGCTTCACGCCGGTCTTGTCGTCGAACACCTTGTCGTCGAAGGCCATGGCCTGGCCGACGGCGCCCAAGGTCGCGCCAAACGTGGCGAGCGCAACCAGTGCCGAAAGGACAGACGACCTCAACAACTCAGATGTCCGCATAGCAGTGTGTTTCTTTGGCACCGCCGGGATGGGTGACCGCGCCGTCGCGGGCAGATCCGACCGTCTGTGCGTATTTCCAGATCGCGCCCGACTGATAGTCGGTCGTGCGCGCCTTCCATGCTTTTGCCCTCGCCGCCAGTTCGGCTTTGGACAATGCAACCTCGATCGTGCCGTTCACCGCATCGATCGAGATCAAGTCGCCATCCCTAAGCAGCCCGATCGGGCCGCCGACAGCCGCTTCCGGCCCGACATGGCCGATGCAGAAACCGCGCGTCGCGCCCGAAAAACGCCCGTCGGTGATGAGCGCCACCTTGCCGCCCATGCCCTGGCCGTAGAGAGCCGCCGTCGTCGACAGCATTTCGCGCATGCCCGGGCCGCCGCGCGGACCCTCGTAACGGATGACGAGAACCTCGCCTTCGCTATAGTTACGGTGCGTAACAGCCTCGAAACATTCCTCTTCCGAATCGAAGCAGCGTGCCGGACCCGAGAATTTGAGTTCCGCCATACCAGCGACCTTCACGATCGCGCCTTCGGGGGCAAGGTTACCCTTCAAGCCCACGACCCCGCCGGTCTGGGTAATCGGCCTATTGGCGGGACGGACCACATCCTGGCTGTCATTCCAGGAAACATGTTCCATATTTTCGGCCAAAGTGCGGCCGGTCACCGTCAGGCAATCGCCATGAAGATAGCCATGGTCGAGCAGCGTCTTCATCAAGAGCGGAATGCCGCCGGCCTCGAACATGTCCTTGGCGACGTATTTGCCGCCCGGCTTGAGGTCGGCGATATAGGGTGTTTTCTCGAATATCTTGGCCACGTCGAAAAGATCGAACTTTATCCCGGCCTCGTGCGCGATCGCCGGCAGATGCAGCGCCGCGTTGGTCGAGCCGCCGGTGGCCGAGACCACGGTCGCGGCATTTTCCAACGCTTTTATGGTAACGATGTCGCGCGGGCGGATGTTCCTTGCGATCAGCTCCATGATCTTTTCGCCGGAAGCGAAATTGAAGCGGTCGCGCATCTCGTAGGGTGCCGGCGCGCCGCAGGAATAGGGCAGCGCCAGGCCGATCGCCTCAGCGACGGTGGCCATGGTATTGGCGGTGAACTGGGCGCCGCAGGAGCCGGCCGACGGACAGGCGGCTTGCTCGATCTCGAGCAGCTCGGCGTCGCCGATCGTGCCGACCGAATGCTGGCCGACCGCCTCGAACACGTCCTGCACGGTGATCTGCCGGCCACGGTAGCTGCCGGGCAGGATCGAGCCGCCATAGATGAAGATCGACGGTACGTTGAGGCGCACCATGGCCATCATCATGCCGGGCAGCGACTTGTCGCAACCGGCCAATCCAACCAGCGCATCGTAGCAATGGCCGCGCATGGTGAGCTCGACCGAGTCGGCGATGACCTCGCGCGACACCAGCGACGACTTCATGCCCTGATGACCCATGGCGATGCCGTCGGTGACGGTGATGGTGCAGAATTCGCGTGGCGTGCCGCTGGCGGCCGCCACGCCCTTCTTGACCACTTGCGCCTGGCGCATCAGCGAGATGTTGCAGGGCGCGGCCTCGTTCCAGCAGCTGGCGACACCGACCAGAGGCTGCGCGATCTCGGCCGCCGACAGCCCCATAGCATAAAGGTAGGAGCGATGCGGCGCCCGCTCGGGACCAACGGTCACGTGGCGGCTCGGCAGCTTGGCCTTGGAGATCGCTCTGGCGTCCATACTCGTCCTTGCCGCGGGCGGTGCGGCCTGCCTCTTCGCCTAGCCTTTTGGCGCATGTCCCGAGACAAGTTCGAGGTGCGCCGGGTTTATGGCGGGAAATGGGCAATGTTCCCGGGCGGCCGGGTGGCGCGAGGGTTGTTCAGAAACTGTTGCCAAAACGTCACAATTATCGGAGCGAACATCATGGGGGCAATTTGTTGCATTGGCCGAATGCCGGATGACGCACCGAACAAAACGGCCGGGCAGTGCCCGGCCGTTTTGTCGTTTAAAATTTAATAGTTAGAACTTGATCTTGACGGAGGCCGAACCGGCGAGAAGCAGGTCGTTGCCGTAGGTATAGGTAACGGCATTTGCCACGTCGCCGACACCGCTGAAAGTCGATGACCCGCTCGTCAGCACACCGATCGAGCCGCCGAGCCTGACCTCGACCTGGTCGTTCGGCGAATAGGAGACGCCGCTGGCAACGGCCCAGGTATCCGACTGATAGCCGGAGGTCGTCGAGGTGCCGCGATCCCAGGTCAGCGAAACCACGCCCGACAATTGATCGGTGAACTTGTGCCCGATACCGCCCGTGACCGTCCAGCCGTCGCGATAAAGCAGGTCGAATGAAACGGGCGAGGGCAAACCGGTTACCGGACTGCGCACGCCATTGATGGCAATGACGCCAAGCTTGCTCCACTCCTGCCAGCGGACGGAACCAAAGGCCAGCCAGCCAGGAGCTATACCGCTCTGCAGCTTGAATTCCAGAGCCTGAGGTATCTCAGCCGACGCCGAGACTGGGTACACGCCGGTAGAGCCGGGAATCAGATCCGCCGGAAAGGCGCCTCTGAAGCCGGTCGTGTCGACGGTTCCCGACAGCCCGTCATATTTGTAGCTCGAAGAGTACATCAGGCTGGCGCGCAGGGCGATCTCGGGGATCTCATAGGCTGCGCCCGCACGCCAACCCCATGCCTCGTCGGATAGCTTGAATACGCCGAGGCCGGTATTGCCGAAGGCGAGCAGTGTCTGGCGGGACAGAAACGCGTCTACCTGCTGGTAGGAGACACCGCCGATGAATCGTATGGCGCCCTTGCCGACGTTCACCTTATAGGCGCAGGTGAGACCGAAATCGTCTGTGTCGACGGCGTATTTGACCGCTGTCGGCGAATAGGCGTTGTTCATGCCGAAATTCGCGTCCGCACCATACGGTCTCGTATAGGTGGCAAGACAGTCTACGGGCTCAAAGATGTTGGCTTTGATGCCGACATGCGGCACCGCATAATCGCCACCAACGTCAACCGCCGATGTCGACAAACCCGAGCCATCGAGACGCTGCACATTCTTGAGTTTGCGCTGTGGCGAAACATAGGTGACGCCTGCGTCGAACGAATATGGCGCCGCGTCGAACAGCTGGTCGATATTGACGCCGCCCCGGTCAAAGCCCCCGGCTTGCACCGTCCCAGCCAAAGCCAGCGAAAAAGCCCCCGCGCCCAGCAGCACTTTCAGACGCGAACAACACATGAATCTCCTCCCCGAAATGTCCTTGCATCAAGCTAGAACCAATTCAGGTTAACGGCGCAACAACGAATTCGCCGTGCGTACATGTACAGCTTGGCTGAACGCATTTCCGACAAGGTGTCGGCCTTCTTACCGAGGCGGGAAAATGGCCGCCACAATACAGATCGACGAGAAAACTCGGGAAAAACCCCTAAATCACTACAAAACAGGGCATTTTGCGTGCCCAGTCAGCCATTGTTACATTACGGCAACAATGGGGCAAAAACATTCAGTTTGCCTCAAGATTTACGCTGCGGAATGCCCGTTTTCGTGGCAGGCGGCTTGTCTGGAAGGCAGATTCGTGACCGGCGAATCTATTGCGGCCAGCAGGCCCAATTTGTTTGATCAGCCGGCCCAATCTGTTCGATCAACCGGCCCAATCTGTTCGATCAACCGGCATCGCGCACCCGCGCCAATGCCACCGAAAGCTTCTCTTGCGCCTCGCGATATTCGGCGAGTTTTTCACGCTCGGCCTCCACCACCTCTTCCGGCGCGTTGGCGACGAATTTCTCGTTGGACAGCTTCTTGTAGAGCCGCGCTATTTCCTCGGTCACCTTCGCAAGCTCCTTGTGCAGGCGCGCTGCCTCGGCGGCAAGGTCGATCAGGCTGCCGAGCGGCAGGCAGATCGTCGCCTCGTTGACCACGATCTGGGCGGATCCCCTCGGTGGCGCCTCGGCGAGCGAGATGTCGCCGACCCGCGCCAGACGCTTGATAGCCGAGCCCTGACGCTCGAGCCTTTCGTGTGTCGCGTCGTTGGCGCCGATCACCACGAGCGGTGCTATAGCCGCCGGCGGCACGTTCATCTCCGAACGCACCGAGCGGATGCCGGAGACAAGGTCGACCAGCCAGTTGATATCGGCGGCGGCCGCCTCGTCCTCGAAGTCGGGCGACGGCCATGCCGCATGACAAAGCAGCGATTGCCGTTGCCTGCCCTCGCCGGCGGTTTCGGCCCACAGTTCCTCGGTCATGAACGGCATCATCGGATGCAGCAGCTTGTAGATCTCGTCGAGTACGAAGGCGACGCATGCCCTGCTCTCGGCCTTGGCGGCCTCGTCGGTGCCCATGAACACCGGCTTCAGCAGTTCCAGGTACCAGTCGCAGAACTGGTTCCAGACGAAGCGGTAGGCGGCACCCGCCGCCTCATTGAAGCGGTAGGAGGTGATACCGTCGGTTATGTCGCGCGCGGCTCGCGTCAGCTCCGTCAGGATCCAGCGGTTGACCGCCAGCTTGGCGTCATGCAGCCAGAAATCGTCGTCGCGCGCCACTTCGTTCATCTCGGCGAAGCGCGTCGCGTTCCACAGCTTGGTGCCGAAATTGCGATAACCGGCAATGCGGGCCGGATCGAGCTTAACGTCGCGCCCTTGCGCTGCCATCACCGTCAAGGTGAAGCGCAGCGCATCGGCGCCGTATTCGTCGATGAGCTCGAGCGGATCGATGACGTTGCCTTTCGACTTCGACATCTTCTGCCCGTTCTTGTCGCGAACCAGCGCATGGACATAGACGGTATGAAACGGCTCCTGGTCCATGAAATGCAGGCCCATCATCATCATGCGGGCGACCCAGAAGAAGATGATGTCGAAACCGGTCACCAGCACGTCGGTCGGGTAATAGGTCTTCAGCTCCGGCGTCTGGTCCGGCCAGCCAAGCGTCGAGAACGGCCACAGCGCCGACGAGAACCATGTATCGAGCACGTCCTCGTCGCGGGTCAGGATCTCGCCAGGCTTGAAATTCTCGAGCTTGTCCTCGACCCAGGCCTTCCATGGCCCTTCCAGCGCCAAATAGTATTCGACGGCGGCACCGAGCGCCTCTTCCTCGGTCTTTTCGACAAAGACATGCCCGTCCGGCCCGTACCAGGCAGGGATCTGGTGGCCCCACCAGAGCTGGCGCGAAATGCACCAGGGCTGGATGTTTTCCATCCAGTCGAAATAGGTCTTTTCCCAGTTTTTGGGCACGAAATTGGTGCGGCCCTCGCGCACCGAGGCGATCGCCGGCTTGGCCAGTTCCGCCGCATTGACATACCATTGGTCGGTCAGAAACGGCTCGATCGGCACGCCGCCGCGGTCGCCGTGCGGCACCGTGTGGCGATGCGGTTCGACCTTCTCGAGAAAGCCGCCCGCCTGCATCAGCTCGACGATCTTCTTGCGCGCATCGAAACGGTCGAGGCCGTCGAGGCTGTCCCAGACGGCCTGGCGCTCCGGCGTCACTTCCAGTCCGGCGAGAAAGTCCTCATTGTCCTTGAGGCTCACCGCCGCATTGACGGTAAGGATGTTGACCGCCGGCAGCCGGTGGCGCTTGCCGA
Organism: Mesorhizobium sp. M0040; assembly: GCF_040323505.1. NCBI lineage: Bacteria > Pseudomonadati > Pseudomonadota > Alphaproteobacteria > Hyphomicrobiales > Phyllobacteriaceae > Mesorhizobium > Mesorhizobium sp. M0040. The sequence goes on from NZ_JAMYVA010000003.1 coordinate 108,647, forward strand.
CCTCGAAGTCGTTGAAGTCATGCGCCGGCGTGATCTTGACCGCACCACTGCCTTTTTCGGGATCGGAATACTCGTCCGCCACCACCGGGATCCTGCGGCCGACGATCGGCAGGATGAGGTTCTTGCCGACGAGATGCCGGAAACGTTCGTCGTCGGGGTGGACTGCGACAGCCGTATCGCCCAGCATCGTCTCCGGGCGGGTCGTCGCAACGGTAATGAAGGTCTTCGGATTTTCCGGATCGAAGGTCATGCCCTCGACTGGATAGCGGAAGTGCCAGAGGTTGCCGTTGACTTCCTGCTGCTCGACCTCGAGATCCGAGATGGCGGTCAACAGCTTCGGGTCCCAGTTCACAAGGCGCTTGTCCTTGTAGATCAGCCCTTCCTTGTAGAGCGTCACGAACACTTCGAGCACGGCCTTGGATAGGCCCTCGTCCATGGTGAAGCGCTCCCGGCTCCAGTCGGCCGAGGCCCCGAGCCGCTTCAGCTGGTTGAGGATGGCGCCGCCGGATTCTGCCTTCCATTCCCACACCTTGTCGATGAACTCATCGCGCGTCAGGTCGCGGCGGTGGATCTGATTTTGCATCAGCTGGCGCTCGACCACCATCTGCGTGGCGATGCCGGCATGGTCCATCCCCGGCTGCCACAGCACGTTCTTGCCGCGCATGCGCTCGAAGCGCACCAGAATGTCCTGCAGCGTGTTGTTGAGCGCATGACCCATATGCAGCGAGCCGGTGACATTCGGCGGCGGGATGACGATGGTGAAGGCTTCAGCCCCCTCCTCGGCCCCGGCACCGGCCCGAAACGCGTCGGCCTCTTCCCAGATCCTGGCAATCTTCGGCTCGACGGCTTTCGCGTCGTAGGTCTTTTCGAGCATGGGAAAACGGTCCGCGCTGTCCGGAATTTGTGGTCCGGTGTAAATCGGAAGGTTGTTGCCAAGTCAACCGCAAGGGCGGCGGGTTTGTTCCACCTAGCTGCCCTGATGAGTTCTTTACTTGGCGGCAAGCCCATGCCCGCATTCGGCACAGAATTTCGCCCTTGGCGTGCGGTATGGTTTTCCGCAGGCCGGGCAATCGGGGCCATAGTCGGAACGGCGGACGTGCAGAAGCCAGTACGTGTGGCCAAGCGTGACCCCGGTGCGTTCGCGATAGCGATCGGCAGCCGGATGTTTCATTTCCTTCCAGAAGCCATTCTTGGAAATGAATCTCTTGGTTTGAAAGTAAAGTGCCGCAGGGTCTCCGACGATCTCTCGATACTCCTCGTCGGTAAGCATGGGCACCCAAGATCGCAATCGATAGCTGTAGGTCTGTTTGCGGTTCATCGATCGACGATAGCAGGCGGGCTGCTCCGGCGAAATGCGTGGCGCGCAACTCGCCCTCGCGCGGACGCTTAATGCAATTCGGCCGTTTCAGGACATCGGCTGTGCGCAACTAGGCCCGCAAGCCGGAAAGCTGCTACTGCGCGCCGCGCGCGACGCGCTCGATTTCCTCGCGCACCAGCCGCTCGACCAGCGTCGGAAGGTTGTTGTCCAGCCAGTCCTGCAGCATGGGCCGCAGCATCTCCTCGGCCATCTCGTCGAAAGTCTTCTTGCTGCGGCTGGCAAACGCGTCGGAAAGCTCGCCGAAGGCGGCGGCAACCTGCCGGCCCGTATGCTCCGAAAGGATTGCCGGACGTGCGGGCGGCGCCTCGCTGGCCGCCGGACGCGCCAATCCGATTTTCGAAGGTTCCGGGCCGCTTTCCGAAGGCTCCGGCCCAATTTCCGAAGGCTCCGGCACAGGTCCAGCAGTCGCCTCGTTCTCGAAAACCTCGGCTTTCGGCTCGGCGTCCGGCGTCCGGAGTGGCTCGGCGCGCTCCGGCTTGGCCATCGCGTCGCCAACCGCGGCAATCTCGCGCCGCCAATCGGCGATGATGGTGTCGGTCGTTTCGGCAATCTTGGCCGTCGCAGGCCGATCCGGCTTTGCGGGCGGTTCGGGAGCGGTGTTCACCTCAGCCGGCGTCACCGCTGCTTTTACCGGGCCGGGACGCAGCGGCGTTTCCAGGCGCTCAATGACCGGCGCGGCCGCTGGCTGCACCTCGGCGCGCGTGGCCGGCTTGGCGATCTCCAGTCCGCCGCGCAGTTCGGAGCGGAACGCATCCCCCTCCGCTGCCCGTCCGGCTGCCGGCGCCGGTTGCAGATCCTGGCGCAGCTCGTCCGCGTCGCCCGGCTGCTTGCGGCCGGTATCGCTGTCCTCGATGATCCTTCTGATGGAAGCCAGTATTTCTTCCATGGAAGGTTCGCGCTGTACGCTGCTTGCCGTCGCCATCGTCACATCCGCCGCCCTTGTGACTCGTTCTCAGATTTCCTGTCCGGCAATGCCGGATTCGAATCATGGCAACAGCGTAACCGACGGAACGGCTTGCGAGAATCCCCAATCTGGCGACATCTCGGATTTCAACAGATTAGGGTCGGGAGTTGAAAGCCCGCGCGTCGTTCGAGCGCGGGCTGAAAACATGGCTTGGCGATCAGCGGCCGTCCGGCGTGCGCAGGCCGATCCACTTGTCCTTGACGGCGTTGTAATGCTCTTCGGGCCTGTACTTCGTCACATTGAGCGCAAGGCGGTCTGCCGACAAATGGCCAACCGCCGAGAGGATGGCATAGCTCGCCACCACCACGTCGCGTTCGGCGCTGACAAGATTGATCTTGGCAGTGATGAGGGTCGCCTGCGCATTGAGCACGTCGAGCGTGGTGCGCTGGCCGACATTGCGCTCTTCGATGACGCCGTTCAGGGCAAGCTGCGCGGCGGCGACCACCTGCCGGTTGGCCGTGACGCTTTGCTGCGCGGCGGTGTATTGCGACCATGCCGAGGTAACGGCCTGGCGCACCTGGTCGCGACTCACGTCGACTTCGATCCGCGCCTGGCTGAGCGATTCCTTGTTCTGGCGCACGGTCGCCGAGGTCCGTCCGCCGGAATAGATCGGCACGGTCAGTGTCGCGCCGATGTTCGCCGACGTCCTTGTGCCATCCTGCGATGCCCCAAGGACGCCCGGAACCGTGTTGCGATAGTCGCCGGAAACGCCGGCGCTAGCCGAAAGCTGCGGCAGCAGCGCGCCTTCGGCCGATTTAACCGAAAACGCCGCCGCGTCGACCAGGTGCTCGGTGGCGAGGATGGCCGGATGTTCGGCCGATGCGATCGCGATCGCTGCATCGAGGCTCGACGGCAACAGCTTCGACAGCGGCGAAGCCGGCCTGAGCCTGCCCGGCTCGTCGCCGACGATCTGGCGATAGGTCGCAGCGCTTGCCAGCGCCGTCGCGCGGGCGGCGCTCAACTGCGCCACCGCGGAGGCACGCTGCGCGTCGGCTTGCGCGACGTCGGTGCGGGTACCTTCGCCGACCTCGAAGCGCGAACGCGCCGCACGCGCCTGCTCGGTCAGGAACTGCAGGTTCTGTTCGGTCAGCACCGCGATCTGGCGGTCGCGGATGACGTCCATATAGGCGCTTGCCGCGTTGAAAAGGGTGTTTTCTTCGGTGTTGCGCAGGCTCTCGACCGAGGCGCTGACCCGCGCTTCGGCGGCCGCGACGTTGTTCCTGGTCTGAAAGCCGTCGAACAGGGTTTGATTGATCTGGACGCCAAAGTTGCCGGTAGTTATGCGCGCGGTTCGACTAGTACCATTGATATGGGTGCTGGTGTAGTCGATGTCCGCGGAACCGGTGATGGTCGGGCGCCAGCCGGACTTTGCGATTGCAACGCCCTCGTCGGTGACGCGAACGCCGGCGCGTGTCGAATTGAGCGAGGAATTGTTCTGATAGGCTTTTGAAAGGGCCCCGAGAATGGTTTCGGCCGAGGCGGCCATTGGAGACAGCGCTGTCGCCGAAACGAGGACAGCGGTAAAAAGCAACTTGCGTACAGACGGCACGTTATATTCCCTCATTCGTTTTGCACGGGAACTGCGCCACGCTGGCTTCTCCTTCTGATCAGCCGGCGCCGCGTTTTTTATCGTTCCCCCGCTGAAAGCCCCCAGAAACGCCCGGTTATGCAGATCAGCAACGATTGTTCAAACGCAAGCGATCATGACAGCGCCTTCGCTGCAAGGCAAAATCACTCAGAATTCGAAGGCGGGAATGCGTTCGAATCCCGGTAGTGGCTTAATTGCCGCATTAAATGCGCGTCTTCCCGTTACAACCCCTCCAGTCTTAAAAAAAAGCCGGGCTACGCCCGAATTGCCCTGCCCCTCCACGGCGACGAGTCGGCCGCCTTCGGCAAGCTGGTCGAACAGCGCCGCCGGCACCTCCCCGACGCTGCCGCCGATCAGGATGACGTCGTAAGGCGCCTTATCTGCGTGGCCTTGCGGCAGCGGCCCGTGGACCACGGTGACATTGCCGCAGCCCAGCGCCGTGAGCGTCGAAGTGGCGGTCTCGGCCAGCGCCTCATCGCTTTCCAGCGCCACCACGGAGCTTGCCAGCCGCGACAGGATCGCCGCCGAGTAGCCGGTGCCGCAGCCGACATCGAGCACCGAATCGCTTGGGCCGATATCGGCCAGTTGCATCAGCTTGGCCAATGGCGACGGCTCCATGAGATAGCGCGGGCCATCGGCCGTGTCGGCGATGCGGATGTCCTCATCGATATAGGCAAGATCGCGCTGGCCGGCGCTGACAAAGGCCTCGCGCGGCACGACAAGCATCGCTTCGAGCAACGGTGCGCTGGTCACGTCGGTGGTGCGGATCTGGCCGTCGACCATCTTCACCCGGCGTTCGGCAAAATCAGCGCTCATGTTCCAACCATCCGCTTGCCGCGCAAAGGCCGCGGCTGTTTCGACCGGAACTGAAGCCCCCTGGCGCTGACGCGCGGGAGCTCGGGCATTGGAGGCCTCGCCCGGAATCGAACCGGGGTGCAAGGATTTGCAGTCCTCTGCGTAACCACTCCGCCACGAGGCCTCATTGCTCCCGGCGTTCCACCCGGCTCCAATAGGTTGCGGCGAAAATGCCGTCAAGCGGCCACCATGCATTCCCAACGGTTCCTCGACATTCCATGCCCTGCCTTATCAACGCAATGCCCATGTTAGCAATAACATATTAGCTTATCGTTAAGCATGATTCTGGGCGGCGGGAACCCGAAACCGGCGGCCACGTTGGGCAAAGAGGAGGCTCCGCCATGCGTCGAGCAGCTACGAAGGACGGCACGTCGCGCGGATTGTCGCAGTCTGCAGAGCTTGTGCGCTATGCCATCGACCGCCTCAGCATAGAAGGCGCAAACAGCCTGCCGCCGCGCGACCGGGCGCGGCTGGCATCGGCTACCGCCGTTCTCAAGGAGCTTTGCGAACGTCTGGAGAGCTGCTTCGACCAACCTCGGTAAACGTATGGGCGGACGACGCCGCTCGCCGACATATGGCAGGCTGGCGGCCGTCAGCGGGGCAATCTCAGTCAGGCCGGCGCCGTCGCTCCCACCAGACGACGAAGCGGCGCCGATGACGACGCACCAGGGCAAATTCGTAGGAGAGCACCAGCAGTCCGATCGGTACCATCCAGAAACCCAGGATCGGCAGGAAGCCGAGAATGCCGCCGATGATCAGCACAACGCCGATCGCAATCCTGAGGCCGCGCGAGCGCGGCATGGTGAACTGGCGGCCGAAGACCGAGATTTTCCGGGCCGGTGGCTGTTCGTCGCTCATTGCCGTCATGTGAAATGTCGATCCGTTTGCATCAGTAGCACCATCAGCCGGAGAAAGCCGCAACGGCCTTTTCTGTTCCGTGACAGGCGAGAGATAGCTCATATGAGGGCGCTCGCCGGCCATTGCCAGCAAGCCCTGCGCCAAAAAGCACCGAAAAAATGCGAAATGCTTCTTTGCAAAGCCGAAACGGGTTTGCTATAGGCTGCCCCACTCACGCAAGAGCCTCTGTTCCCCGGTAGCTCAGTGGTAGAGCAACCGGCTGTTAACCGGTTGGTCGCTGGTTCGAATCCGGCCCGGGGAGCCAATCTTTTCAAAGGCTTAGTCTGTTCTTAAGATCTCCGAAAAGCGGCTGATCTACAGCATATCTACAGAATCTTGTTTCGCTATGGGCCTGATGATGGCTGCGATCGGCGTGACGGAAGGCTTTGCACGAACTTCAGGATCGCCCAACTACCTTTCACGGCGGGTAACGGCGTTCGATTCCTCTTTGGCGTACCAGGCTTCAAGCACTTAGCGGCTCTCTCCCCTCTTCCGTCGAATGTCAGCCGAATAAACGCCTGCGAATTTCCGTGAACGGCAGACTGATTGATTTCGTCCGCGTTCCTGCGACTATCGGCGATCACGGGGGATACACAATTGCGGTGGAGACGAGGATTTTTCCGGCTATGGCTGCTGGTTGCCATTGTTTGGGTCGGCATAGGCGTCTACGCAAATTTCTCAGGCAGACCTTATTTTCCTGAGCTCCGAATTGCGGTCAGGCATAACGGTGAAATTGCCGCGCTGAAGCCTTGGTCAGACGAAGCTAAGGTTCTCGAAGCAGGCGCCGAAGGTGGCATCTCGGAAAGACAACTTATGTTGGTCTATCCCGGAGGTGCAACCTACTACGCCGACGTCGGTGATGATGTACCGACGCAATCCAGCAAGCTGCAAAAGGTGACCTCCTATCTTGAATCTGAACGAACAAGGATCGACTCGGAGTATCGAAAATCTTGTGTTGAGACCTTCCTATATCTCGGCGTTTTCCCCCCATTGATACTGCTGGTGCTCGGCGCCGCCTTGAGATGGGTATTACTTGGCTTCCGCTCGGCCAGCCAGACATGATGTTTGAAGTAGAAAGCCCGCCCACCGTGAGGCAGCGGGCCAATGGGTCTGCGTGGGACGACCCATCTAACACCGCGCGCAGAATTAACCGATGGTAATCTACTTCGGTTATCATCGGCTAGAATCGTGCTATTGAGGACATGGATAAGCTTTCCGGGGGGAGAGCAAATTGACCATCGCAGCATGCTATGTTTCACCAGAAGGTGTCGTGTTGGGCGCAGACAGCACTTCAACATACGGCAATGCCAGCGGGCCTCACTACTTCAACCATGTCCAAAAATTGTTTGAGGTTGGCGAGCACAGCACGCTTGGGATGGTGACCTGGGGGCTGGGAGGCTTGGGCTTCACAAGCTACCGTAGGCTGATAGCTCTTGTTGCTGATGAGCTTGCGGCGAACCCTCCAGCAAGTGTCTCTGCTGTAGCCGATCTTTGGATAGATCGATTTTGGGACGCCTACACGAATTCTCCCTCACATGGCCCATTGATCACTTCTGCTAAGGCGCTTGCCGTGCGGCCGGCCTTTAATCCCGCCGGACCGCAGGCACATAATGCTAGGACCAAGGACGAGGAAGAGGAATTTGCTGTCCTGAAACAAGGGCTGTTCGTGGGCTTTTGCCTTGGAGGGTATCTTGCGCCCGACAGAATTCCGACCGCGTTCACGATGGCGTTTGATCCCCCTGCCGGCAAGCCGGCGGCGATACAGATATCAGGTGGATATCAATTTTGGGGTGCGCCGAATATGATTCAGCGCCTCATCTTTGGCTGCGACGACGGCTTGAGGCAGGCGATCTTATCGTCGGGCAAATGGAACGGGTCGGAAGCCGAGCTCGCAGCCATACTCGCGCAGCAGGAATTGGCACACCCGATTGTGCCGATCCGTGATGCTTTGGACTTCATCCACGCATGCATCGCCAGCACAATCAAAGCACTCAAATTCTCAACTTTCTCACAAATCTGTGGCGGTCCGATCGAAATTGCAGTTATTACGGCGGACCGCCCGTTCCGATGGGTTCGCCATAAAGACTGGGATTCAGCCATCACGGAGGGAGCATCCTAATGAGCAAAGTGCCTGGGCAGACCGTTGCCATCGATCAAGACAGGTCCGGCGCGGAATGGATCCGGGAAATGCAGATGCATTTTCACAAGACAGGCTCCTATCGAGCCCGAGACATCGAACGGGTTTTGGGTGACCCCCTAAAGACGGTAGAGGTTAAGACCAGCACCGAGTTCGCGTTTTCGAACAGGAAACCCTGAGCCAGAACGCGCATAGCCCGCCACCTTGCGGCAAAGCCTTGGCGTCCGGTGCCAATTGCGGTGCCATTTCTTTCCTGCGACTATCGGCTGGTCCGTGCGACATGGACGCGACATGTGGAAGGGCAATACCGATGGGAAAAGAACCTAAGCAGCACCGGACACCCTGGACCCCGGACGAAGTCAAAATATTGAAGCAGCTTGCGAAGGAGAATACTCCGACGAGAGTGATCGCCCTCAAAATGGAGCGGACACCAGCCGCTATTCAGGGCAAGGCATCGGATCAAGGCATATCGCTTAAGCCTGTTAACCAACGTCCTTACAACAGGCAGAAGAAGCAGCCGTAAAAGGCTCGCCACCGTGAGGCATGCGGTGCCAATTGCGGTGTCAACTCTTTCCTGCGACTATCGGCTTCCACGCGATATGCGCCGACTGAGGAACTTGGTATGGTCAACGATCAGATCGCTAAGCGTGCCAAAGAACTCGAGCAGCAGGACTCTAGGCAGATGATTGGGTGTATATTCTGCCCGCCAATAGCCTTTCTTATTGCCGTTCTCGTTTTTGGTGCACTGGCCCTCTTGTCGAACTATGTCCCTGTATCTCGAATCTTTTTTGTGGTGTCGTCGCCCCTGATCGCCTGGTTGGCGTGGCTTGCGTGTGGAAAAATTACCGGCGACAAAGGCCCTTTTCCTAGTTCGAGGCCGCAAGGTTCGTTCAGGCCCGAACTTTGAGCGGGTAGGCCCGCCATCGTGTGGAAGCGACAGGACCTGTCGCGACCGATCAAGGAAAGCCAGAATGCCCAAAAGTACAATTGCCGGATGCTTGTTGGCCCTCACATCTCTGCCGGCATTGGCCAACGATTTCGGTGGGCTGAAGTTAACTTCGACCTGCGACCAATATAGCGAGGCATCAGTTTCGGACCGCGCCGGCTTCGTCCACGACTTGATCGTCGGAACAAGTGCCGCAACGAGCAAAGACTACCAATCCCACCGCGTTGACATTCAAGCGTGTGTTGCGGCGACGTTCGCCCACCCTGCGTGACGGGAACAACGACCATCCGCGAAGTGTTGGCCGCTTGCATGCTGATGGTAGGCAACTAAATCGAGGCCCGCCGCCGTGAGGCAACGGGCCCGAGTGCCTTGCTTTGCCGCTAATGCCCTTCCCCGCCCGGCGTCGGAGCCTTGATCAACTGGACCTGATCAAAGTCATCCCATTCGATGAACGTCCTGCACGATGCCATAAACTGGCCCTTGCGCATGGCTTCGGCCATGTTCGTCGGCCGATGATCGAACAGGGCTTGGCGCGTCTTGGTGACGAGCGCGTTGGCCCGCGCCACGCCCGGCGACTTCGGGTTGTCGCCGGGCGTGGCATCATATGCCGCCAGAGCCCCCACGTGCGCGGCGATCAAGGCGCCGAGTTGACCAGCGATGGGCAAGCCGCCTTCGCCGCGTTCGTTGTCCCAAGCCTCGTAATAGGCTTTCTTCAGTTTGTGCCTCTGCCTGACAGGCGATGAAAAAAAGCCGGGCAGCTTCCGATCTGGTGACGATGACGTTGTCGTCGGTTGGCTTGCAGAAATGCGTCTCGCACATGTCCATGAGGGCATCCATCATGTTGAACGGCCCGCGCGCCCGTGAATGCGCCCCGCACGGGGCTACCTTGCGGGCGGGTCAGGCATCGGCGAAGCTGACTGACATGGCGAGGTCGCGGAAAAATATAGACCCCGACTTCTGGCTTCATGTCGCGATCGACAACTGGAAGTGGGACTAGTACCTGGGAGCTGCGTTTAGGCAGGAAGATCCGGATCCCCTCAGCGAGCTTCGATCACTTGAAATCATCGGAGCGCTCGTCCAAGGCGGGTCGAGATCCGCCAAAGCGGGCTTGAAGACAAAGATCCGCATATATGCCAGTCCCTACCTCCGCGAAGACAAGCGGATGGGCAACAGGAACATAGAAAACGTCGGCTCTCTGGATTGTGTCAAAGGTGGCTACGAAGGTGTGATCTTCATACCCGACGATGCGCTGCCCCTTGTTCTGTTGATGCTGGCGCACAATCGATATGAGCCGCCTTTCTATCGCAGAAGAGCTTGAGAGCGCCGCCGACCGCATCGCGGACATCTCGCGTGCTGATCTGCAGATCATCCTTCGCCGCGCTGCCTTGATGCTCAGGAACGTCGCTGGTGTGCCGCTGGAGCCGGCGACCGAAGATGCGCTGAACTCCATCGCGGCCGAGATGAAGATCGGTCTGTCAGATCTCATTGAGATCGTGCTGCAGGAGTGGCTGGAAACGAATGCCTATCTGCCGGTCCGCGAGTTCGGTGACGACAGCGAGACCGACGGAAGAGCCTGAGCCCATGATTTTCAGTGGTCCCCCATCGAGGGTTGTGGCGATCAATATTAATCAACAATGGCTCGCTTCCATTTATTTCCACGCCGGCAGTTGTGTTGGTGCGGCGATAGTGCTCTTTTGTCCAAATTACTTAGGGGGACAAAATGAAAATAGCAATTTTTGCTGCTTTCGCAGCATTTACAGTGGCCTTTGCGACCAACGCCTTTGCACACAGCGGCGGCACTGATGCCAATGGGTGCCATACGAACCACAAGACCGGCGAGTATCATTGCCACTAGCTAGCTCATGAGCATCTTTTGCCGGGCGTCGGTCAGCGACTCCAACGAGACCTTGTGGAGGCGCTGGCGCCTGCTTGTTCCTTTTTGGAGTTGCAGATGAGAATTCGAACGATTGCCTCCTTGGCGACCCTGGCGACTACGCTGGCGCTAGCAACTCCGTGCCTTGCGCAGCAGACCTTCGGGGGAAATGATTGCACTGAGGATTGTTCTGGCCATAAAGCGGGCTTCGACTGGGCCGAGCAAAACCAGATTTCCAACGAACGTGACTGCAGCTCAAACAGCCAATCCTTCAATGAGGGCTGCCAGACGTTCGTCGAAGATCCGTCTCGCGGTTCGGAAGAAGACGATGAAGGCGAAGACATCGTGGACTGAGACGCGCGCGACCCGTCGCCAAAGCCTCGCCAGACCGCTTAACGCCTCTTCGCCTTCGGCGTGGTCTCTTCGATCTTCGCTTTAACACCATCCTGGACCATCGCCTGTTCAAGCGCGTCCGCTTCGGCTTTGTCCTTGGTGGTCAGGATCGTGCGCCAGTGCGGCTTATCGAAAACGCTGACGATGTAGGTTGTGACGGGCTTGTCGGCCATCGCGTGCGTTCTCAGGTGAGTGAAAGCCCGCGCCTCTGGCGGAGAGCGCGGGCCGATCGGATATCCGATCTTCGTCAGGCGATGGAGGGCACCACCTGCCGCCAGCATCAACTTTTAGCTGTCGCTAACGTTCCGTCAAGCTGGCTTGTCCCGGTCGAAGGTCGGTTTCCAGTCGCGGTTTCGCTCCCGCTGCTGGCCTTCGTAGTCAGGAACGCATGTGAAGAACACCGACCGGCGGCGCCCGTCAATCTGGTCCACGATCGCCAGCCGCTTATCCTTGATCCGGCCTACTACGATCACTGGCTCGACCCGAAGACGCCAACTGGTGACCTGAAGGATATTCTCAGCCACGACGTTGACGGCAACCTGCAGTTCTATCGCGTAGGCAGGGAAGTCAATGCGGCGGCCGTCAACAAGCAGCCCAATGATTATGCCGGGCTTATCGAGCCGATTGCACTCCTATGAGCGACGAGCCTGCCAGGCTTGCCGAAGGCATGACTGCAGTTCCGCGTGACCGACCGCGAATTGAGAACCACGTCTGCGAGCATGCTGGTCGCGGCAAAGGTGCCCCGTTCGGCTTTGCCCGACCGAGACAACCGTCGCATTGGTTCTGCCTTGCTCACCGCGCCGACGGCGATCGGCATCTGTAAGGAGCTGCCATGTACGACCACCTGCTACCCGGTCAGAAGAAGCCGAAGCTTGATCGTGGTCGTTGCGTTCGACCGCGGCGACGATGGTGAGTTATTCACCGCCTACGGCCCGACAGATCAGCAGAGCGAGGACCGAGCTACCCGCACGGCCAAGGCACTGGCGGGGCAGCACGTCGGCGTCATAGCATGGAGCCGCGATGCTGATCCCGCGATGGGCGATTATGGACCGCCCACGACGCTCTTTGTCAGTGGCGAAGTTCCGGATATGGAATGATCGCGGCCGCTCAGGAAACTAATTCTGTGCAAAACCCGTGATAGCTGCACCGGCGCGCCAAGCACCCGCCGCTCCATTCACGGCGGCGGCGAGTCGCCCCTAGGGACTTGTCGCCGATCTCTTTTGCCATCGCCAGCGCCTTGACCTTGGTGCTCGTCGACGAACAATCAAAACACGCGTCCTAACGAAGCGCTTGCCGAGACATGGCGCCACCCGAAATAAATCAGTCTAGCAGACGCAACAACTTTGTTGCCGGATCGCCGGTTATTCACCCTGTTCCAAGTTACGCTGTATCTAGCCGTAAATTTTGCTGCAAACACCAGCGTCGCATGTCAAGATGGGTTTGGGCAAGGGTGGGGATTTGTATATGTACACGGCAATGAGCCAGAAACTGGCGAGCTATGGCCAGTGGACTTATCGCGGTGCGTGGGCACTTGAAATCGTTGCGGCGATCATCGGTCTAGCAACCGGCGTCGCGCTGAGTTACCGCGGCTTTGTTGCCAATGAGGCGGCGGACTCAATGGACCTTGTCCTTGCGAGTGCCCCCTTCTTCATGATCGCGATTGCTGAGCTGACGAAAATCCCAATCGCCACGCTTCTGTTCGGCGCCTCGTGGATTTGGAAACCTGTTATCCTGGCGTTTTTACTCGTATTGGCCGGCATCACTTTTGAGACAGTTCTACTCGGATTGGAGCGTGCCAGCACAATGCGCGAGGTGCAGTACGCCAACTTCGCCAACCAAACTAAAGCACTCCAGCAAGAGCTCGGGAATCTCAAGGCGGCAGCCGAAAGTTTGCGAAACAAAGACGACGAGGCAAAAGCCCGGAGCGATCTGGAGCAGCTCAGTGGATTGGCTGACACCGAGCGCGACAAATTGCGTGCACGGATAGTCGATCCGATCCGGCTTTCGGTCTGGTACAATGCGGACAAGCCCGACGGAACTAACGGAGAACTTTGGGAAGCGCGCGCTGCAATGCTTGACGTGCTGTTCTACCGGCCTTGAACTCACCGCGCCGCAAAATGGTCTGGCCAGCTGTTTCTACTGCGTTCATGGTTGAGCCCCGTGTCGCCACAAGCGGTCGCCCAGGCTTAGAATGCGAATGTCTCGTTTGAAGCACATGCGAGAGGTTTGACACACTACCCGAGACCTCGTTGGGCGGCATAGGAGCAAGGGGCCAAAGTATGGCGAGCTACCAGTTCAAAGTTGGAAAGGCGCCGTTCGATGATATCGGCCGAGGTCGAGTCCGGGTTCACTACAGCCGGCGCGACGGGGCGAAACGCTTCACTGTCTTCAAGATCTCCAGCGGCGATCAGTCGTTTCTGGCGAGCGTCCTCGGGCACGAGGACGAGGTTGACAAGATACTGCTGGATATCGACCAGCGCGCCGACCTTGGCGTTGTTGAGGGCGGTTCCATTGATCTGGCGCTGACACGAGTGGGATTCTGCGGCAGGGTTCGTTGGTATCTGTCGGTGCCTGATCCAGCCGTGCATGTTCCGGCATGGCTCGCCGTGTGGTCTGTCGCGCTTGGCGCGCTTGGATTGATCTTGGGCGCTATGTCCCTCGCCCGTTGAGGCGCTGGCAAACACACACCGTCCAAAGCCACCCCGCCCCCGCCCACAGATTACCGGGGCGGCATGTACCGTCGGGCCGGGAGACCGGTCGTGACGATCGGCGGTTTCGCACCTTGCGGCGGCTTCTGTTCAGTAGTGATCCCTGCCTTCAACGCGATCACCCATTTTGAGAGCGAGGGGGCATACGCCTGACAGGGGCCCCTCAAAGCCCGCCCCTCCCCGCCACCGACAAACCCGCCGGGCGGGTGCCTGCTACCAGCGCGATCCGAGCGGTGTATTCATTTCGGGCTCAGCAACCTCGCTCTTCGAGGGTCGAAGGCGATGACTTGGCCTCGACCTTTCGCGACTTCGTGAGCGCAATTTCCCTTGATGCCAGCATTCTTGAGACGGCAGTCGGTGTGTACCGCGTTCCGGCACTTGATAGGTATCCCGCCTCGGCCAGTGCCTTCGCAACATCGGCCAGGGTACGCTGGTGGCCATTGACCGGATAACGGTGCAGCTTCTTTGCCAGCGCAATCATCTCAAGCCCGCCGTCAATTTCGGCATAGTTCGGTCGCCCCCCGACTTTCTTGCCGGTCTCGCGGCGCTTGCGCTCGCGGGCTCCCCTGAGCTTCTCCACCAGCATCGCCTTCTCGAACTCCGAGACCGCGCCGAGCACTTGGCGGATCAGGTTCGCCGTCGGGGTATTGCCGACAAAACTGTCGGGACTGTCAACCGGGATCAGCTCGATGCCACGTGATTTCAGCATCTCGTAGCCAGTCTCCTGAACGATCAGATCACGGGCGAAGCGGGATGCGGTCTCGACGAGAATGGTGCGCACGCCATTTGACACAAGGCGCTCGAGCATTGCGGAAAAACCGGGGCGCGCCGTGACCGCATCGGCACCGCTCACCGCCGCGTCGTAGTAGCTCTCGATGATTTCGTACCCAGTCGAACGGGCAAAAGCCTCAACAGCTTCGCCTTGGCGCCTCTCGTTGTCTTTGTCAGCGCCAACGTTGGCTGCGGACGACGATAAGCCACAGCTTGCCTCAAAGCCTTACCACTCATAGCCTGCCGCCCGCTTGTCATATCGTTTCCTTCAGCATTCCAGCGTTGACGAGCGGAACGGAGCGTGTTCCGCCTCTGATGGTTCAGACTCCGTTTCCCCTTTGTGTGTTGCCGCGTACGCCTCGAACGCCTGCCTCCCCTTTGCGGCCCATAGCTCGCGGGAGTGTACACCCTGATCGCTTTTGAGCTTGTCGGCCATCCAGAGCAGAGCGCCGAGGATGATGGCGCGATCATCGCCGGTGAGGTCCACAATCCCGGCCTTGATCACTAAGCCGCCCAGTTCGATCAGATGCCGCGTGCGCTTACGGCGTTCTACCTGCCATGTGCGCATATCATGCCGCGCCCGTGCCGCCTGATACCGGTTGCGGTCTGTCCGATCGCGCCGGAGTGCCGTCAGCGTCGCGGTCAGTCGCCTGTGCAGTTCGCCCCGACCGGCCTTGAAAGAAGGCGGCCCCGCGCTTCGCCCATGCCTCCCGCTTTCCGGCTTCTTTGGTCTCCGCCAGCACGATCAGCGCACCTGCCAATTCCTCGGCGCTGAGCGCATCGGCGCCGGTGGCGATCACCAGTTCGCCGAGTTGCTGCACCTTTCTGGTTTTGAGCTCTCGCGCTTTTTCTTCCAGCACCTTCAGTTCGGCGTCGAAGTCTCGTGGTTTGCGCATGGCTGTCTCCATTGATTGTGGGTGCGGCAATGATAGGCGAGCGTCCGCCGGAAGGCTTCAGGGTCGCCGAGACAGCCCGGGACGGGCTGGTCCATCCCGAGAATTTTTCGAGGGAGGGCGCGCTTATACGTCGTGCCGACGTGCGCTTTGACATGCAAATGATCTGGTCGCGATGGCGATCTATCATCTTCACGTCAAAGTCATTGGCCGCAAGGCCGGCTCCAGCGCCGTGGCGTCTGCCGCCTACCGCTCGGCTTCGCGGTTGCGCGACGAGCGGATCGAACGCAGCCACGACTTCTCCGCCAAGCGCGGTGTCGTCCATTCCGAGGTGATGTTGCCGGAGGATGCACCAGAGGTCTGGCGCGACCGCGAGAGGCTTTGGAACGATGTCGAGGCGTTCGAGGTGCGCAAGGACGCGCAGCTTGCCCGAGAAGTGGAGTTTGCCCTCCCGCGCGAACTCAGCCAGGCGCAAGGCACCGAGTTGGCGCGCGACTTCGTGCAGTCGGAGTTCGTCAGCCAGGGCATGATCGCCGATCTCAATGTGCATTGGGACAGGGCAGAGGACCGCAGTCCAAAACCGCATGCCCATGTCATGCTCGCCATGCGGTCCGTGGATGAGAACGGTTTCGGGGCAAAGGTGCGCGACTGGAACCGCACCGAACTGGTCGAGCGCTGGCGCGAGCGATGGGCGGAACTGGCCAATGAACGCTTGGCCGAACTCGACATCGACGCCCGCATCGATCATCGCAGTCTGGAAGCGCAGGGCATCGCCTTGGAGCCGCAGACCCAGATCGGTGCGCCGGCCCAACGCATTGAGGACAGCGGCCTCGATGCTGCCGGCATTGAAGCCGATCGCGCCGAACTGCACCGCGAGATCGCGCGCAACAATGGCGTGCGCATCATTGCGAATCCATCCTTGGCGCTGGATGCAATCACACATCAGCAATCGACATTCACCCGCCGCGACATGGCGAAGTTCGCGCATCGGCACAGCGATGGGCTCGAGCAGTTCGAACAGGTAATGGGTGCGATCGGCAGCGCGCCTGATCTGGTCGAACTCGGCAAGGACAGACGCGGCGATGACCGATTCACCACCCGGCAAATGATCGATACCGAACAGCGCCTGCATCGCGCAGCGGAACGCATGGCCAGAGATGAGCGCCATGCGGTGAATGATCAGGATCGCAATGCTGCTCTGGCACACGCCAAGAAGCGCGGGCTTGTTCTGTCAGGCGAGCAGGCCGATGCACTGGATCACATCACCGACGGCCGCGGTCTTGGTGTCGTGGTTGGTTTTGCCGGCACGGGGAAGAGCGCGATGCTCGGCGTTGCACGCCAGGCATGGGCGGCAGCGGGCTATGAGGTTAAAGGCGCCGCACTCTCCGGCATTGCCGCAGAGAATCTCGAAGGCGGATCAGGCATTGCCTCGCGCACCATCGCCAGCATGGAACATGGGTGGGGACAGGGCCGCGATTTGCTCACCGCGCGCGATGTCCTGGTGATCGACGAAGCAGGCATGATCGGCACGCGCCAGTTGGAGCGCGTGCTCTTCCATGCGGCGGACGTTGGCGCAAAGGTCGTGCTGGTCGGTGATCCGCAGCAGTTGCAGGCGATCGAGGCCGGCGCTGCATTCCGCTCCATCCATGAGCGTCACGGCGGCGTCGAGATCGGCCAGGTGCGCCGGCAGCGCCAAGACTGGCAGCGAGACGCTACGCGCGATCTGGCAACCAGCAGGGTCGGCGCTGCGATCGACATCTATGACGGGCAAGGCATGGTGCATCAGGCGGCGACGCGCGACGAGGCGCGCAGAGATCTGGTCGAGCGCTGGGATCGCGACAGGCAGATGCACCCTGAAGCAAGCCGGATCATTCTCACCCACACAAACGACGAAGTGCGCGCGCTGAACAAGGCGGCGCGCGAGCGCTTGCGCGCAGCCGGAGATCTCGGCGACGATGTGCAAGTGAATGTCGAATGCGGTGCAAGAAACTTCGCCAGCGGCGACCGCGTCATGTTCCTGCGCAACGAGCGTCGGCTCGGCGTAAAGAACGGCACGCTTGGTATGATCGAAGAGGTCAGCACGCAGAGCATGACAGTGCGCACTGACGACGGCAGGTCGGTGCGCTTCGATCTGAAAGACTACGCCCACTTTGACCACGGCTATGCCGCGACCGTCCACAAGGCGCAGGGCATGACGGTTGACCGCACCCATGTGCTGGCGACGCCGGGCATGGACGCACACGGGAGCTACGTTGCGCTATCGCGGCATCGAGACGGGATGGACCTGCATTACGGCAGCGATGACTTCGCCACACAGGATCGGCTGGTTCGCACGTTGTCACGCGACCGCGCCAAGGAAATGGCGTCGGACTACGAGCAGATCGACCCAGCGCAGAGCTATGCAGAGCGGCGCGGAATCACTTTCCGGGAGCGCGTGGTCGAGATCGTGCGCCAGATTGTTCCGGAAAAGCTCCGCGACCGGATCGACGGGCTGCTGGACGGGTTGCGCTCACCCGGAGACGCCGAGCCCGGACGGGAGCGTGCTCGCAGGCCGGGAAGAGAAGCTCCCGGTAGGGGAGCGCGGCGCGACACGGATATGCCGATGGACCCGGAAGCGGCGTTGCGGCGCGCTCGCACGAACGCGCTTGTGCGCCATGCGCGCGCGATCGATGCTATCATGCACACCGCAAACGCGGACGGGCAGAGTAGTCCCGAGCAGATGCCCGAATTGCGAGATGCCCGCAGCGCTTTCGAGAAGGTTCGGCCCCATGGCTGGCGCGATGCCGAAGCGGCATACGTCAAGAACCCTGAACTGGTTCGTGAAGCGGCGGCCGGCCGGGTCAACCGCATTGTCCTGGCTCTCCAGCTTGAAACGGAAATCCGCACCGGACTGAACACCGATCCGAGCGTCCGCGCCGACCGTTTTATGGAACGCTGGCAACAGCTCGACCGAACGAGCCAGCACCAATACCGGGTCGGCGACATGTCCGGTTACAAGTCAACCCGCTCGGCCATGTCCGACATGGCCAAAAGCCTCGAACGCGATCCTCAACTGGAATCCCTCCTTGCCAACCGCAAACGCGATCTTGGCATTCATACAGATTCCGGCCGTGGCCTCGCTACGGAACTCGCATTCAGCCACGGCATCGGCAGAGGCCGTGGCATTGGAATCTGAACACGTCCGATTCGCCGCCGTTTCCACGCCGGGGTGCGACGACGCGAAAAACCCTCTTGCGCGCCCGTAGGTGTCTGTCCTCTCTGGATCAGGAGCAGTCAAAAACAACCAGCAAGAGGCAGCGCGACCATGCCTGAACCAGACCGGATCATCCGCCTGAAAACGGTCCTTTTCCGGACCGGTCTGTCTCGGTCCACGATCTATCGCAAGATCGCCGAAGGCACCTTCCCACGCCAGATCCAGATCAGCATCCACGGTGCAGGCTGGCATGAGTCCGACATTAGTCGCTGGATCACCAATCCCGTTTCGTGGCGACCGCAAGACCAGGGCGACAAGGTGTGATGAGGGTGATGCACACTGCGCGGAAAGCTGGCCTTCATCGAGACGCAGCGGTCACGGCGGCGAGGCTATTGCTTGCGCCCATGTGGGCCATGTCCATTAGGACCATCGCCGAGGCGAACGAACACGGCAAACCGGAAACGATAGTCGGCCTCGCGCCCATCAAGACGGGTTGCTCAAGCAGGGCAACTTTGGATCGAACCGCACACAAATGGCCGCTTATCTGCTTTCCGAGCCCGCGCCGGATCGGTGCCGCCCCTCAGGCTGACACCGCAAGCGCTCAGCGAAGCGGCCGTGACGGCTGCCACCGATCAGGCTTCCTTCGAGGCAGACTGCTTCCTGACCGCCTATAAGGGCCGTCAACTAACGGTTGCCCGCTCGAGCCGGCGATCGTCGCCGGATCGGTGGCGGGCGAGGTCATCCAGCGCAGATCGGATATGCGGCCAAGGGAAATCGTCTGGATGTTCCCAGTGCTCACCGTCACGCAGGATGACCTTGAGCTTTGCCAAAATGCCTTCGATGGAGGTGGCCGCTGTCTGCGGTAGATCATCCAGAAGTGCGCTTTCGGCTGTTTCCGATTGCCGGATCAGTTCGTCTGTTCTCGAATAGCCGATCTCAGCATCAGCAGCGTCCCAGCGCGCCTGGTGCGCCGCGAAATCCCCGAGCGCCCTGCCCCATTCGACTTCATTTTCAGGAGAGTAGGCATCGTTCAAGCTCTCGATGGAATGGAGTGTCACGTCCGTACCATCGGCAAGCCGCACCTTGGCGCAGGGAAAGCCGACCGTCCTGGCGAGGTATGTCTCCAACCGCTGCTGTTCGCGGCACAGCGCCAGTGTCTCATTGTGGATCTTTTGCCAGTTCCGACACAGACGAAGAGCAGGATCGGCCGCACTGCTGCCGTCCGTCAGTTCGGCGGCCCGCGACTTTACCTGGAAAGGCCATGCCAGTGCGGCCGTCGCCGTGCCCGCCAGCAAGCGCCGCCGGGTGACGAACGACAAACTCATGCTATTGTCGGAATCAGCCATGATCCGAGCTCCCTGAAGCTTAGGTTGTGGTCAGGCCGGAGTGGGTGTTCGAGCACCTTCCGGCCGTCTTTTGTGGGTTGATAGACTACAGGTCGGAACGTGGACGGGCAACAGAAATCATCACCCTGTGATGAAATACATCCTGTCCAGTGCAGGATGGCGAGGGCGGCGCTTGGCTGGGGAGTGCGTGAATTGGCCGAAGCAGCGCAAGTTGCCACGCAAACGATTACTCGTCTGGAACAAGGCGATCGCCTCAAATCCAAAACGCTTCAAGCGGTACGTGCCGCCTTTGAGGCGGCAGGAATCGAATTCATAGCAGAAAACGGCGGAGGCCCTGGTGTGCGCTTGGCCAGGCGAAATTAGAGGCGGCGGGCAGTGTGGGCCGGGCCTCGCTTGATTGGCAGTCGCGATTGGTAGAAAGAACAGGTCAGCGGACGGATTTAGAGAGACTTCGCTGACATTTCGCATACGATATCGCCGACCTTGCGAATAGGATGAGAAGCATTGGCATCAACCACACCAACGCCGGCATCCCCTTGGCGTATTGTTAAGTTGTCTTGGCTAGCTATTTTTGCCCCTGCCCGCTTCGAAGAGCTTGAGCGGCAAGACAATGTCATCCGCAATTCCGACAAAGTATCATCGAAGCCAGCTGGCATTTGGTCCGTTAGACGAGCTTTCGCCTATTCGTTTGCTTGGGGAATTTCTGCGGCCTTTGTCGGAGCTATATTTGGCAGTGCGACGACGTATTTTTTCCAACCCGGAACGTTCGCGCTGGCGACTGCTGCTTCCTTGGGAACAGCAATCCTTCTTTGGGCGACAATTGCATTGAAAGGTCTCCTACGTGATGGAGACGAGCCTGACGCCCTTCCCGACAATCCATACGACGCGGCGGAAGTCAGGGTAACGCAGCGCCCACCAAGCCGATCGGCACGATCTCAGCGCCACCGCTGACAATTCCGACCAATCGATCAGCCCAAAGGGCGAGTGCTTCTCGCTTTTCTCTCATGTAATCGTAGCGAGCATAAACGCGGCTGGTGATGCTAGCCTTCGTCGCGCTTACGTGATTCAAAACGTGGCCTATGACGAAAGGCGAGATGCCGAGTTCTTCCATATGCGTTGCCGCCGACCTACGAAGGTCGTGTGAGGTCCAAGGCTCAACGCCCAAGATCGTCGCTTTACCGCGCTTCATGATCTCTTCACGCTTGATCGCCTTGGCGATCGCGGCACCGGTCACAGGCGCATAGGCTCCAGGTCCAGGGAAGACAAATGCGGGCATGGCCCTGCCCTTACGCTCGGCAAGCGCTTTCACGTCGGCAAGTTGGTCGCGAATGATCATAGCGGCGATTGGCGATAGAGGGACCGCATGCTCGCGTTTGTTCTTTGAACGTACTGATGGAATAGTCCACACCGACCTGTCGAGATCGAGTTCGCCAACTGTCATCCCGCAGATCTCGCCTACCCGCTGCGCGGTGACAAGACACAAGCGGATGACGCGCCTCGTCGACTCCCGCATATCAGCGTGTGCCAAGGCTCCCCACATAGATCCGATTTCGTCGGGTGATAGCACACGATCGCGCTCAACTGTCTCGGTGGGCTTGCGCATGCCCTCGACGAGGTTCTGATCAAGGTCGCCCCTGCCTCTAGCCCATCGGATCATGGCGCGGACATCTTCGAAAAGCCTGTTCGCCTCAACGTCGGCGCCCCGGTCCTTCAGGGCGTCGATCGCTTTCGTAATATCGCGGCGATGCAGCTCGGAAAGCTTGACGTCGCCAATGCACCCCACGGAACTCTTCTCCAACTTCCCGCCGTCGGCGTTCCGGCCGGAAACATTCTTGCGAAGGCGGCGGGCGATCTCGTCGCCCGAGCGCTTGGTCGAGGCGTGGCGCTTGATGTAGTTGTCGACCAAGTCGGCAACGGTCTGGGAAGCGGCCTGCGCCTTCTTGTCGGCGACCGGGTCGCCTCCATCCCCCACCTTGGCGCGCGCATCCCCCGCGCGCTGGCGGGCTCCCCTGTCACCTCCAAGCGATACATCCGGATAGGAGCCGAGTTTCAGCCATTGGCGTTTCGCCGGCGGGCCATAGACTAGATACCAGGACTTCGTTCCGCCTGCCGACGCACGCAAGACGAGCCCTTTTACGAGCGTGTCAAAGTAGTCCACCTTTCGGCCAGATGTCGCCTTCGCAGACTGGCAAAGTTTGTCCGTAAGTTCGATCTGCGGCATCCGCACCTCGACCAACCGGTTCGCGTGATCTACACAATGATCTACATAAACCCGCGCGCTTTGTCGAGATGCGATGCGACGACGCGAGACACGGAAGAACAAAAAATGCCTTACATTACATGAGCTTCTGATGTTTCAGGCTGTCGCAAGACGGTCCAGAGAAAGTCAACGGAAAACCTCTGTTAACCGGTTGGTCGCTGGTTCGAATCCGGCCCGGGGAGCCACTGTCTCTTCTACGCCATAGCGCGATATTGCGCGCCAGCGTGCAATTTCTCCCTACGCGTCGATCTCGATAGTCCTGCTTCCAGAGTGTCAGAGCATCGAGGACCGATGAAATCAGGCGTGGAATAGCAGGCTCGCCCGCCCACGCCTATTCGGCGGCTACCGCGCGGAAATACTGATGACCGGCGGCTTCGCGCCCGAGTGCGCCGTTCAGTTCGCCGCGGCGGCGTCCGAACGTTGCCGCCCGTTATTACTTGCCGTCGCTGCCTCAACGACAGCAGCTTACAGACGGGCGCGAGGTGTTCGTGGACGGCGGATTGCATAGCTTTGAGCCTGCGCGCGCGAGGCGTCGCTGGGACAAAGCGGAGAGGCCTCGCGCCAGATCTGCACAGGCAAGATCTCAACGCCTACTCGGTTGAACATGATCCGCGTGGACGTCGCGCCTGCGGCGTTGCCTGGAGAATTTACCCCCGTGCCTCCTGCCGGTGGGGAGGCTTCGCACCGTTCGTGTCCTAGTTGTCAAGACCCCAAAGATCCGTGTTCCGTTTGAAGTACTCAATCAGCATCTCGGTGAGCACCCGCACTTTCCGCGTGGGATGCTGACCCGGCGGTCGGACGACATACGCGGCCCCCGGAGGTACCGGATAGCGTGTCATGATCGGGACCAGCGCGCCGGAGGCCACATATTCATGTGTGATGCAATCGGGGAGCCAGGCGATGCCGAGACCTGCCGCCGCCGCGGCGGCAAGCGCCGTGGCGCTATCGGCCTTGAACCTGCCCTGCGGCTGGACCGTAACAATCTTGCTGCCATTTATGAACTGCCAGGCTTCCGTTCCCTGCATGAGGGCCTGATGGGTGACGAGTTCGTCCAGAGTCTCGGGTGACCCGTGCACCTCGATATAATCCGGGCTTGCGACAAGCTTTCCATGGATCGGCCCGACGCGCTTCGCGATCAGGTTGGAGTCTTGAAGGTAGGCGCCCCGGATCGCGCAATCGAAACCTTCTGCGATGAGATCGACGAAGCGATCGCTGTAGGAAGTATGGATGTGAAGCTTCGGGTGCAGACGCGCCATTTCCGCGAGCACGGGGGCGAAGTGGGTCGCGCCGAAAGTAAGCGGCATGGCAACCCTCAGGCGGCCGCGCAGCTCACCGGTGGGGAGGATCGTTTCCCGAGCCGTATCGATCTCTGCGCTGGCCCGGGCCGCATGGTCTCTGAACGCGATTCCCGCTTCGGTGAGCGCGGCGCCGCGGGTCGTTCGTGCAAGAAGCTGGACGCCAAGTTCCGCTTCAACCCGAAAGAGCCGCCGACTGACGATTGACTTGGAGACGCCGAGCCGGCGCGCGGCGGCCGATACGCCCCCTGCATCGGCCACTGCGACGAATGTCTGTAGATCTTCGATGTCCAATTCAGCGTTCCTCATTTCGCGACACAGCTTGCCTGATTATGGCACTACTGCATCACCAAAAGGAACGGCAAATTGCGTCCAGGCAACGTCGCCCGCTGGCGCATGTCTCCCGTGAACCCATTGCCGTCCATAGCGGCAGAGAAAGATTGCCGTCCATGGCGGCAGAGAAAGGAAGTCTTGATGACCCCTCGCAACGGCCTTGATTCGCTTCTTCGTCCTGAAGACTCGGTACTCGTTCTGATCGACCACCAGCCTTACCAACTCGCGAACCTGAACAGCCACGATCCGCAAGCTGTGGTCAACAACGCGACCGCGCTGGCGAAGCTAGCAAAAGCCTTCAATGTTCCGACCATTCTCACCAGCGTGATCGCGGGTCGTGGCGGGATCCTCTTCAAGCAGATCACTGACGTCTTCCCGGGGCAGGAAGTGATCGACCGGACTTGGGTGAACACCTGGCAGGACGAGAAGGTGGTGGACGTGGTCAAGGCGACCGGCCGCAAACAACTGATTATCGCAGGCCTTTGGACCGAAGTCTGCGTCGCGATGCCTGTCATCCAAGCCCTCGGCGAAGGCTGGGACGTGTCCGTGATCACCGATGCGTCGGGCGGCGTTTCGACCGAGTCCCACCAGATCGCCATCCAGCGGATGATCGCGGCTGGCGCAAACATGATGACCGTGATGGCGCTCGCTGGCGAATGGCAGCGCGACTGGGCGCGCACCGAGCATGTCGAAGAGCTGACCGAGATTCTCATCCAGCACTTCGGCGGCAGCGGCATCGCCTTCCTGTGGGAGCAACAACTCCTCAAGACGCCTGTGCCGAGCGAAGGCTGATTCGGGCCGGGATGGCGAGCATTTCGGTGAGGGTCGGAATCGATCCGTTTGCCGGCCCTCGCCATCTCACCTCAGAGGGAAGCCTTGTGATGCCGAACCCACCTTCACGAGCAGTCGCTCGTCGCACATCCTGGATAGATAGCATCGGGGATGCCGATGGCCGTGAGTTCAGCCGTGCGCACCTCGCCCCGCCCTCGCGGTAGAGCGATGGCCCGCTCCCTGAGCGTCGGTGTCGGCCCGCCGGCGAGGCGTAGGGCTTCTGCGCCGTCCGGTCACGTTTGCGCATTTTTGGCGACTCTGGTGCATTCTGGTGTAGGGGTATGGCAAATTCGTATTTCTCAGCTTCATCGACTCCGGCGAGCCACCGTCTTTTCGACGCTAAGGCGCGATGCAGCGCGCCGCCGTCCGACTTTTTTCCGCGTAACGATCTGGGTCAAGTTTCCACCAGCCTGGCGGACAGGAATTCGATGAAGCGCTGGGTCTTGGCTGGAATGAGGCGAGTTTCGGTGACGGCGTGAATGCTGACCGACGATCCCTGCCATTCGGGCAGGACACGCCGGAGCCTGCCCGAGGCCAAATCTTCGGCGACGATCTTCTCGGCAAGCAGGGCGATGCCCTGGTGGTTGACCGCCAGGGCGCGGATCATCCCGACGCTGTTGACAGTGAAGCGGCCTCCAACCTCGACTTCGACCTTGTTCGTCCCCTGATGCAAGGTCCAGATCTTCGGCATGCAGATGCATTCATGCTCCGCCAGATCCGCCGGTGTCGCCGGCTCGTCGGACGCTTCGATGTAGCCAGGAGATGCATAGAGGTGGCGCGCGTGGCGCCCGATCAGGCGAGCGATCAGGCTGGAGTCTTCCAGCTCGCCGATGCGGATCGCTACATCGAACGGCTCGGCCACCAAATCGACGCGGCGCGGGGTCAGGTCGAACTCGAAGGTGATGCCGGGATAGTGCCGCACGAAATCGACGATGATCGGCGTCAGGTAAAGCGTGGCGAAGTCGACCGGGAGCGAGACCCGCAGGACACCGCTCGGCTGCTCCAGCATGGCGCCGAGCTGCTCGTGTGCGAGCCGTGCCTCGTCGACGATGCGCTTGCTTCGTTCGTAATAGAGCTGGCCGGCCTCGGTGAGCTCGATCCTGCGCGTCGTTCGATGCAGAAGCCTCAGGCCGATCGCCTTCTCCAGCGCGCTGATACGTCGCGACAGAGTCGAGTTGGGCATGCCCAGAGCCTCAGCCGCCTTTCGGAAGCTCCTCGCTCTCGCCACCTCCACGAACAGCGCCATGTCGTTCAAGTGGCTCACGATATTGCTCCATATTTGGAATACTGATTTCACTTTTGCCGGATTTATCCCGACATTGGAATAGTGGACAAGGGCTCCAGCAAATGGAGATCCCAATGAGTCCCTTATTCACCCCTGTCCGCGTCGGCCGCTACACTCTGCCTAACCGCCTCGTCATGGCCCCGATGACCCGCAGCCGCGCCGGGTTCGACGGCACGCCGGGCGAGCTGGCCACCGAATATTATTCCCAGCGCGCCGGCGTCGGCCTGATCGTCACCGAAGGCACCCAGCCCTCGGATGACGGCCAGGGCTATCTCACCACCCCGGGCATCTACACGCCCGCCCATGTCGCCGGCTGGCGGAAGATCACTTCTGCCGTGCACGACAAGGGCGGCCGCATCTTCATCCAGCTGATGCACGCCGGGCGCATGTCGCATCCCGACAATACGCTGCATCACCGCCAAGCCGTCGCGCCCTCCGCGATCGCGCCGGGGGC
This sequence comes from Mesorhizobium sp. M0040, assembly GCF_040323505.1. Taxonomy (NCBI): domain Bacteria; kingdom Pseudomonadati; phylum Pseudomonadota; class Alphaproteobacteria; order Hyphomicrobiales; family Phyllobacteriaceae; genus Mesorhizobium; species Mesorhizobium sp. M0040. The sequence goes on from NZ_JAMYVA010000003.1 coordinate 135,047, forward strand.
GGGTATGTTCACGATGACCGGGATGCAGGATATCCCCACGCCGCGCGCGCTTACGACCGAAGAGGTGCGCCAGACGGTCGCCGATTTCCGCCACGCGGCCCGCTCGGCGATCGAGGCCGGCGCCGACGGCATCGAGATTCATGGCGCGAACGCCTACCTAGTCCAGCAGTTCTTCGCGCCCAGCGCCAACACGCGCACGGACGAATATGGCGGGTCGATCGAGAACCGAGCGCGCTTCGCCATCGAAGTCGCCACGGCGATCGCCGAGGAGATTGGCGCGGACCGCACCGCGATCCGCCTGTCACCCGGGACGACGATATGGGGGATCGACGAAGGCGCCGAAGGGCCGGACCTCTACCGCTATCTGGTCGCCGAACTCGACAAGCTCGGGCTCGCTTACGTGCACATCATGCACCAGGGCGACGAGGCGCTGCTGGCCGATATCCGTAAGCTCTGGCACCAATCGTTGATCCTCAATCGGCCAAGTCGTCCGCGTGACCAGATCGGCGCCGACGTAGCTTCGGGGCTGGCCGATCAGGAGTCCTACGGCCAGATGGTCCTGGCCAATCCGGACTTTGTTGAACGGTTGAAGACCAATGCGGCGCTGAATGCGGCAGTCCAAGCCACTTTCTATGGTGGCACCACCCTGGGCTACACCGACTATCCTGCTTTGAGCGCGTAAAGCGCAAGCAAGTAACTTCCCAAGCGCCAGCAGTCTAATAACAATTTCTCACCCGAGGTGGACTGCATAATTCGATGTTCTTCTTGAGAGACTTCAAACTATATCGTCCAACAGGAAGGCGAGGCCTGATGAACCAACACAATGACTTCCAAAGCGCCCCCGGCCGGGTTGAACCGCTTGGCTCCGGCCGGGCCCTACGTCTTCAAGCATATGGCGGCACAGAGAGCTTGAAAGTCGATTGGCTATCCGCCCCCGAGCCTGGTCCCGACCAAGTGCTCGTCCAGGTCAAGGCTGCCGGAGTAAACGGAATCGACTGGAAAATCCGTGAAGGCTACGTCCGCGACAAATTCAAGTTATCTTTGCCCGCGACGCTTGGCATCGAAATGGCGGGGGTCGTGCTGCGGACCGGCTCCAACGTCGAAGGCGTGAGGGTCGGAGACCGGGTCATGGCCGCGCTGGGTGGCCTGGGCGCTTATGCTGACCATTTGCTGATAAATGCCGAAAAACTCGTCAAGACGCCTGCGGTCCTGTCAGACATTGACGCGGCGGCAGTACCGGTGGCAGCGATGACGGCATGGCAAGTCCTTCAGGTCGCCGATTTCGACCTTCGGGGGCGGCGGGTGTTGATCCACGGCGCGGCTGGTGGGGTGGGCAGCTTCGCTGTCCAGTTCGCCAAGACGGCTGGAGCGACCGTCTATGCTACAGCCTCAACCAAGAGCGTGGCCCATGTCCAAGCCTTGGGCGCTGACGAAGTGATCGATTACCAGAAACAGAACTTCGAGGTTCTTGCGAGCGACATTGACCTTATCGTCGATCTTGTCGGGGGCCAGGTCTTAGACAAATCTTGGTCGGTCCTATCGCCTAGCGGCGTCCTGGCCAGCATCGCTGCAACTGATGTGGTTTCGCGCGCCCCGGCAGGCCGTCATGGCATCTGGTTGTCAGTCAAACCTGACACCGCGCGCCTAGCCACAATCGCTCAAGAGATCGCTGACGGCTCGCTGCGGTCCACGATTGCAGAAGTGGTCGGCTTCGACGATCTGGCATCCGCGATCGAGCGCAATCGCACCGGCCATGCTCCCGGAAAGATAATCTTAGACCTCACCAGGTGACTTCAGCTCATGGTAATCGTCCCTAAAGGGGGGACCGTCTGCATTCGGCTCATGTTGGGACGGCCGTGAACCACAGTTATGCAGGGCCTTTCCGCTCCGCCGCAAATCTCAAATGCGCGTTTTTTAGCCTTCCCTGACCGGCAGCGCCTTTTCACCGGAATCGACCGCCCTATTTTCGCCTCGACAGGTGGGTGGCTGCTTGCTGGACGAGTCCTTGCGGCGAGTACGGCATGTGCTTCGAGGTACCCCACATGAACTTCCACGATCGGCACCTATTGCGGTTGCGGGTGAACGGAGAGGATCACAGCCTTTCCGATCTCGATCCCCGCGTCACGCTGCTCGACCTGCTGCGCGAGCGGCTTCATCTGACCGGAACGAAAAAGGGATGCAATTTCGGCGAGTGCGGCGCCTGCACCGTGCATCTCGACGAACGGCGTGTGAATGCCTGCATGATACTTGCCGTGTCCTGCGAGGGACGCGAGGTCACGACGATCGAAGGGCTGGCAGACGGCGATGCGCTTCATCCCGTGCAGCAGGCGTTCATCGATCATGATGGTTTTCAGTGCGGATTCTGCACGCCCGGCCAGGTGATGTCGGCGGCGGCGCTGATCGAGGAGGGACATACCGGCTCCGATGCCGAGATCCGCGAATGGATGAGCGGCAATCTGTGCCGCTGCTCGGCCTATCCGCAAATCGTCGAGGCGGTGCGCGCGGCGGCCGGGAGGGTGAGCCAATGACCCCATTCGTCTACGCGCGCGCCGATAGCCTGGGCGACACGATCGCGGCCGGTGCGGCGCCCGACAGCGCCTTTCTCGCCGGCGGCACCGAATTGCTCAACTGGCTGCGCCTTGGCATTGCCGGGCCGGCGCGGATCATCGATATCTCCCGCCTCGACGGGCTGGATCAGGTCGAGGCACTGCCCGGCGGCGGCTTGACGATCGGCGCGCTGACGCATCTCAACGATGTCGCGCAGCATGCGCTGGTCATGCGCGATTATCCGGTATTGAGCCAGGCGATCCTCAACGCCGCATCGCCGCAACTGAGAAATCTCGCAACGATAGGCGGCAATCTGCTGCAGAAGACGCGCTGTGCCTATTTCCGCGCCGAAGAGCAGCTGCCATGCAACAAGCGTCAGCTCGGCTCCGGCTGCTCGGCATTGCATGGCATCAACGACAATCACGCGATATTCGGCTGGACCGAGGATTGCGTCGCCACCCAGCCATCCGACCCGGCGGTGGCGCTGGCAGCGCTTGATGCGGTCATCGTCACCGCGCACCGCAGCGGCGGCCGGCGCATTCCGGCAGCCGAATTCCACCTGCTTCCCGATACGCGGCCCGAGTCGGACAATGTGTTGCAGCAAGGCGAACTGATCACGGCAATCGAGCTGCCGGCGCCGGCGCCGCGATCGGCTTACCTCAAGGTGCGCGAGCGCGAATCCTACGAATACGCCATCGTCTCCGCCGCCGTTGTGCTGGAGATGGACGGCCAAATCATTCGTCGGGCTGCCCTGGCGCTGGGGTCCGTCGCGCTGCGGCCGTGGCGGCTGAGCGCCGCCGAGGAGCAGCTCGCCGGTGCCGAAATCGGCGATCGCGAGGCGTTGAGCACCGCTATCGAGCAATCCTTCGCCGAAGCGCGTCCCTTGTCGCAGAACGCCTACAAGATCGAACTGGCCAAGACCGCCGCTTTGCGGGCGATCGAAAGAGCAGCGAGGATGCCGTCATGATGATCAGCCAGCCTGTTGCCCGCCCTGACGGCGGCGTCAAGGTGACCGGCCGCGCCCGCTATGCGGCCGACTATTTTGCCCCCGATCTGCTCCATGCGGTACTCGTGACCGCGCCCGTTCCCGCCGGCCGCGTGACATCGATCGTCGTCGACGATGCGCTCGCCGAGGAAGGCGTCGTGCGTGTGCTCACGCATGAGGACATGCCCAAATTCGGCCGGTTCGCATCGCCGAGGGCCGAGCCGGATACGCAGATGCAGCAGGCCGAAGGCCCGCCGGCAGCGCAGAGCTTCATGCCCATGCAGGGCGACGAGATACGTCACGAGGGTCAGCCGCTTGCCATTGTGCTGGGCGAGACGCTGGAGGCGGCGGAGGCCGGTGCCCGCCGCGTCGCATTGCGCTACGAGTTCGCCGAGCCGGAATTGCCGGCACCGCCGGAGTGGACCGCCATCGACAAGGCTGCGGTCGTGCCGAGGGAGAGCGGCTTCCTGTTCCTGGAGCCGACGTTTACCAAGGGCGAGGTCGACCGCGGGCTTGCTGACGCTGCCGCCATGGTCGAAGCCGTCTACCTGCAGCCGTCGCGCCATCACAACGCCATGGAGCCCTCGGCGACGCTCGCCGAATGGAATGACGGAGAGCTGACGCTGCACGACGCCACGCAACACGTCTACGGTGTCCGCCAGGTGGTTGCCGCCCGCATGAATGTCTCGGCCGAGAAGGTCCGCGTGATTTCCCGCCATACCGGCGGCGGCTTCGGCGGCAAGGGCTGGATCTGGCCGCATCAGGTGCTGGCCGCCGCCGCCGCGCGCATCATGGAGCGCCCGGTCAGGCTGGCGCTCAGCCGCGCCAATGCCTATTCCTGCCTCGGTTATCAGCCGCGCATGGCACAGAAGATCGTGCTGGCGGCGGACAGGTCGGGCAAGCTGACGGCCGTGCAGCAGGACGTGGTCAACCTGACCACCGTGACCGACGATTTCGTCGAGTTCGCCACCGAAGCCTCGAAGGGTCTCTACGCCACGCCGGCCATGCGTCTCAGCCAGCGCGTGGAGCGCGCAAACGTCGCCATGCCGACGCCGCTGCGCGCGCCGGTCGAGGGTCCGGGCACCTGGGCGCTTGAAAGCGCGATGGACGAGCTCGCCCACCGCCTCGGCATCGATCCGCTCGACCTGCGTCTGGTCAACTATGCGGACACGGATCCGGCCACCGGCCAGCCCTGGTCGTCGAAGAAGCTGCGCGAGGCTTATGAGGAAGGCGCCCGCCTGTTCGGCTGGCGCGAGCGCCCGCGCAAGCCGCAACGCGACGGCGACTGGCTGATCGGCTACGGCATGGCGACCTGCAGCATGGGCTGTTTCCGCAACCCGACGCCTGCAGCCGAGGTCAGGTTGCACCGGGATGGCACGGTGCTCATCCGCACCGGCACCCAGGACATAGGGACCGGAACACTCACCATCTTTCCGCAGATCGCGGCCGACGTGCTGGGCCTGCCGATGGAGAGGATCGAGTTGGAAATGGGCGATACACAGCTGCCGGAGGCGGGGCCGACCTATGGCTCGTCATCGACCATGGGGGTGGGCGCGGCGGTGCTTGCCGCTGCCGAAGATGCGCGTTCGCAGCTTGCCCGTCTTGCCAATCTGCTGCCGGACGAGGTGGAGATGCAGGACGGCAAGATTCGCCGCAGAGGCGCTGCCGGCGGTCAGACGATCGCCGACGTGATGAGCCATACCGACATCGGCGAGATCGTCGGCTCCGGCTCGTTCGATCCGGCGCAGCATGGCAAAGGCCTCGCCATGCGCACTTTCGGCGCGATTTTCATGGAGGTCGGCGTCGATCCGGGGCTCGGCCTGCTCAGGCTTCGTCGCGCCGTCGGCAGCTACAGCGCCGGCCGCATCGTCAATCCCCGCACCGCACGCAGCCAGATGACGGGCGGCATCATCTGGGGCTGGGGCATGGCGGCGATGGAGCAGAGCAGGCACGAACCAGTGCTAGGGCGGTTCTTGTCAAAGAACCTTTCCGGGGTCGCCATTCCGGTCAACGCCGACATTCCCGGCGATATCATAATCCACTTCGTCGACGAGGTGGACGAGCATGCCAGCCCGATCGGCGGCAAAGGCATCGGCGAACTCGGCGCCACAGGCGTTGCCGCTGCGGTGGCCAATGCCGTCTTCGATGCCACAGGCAAGCGGATCCGGGAGTTGCCGATCACGCCGGAAAAACTGCTGTAGAAGGATCGGCCCGTGGAAGCGTCTGCTCGACGAGGTTGACGTAATAGCGCATCACCGTCGGCACGATCTCGTCGTTGAAAACGTAGCGGTCGCCGTGCAGGCCTTCGCCCGGGCCGACCTCGCCGGCGCCGATCCACGCATAGCAGCCGCCGGCGGCGCTGATCATGAAAGCGAAATCCTCGCAACCGAGACTGGGGCTGAACTCGGTCAAGACATTCTCCCGGCCGACGACGGAGGCGGCGGCCTCGACGGCGCGGGCCGTCGCATCCGCCGTATTGATCAGCGGCGGATAGCCCTTCCTGTAGTCGAGCCTGGCCTTGAGCGAATGCGCGGCGGCAATACCTTGTGCGATCTCGCCGATCAGCCTCTCGCAATGGTCGGAAAGGCCGTGCTCGAAGAAGCGGCAGGTGCCTTGCAGCCAGACCTTGCCCGGCACGATGTTGCCGACATTGCCGCCATGGATCTGCGTGATGCTGACGACAAGCGCGCTCTGCGGGTCGACCGAGCGGCTGACGATGCGCTGGACGGCTTGCACGAAGGCGCTGGCGGCCAGGATCGGGTCGTCGCCGAGCTGCGGCATGGCGGCATGAGCGCCAAGACCCTCGAAGGTCAGCTCGAAATTATCGACGGCCGCCATTTGCGGCCCGACGCGGGCGGCGATCGTCCCCAGCCTGATGCCCGGCCAGTTGTGGACCGCATAGACCGCTTCGACCGGAAAGCGCTTGAACAGGCCGTCCTCGATCATGCGCATGCTGCCGCCCTCGTTTTCCTCGGCCGGCTGGAAGATGAAAGTGACGGCGCCGTCGAAGGCGCGCGATTGACTGAGCAGTTTGGCGGCACCGAGCAGCATGGCGGTGTGGCCGTCATGGCCGCAGGCGTGCATTACTCCTTCTTTCCTGGAGGCATAGGCCAAGCCGGTTTTCTCCAGCACCGGAAGCGCGTCCAGCTCGGCGCGAAGGCCGATGGCGCGTGCGCCGCCACCGCTGCGCAGGACACCGACGACGCCGGTGCCGCCGATCCCTTCATGCACCTCGTCGACGCCGAAGGAGCGCAGCTTCTCTGCAACGAAACGGGCCGTTTCGTATTCATTGAATCCGAGCTCCGGATTGGCATGGAGATGGTGCCGCCAGCCTATGACCTCTGGTGTCAGCGCGGCGATCCGGTCATTATGCAGCATGACGCCTCCTCTCTCGCCGACAAGGTGCGGCGTGGTTTGATCTACTCTTAGACAGCCGGATGAGAGGCGTCTTGAACCGGATTGACCATGGCGAAGACGAAAGACGTGCAAGCGGCGGAGACCGGGAAATACTGGCGCCATCCGTGCTTTCCCGACCTTGGCCTGTTCGAGGCGCGCTTCACCCAGCACCGCTACGAACTGCACACGCACCCGACCTATGTGGTCGCCCTGATCACCTCCGGCTGCGAGCGTATTCGCATCGGACGTCAAAGCGTTCTCGCTCCGGCAGGCGCCATTGCCGTCGTCAATCCAGAGGAGTGGCATGACGGCGAACGCGGGGCGGACGAAGGTTGGGCCTACCGGACGTTTTATCCTTCGGTGCCGCTGATAACCGCGCTTGCCCGCGAACTCGGCCGCGACGGCGCTCCGGTGTTTTCGCGCGCGACTATCGAAGACAGTGGTCTCGCCGCAGCATTGATGTCAGCACACCAAGGCTCGACGTCCCCAGACTCAATGACGGCCGAGACGTCCCTGCTCGTGGCGCTGCGACGGCTGATCGTTCGGCATGGCGACTCGAGCGGACAGGCCGAAGAGATCGAAAGCTCCGGATCGCAGCGAAGATTTTCCCTCTACCGCGATCTTGTCGAAAGCGAGCTTGGCCCGCAGCTCGACCTCAAGCGGCTTGCCGGCGCGGCTGGCGTGACCCGGTTCCAGGTCATCCGCGACTTCAACAAGGTAATTGGCCTGACGCCGGCGGCCTATATCCGCGACCGGCGATTGCGCCGGGCGAGTGCGCTGATCGAACGGGGATTTGGCCTCGCCGACGCCGCCATCGCGGCGGGTTTCGCCGACCAGAGCCATCTGTCCCGTACCTTCCGGGCCATGCATGGCATGACGCCAGGCATGTTCAGAAGAGCGGGATAAGGCGCTCCTGAACAGACAAGCTTGCGCGCCAATGCTTGCTGCGCAATGCTGACGCAGCTCGGGGGGAATCATGCGAAAAATCTTGGCTTCGACGCTGCTGCTCGCGGCAGTTCTATCCGCAACGGCTGCCCAGGCGCTGGACGCCAGCGGCACGCCGGTTGTCGTGACCCCGCTTGCCTCTCGCACCGAGACTGCATCCGGCCAGCCGATCACGCTGCCGCAGAAGAACGTCCAGGTCCTGGTCTCGGCCTATCAGATCGCGCCGGGCGCGACCTTGCCGGTCCACAAGCATCCGTTTCCGCGCTATGCCTATGTCGAGGCCGGCACGCTTCAGGTCACCAACGTCGAGACCGGCAAGAGCAACACCTATCAAACAGGTGATTTCATCATCGAGATGATCGGGCAATGGCATCAGGCGACCAATGTCGGCGCCGATCCGGTCAAGCTGCTGGTCATAGACCAGGTCGAAGAGGGCACCAAGAACACGGTGTTGCGCCAGTAGCTGCCACGTCTGAAAACGGCGTCCGGGCGGATCCAGCACGGCGCGTAACAGCCGTCAGAACGCGAATCCCTCCGGCAAATTGTGATTCCAATAGCCTTCCTCGACAAGTTCACTTATGCGCCAGCCCTCGGACGTGCGTACGACGCGGTCTCGATACCAAAGCCCCTGGAAGAAGACCTGCCTTTTGCCTTCGCCGAGGTCGACCACCATCGGGCATGAACAATGCACGCGCGCGCTGGCCTCATCCCCTCGGAGATCCAGAAGGATTGTCGAAATGGCGTGCTGCGAGATCAATATCTTCGAAAGGGCGCCTTTCATGTAAGCAACATGCTCGTCCACACCGCTCCTGATTCCACCTGTTACAGTGTCGTCAAGCACGGCATCGGGTGTGAATATTTTGCGATAGGCTTCCCAGTCGCGATCGTCCACCGCATAGCAATAGCGAACAAGCAGCTGTTCGATCTCAAGCCTATCGGAAACCTCCTGCAATGAAAGGGTCATGTCCTGTCTCCGCGGTTGGCGGCACTAATGCCGCATGCGCCAAGCCTGCCCCGACATTTCGATCAATATTCACGTTGCCGATGCCCCGAGCAACCTCGCCGCGCGATTGGGCATGCGCTAACCCGAACACTCATTTGGCCTCCGCCTTTACCCGGCCGGCAGCGGCGGCCAGCACGGCGCGATCCCCCTCTTCGTACAAGCGGCGGATGGAGATTGCCTTGACGCGCCAGCCTTCCGGCGTCCGCACCAGCCGGTGGAGATAGCTGCCGCCGACCGTCCAGAACCGCCCGTCGATCCAGTGGGCTGCGCGGACATGGCTGCGTGCGACCGCGTCATTGCCCGCGCCCTCGACGGTGATGTTGGTGATGAGGTGCTGGGTGGCGTCGAAGCCCGGCAGCAGCCCTTGCCATTGGGCGATCAGCGCGTCGCGGCCGCTGGTCGTGACCTCGCCGCCGAAGAGGCTGGTATAGTCGGTCGTGACACGGGCCGCGAAATAGGATCTGACCCGGTCCCATTCACGCAGATCGGCATAGAGGCCAATCCCGGCAATCGCTTCCGCGATAGCGATCCTGTCGTCGACCGTCAGCGCATCTCCCGATGCGCTCGAGGCGGGCGTCGAGACCGCGGAAATCATCGCAGCGGAAACCACCGAGACCAGGACATGCCGGCGGGTGACGAGGCTCATTGTCCCGCCTCCCCCGCACCGCCCAGCGTTGCGCGGAAATGCGCGGCGACGGCATCGCTCGCCGCCTTCACCGGCGCGGCACGGTCGTAGAAATCGAACTGGGTGACGTTGTCGAGCCACAGCTCCCGCCTGGAGCTGGTCAGCCGCGCGTAAAACTTGTGCGCACCCTGCGGAATGGCAGCCGCCTCGCTGTGCACCATCAGAAAAGGCTGGTTCAGGCGCGGAGCCGCCCGGATCGCATCGAACCCCAACCAGCCGCGCCAGAACGCCGGATCGGCCTCGTTGCGCCAGGCCGGGAGCATGCCGCGATCGGGCTCGGTGTAGTAAGGCACCTTGAACATGACCGCGCGCTCGGTCAGGCTCGCGGCCGGCAAGAACGTTTGCTTGCCGGTGCGGCGATACTCGGTCTCGGCCGCATCGCCGGCGGCTTCAAGCCTGGCGACGCCGTCGTTGCCGCCATAGGTCTGCTCGACCACTTCGGCATCCTGCAACCAGGGCGCAACGAGGGCGACCGACTTGATCGCGGCGTTTCCTGCCGCGGCGGTGACCATATAGCCGGAGCTGGCGCAAATGCCGAGCCCGCCGATGCGGTCCTGATCGGTCTCGGGCCGGGTCGCGAGATAGGCGACCGCCGCTTCGATGTCGGCGATCTTGGCGTTAGGATCCTCGTACTGGCGGCGCATGCCGCCGCTTTCGCCCCAGCCGCGAAAATCGAAGGTCAAGGCGACGAAGCCGCGATCGGCCATCTCGCGGGCGTAGCGGGCCGGCATCTGTTCCTTCACCGTCATCCAGGCGCCGGTCACGACCAGCGCCGGCCGAGGTTTTGCCGCGTCCAGATCCTCTGGCAAATAGAGCTCGCCGACAAGCTGCTCACCATGCGAGGAGAATGTGACGCGCTCGACGCGCGGTGCGGCGACGGCATTGGAGGCGGCGAGCGCGGCGGTGGTTGCTACGGCAAGTGTCAGGGTTTTAAGCATCGCAAGTCTCCTTTGGCTTGGAGTGAGAAGCGCTGCGCGTTGCGAGAAAGACCGCCGTCTCAGCGCTGGCCAGCCAGTCGGCCGGGCAGCGGCTTCAGCGGGTAATGCGCCCAGTAGAAGGCGTCCGACTGGTACATGTCGGTCAAAAAATTCTGTGCCTCGGCGATCTTGCCGTCCTGGATGCGAAACATCAGCGCGTAGAGCTGGTCGATCTCGGGACCTGAGCCGACATTCGACCAGCCGCGATGGACGTCGACGACGAGGTCGCCCTGCGCCTGGAAGAAGATCGGCCCGGCCTTGAATTTGCCGTCGGCCAGGCCGCGGAAGAAGGCGACCACCTCGTCCGGCCCGCGCTTGTCGCCGGCGAGCGGATGATGGCCGGGAATGCGCCACACGATGTCGGACGCAAGGAAGGACCGGACGGCCTCGGGATTGCCGGTCGCGTAAGCTGCGTAATAGTCCTTGACGAGCTGGATATTGCGATCTTCCAGCGGACCGCCGTGCGCCGAGGCGGCAGACGCCGCCAGAAGAGCGCCGGCGGCGAGCGAAGCGAGCCTGGTCATCGGTCCTTTCTCCCTGCCTGTTCGAGCCACGCAACAGCGAGCCCGTTCGTCGAGCCCAACATGAGGCTTTTTGTTCGCCGGAAAAACCAGTAGAGTTCGACAGGGCTATTTGGAAAATCCTTACAATGCGCCTCGACCAGTTCAGCGGCATCGTCGCCTTCGTGAAAGTCGCCGAGGCCAGGAGCTTCACCCGCGCCGCCGCCGAGCTCGGCGTCGCTCCGGCCTCGTTGAGCGAGGCGGTCAAGGGGCTCGAGGAGCGTCTGGGGGTGCGGCTGCTCAACCGCACGACCCGCAGCGTTGGCTTGACCGAGGCTGGCGCCCACTACCTCGACCATGTGCGCCCGGCAGCCGAAGACATCTGGGCGGCTGGTGCGGCTCTGCGCGAGAGCCGCGATCGTCCCGCCGGAACACTGCGGCTCAGCCTGCCGTGGATCGCCGCTCCGCTGCTGATCGAGCCGCTGATGCGGCCGTTCATGGATGCTTATCCCGAAGTGCGGCTCAATCTGATCTTCGACGACAGCTTCGTCGACATTGCCGCCGAGGGCTTCGATGCCGGCCTGCGCATCGGCGAGCTTCTCGAGAGAGATATGATCGGCGCGCGCCTGGGCGGGCCCCTGCAGATGGTCGTGGTGGTCAGCCCCGATTATCTGGCGCGCAACGGCACACCGAAACGGCCGGCAGACCTCGCCGCCCATCGCTGCATCGCATTCGCCCTCACCCGCACCCGCACGATTTCACCCTGGGAGTTCATCGTGGAGGGACGCGAAGTCGCATTCACGCCGGACGCATGTCTGGTCGTGAACACGCTTCCGCTGTGCATTACCGCCGCCGCGCAAGGGCTTGGCCTCGCCTTCGCGGTCGAGGGCCTCGCCGCGCCGCTTCTCGCCTCAGGCGCGCTGGTCAAGGTGCTGGAGCCTTTCTGTCCCGCTTACGAGCCGCTCCACCTCTATTATCCGAGCCGCCGCCTGGTACCGCCGAAGCTGCGGGCCTTCATCGACTTCGTCCGCGCGAATTCGCACAAGCTGCGGATCTGATGTGGCTTTTCGAGAACCCGGCCCCGTTCAGCCCCAGGCGCCGACCATCTGCCTGGTGGTTGCGTTGAGCCGGTTGAATGCGTTGATCAGGGCAATCTGGACGACCAGGGCGGCAAGCGCCTTTTCGTCATAGTGCCGGGCGGCCTCGTCCCAGACTGCATCCGGCACCGGATCCGGCCGGTCGGCCAACCGGGTTGCCGCCTCGGTCAGCGCCAGTGCGGCGCGTTCGGCGTCGGTGAAGTAAGGTGTTTCGCGCCAGGCTGACACGGTGAAGACGCGCTCGTCCTTTTCGCCGGCCTTCTTCAATTCGCGCGCATGCATATCGATACACACGCTGCATCCGTTGATCTGGCTGGCGCGTAAATGGACGAGCTTGCGCGTCACATAGGACAGGTCGGCAGTCTCTGTCGACTTGTCCAGCGCGAGCAGCGCCTGCAAGGCGCCGGGAATGAGCATCACCGGGTTTTTCAATCGTGCTTGCATAGTAGTCTCCTTCGGGCGTGTTTTTTCAAGCCCGGACGACGAACATCCGGGGTCTCGATATTTCTTGGTTCTGTCAGTTCGCCGGCTGCCGCGTTGCGGCAAGGCGAGCGCCGGGATCTTCAGCTTTGCGAGGCAGTCACCCGCTCAAGCCGCTCGAGAATGCGCGGCCAACCGCTTCCCATGCCGATATAGCCGCGCTCGTCCTCGGACCGGAACCCGGAATGCTCCATGCGCACCCGCGTCGCTGTACCTTCGGGCGTCAACGACCATGTCACCACGGTCTTCAGACCGCTGTCGGATTCGGTGCCGTCGCCCCATCTGTAGGCTAGCAGGCGTGGCGGCTCGATCTTCAGCACCTCGCAGTTCGTCACGCCGGACCAGCCAGGCACCGGCGTCGCGCGAAAGGTAAAGCGATGGCCTTGCTCAGGCGCAAAGTCGTTCTCCATCAGCCATTCGGCAACTAGATGCGGCACGGTCAGTGCGCGCCATATCTTTTCAGCCGCATGCGGGATCAGACGCTCGACGACAATGGATTTGGTTTCGATTGTGGTTGCTTCAGTCATGACTTCGGACCCGTTGTTTGCGGTTTGGCTGGGCTATCAACAACGCGCTCTCCATGAGAACCAATAACCCACCAGCTATGAGTTACGTATAACGCTTAAGTTATGAATGTGTCAAGCGGCGGAATGGCAGGCGCGCCCGCAAGCACATTGAGCCAACACTTCCGGCTTTCATCGCACCATGCCCGATGCTACCGCTGGCTAGCTGAAATCATCGACGGATCGCCCATGACCGAGACCGAACGCCCTCGCCTCCCGCTGATCGAGATCTGCGTCGAAGGCATAGACGGCCTGCTGGCCGCGCAAGCCGCCGGCGCCGACCGTGTCGAGCTCTGTGCCAGCCTGATCGAAGGCGGCATCACACCGAGCTTCGGCACGGTGCGCACGGCGCTCGAGCTGGCGACGATCCCGTTCCACGTCATCGTGCGGCCGCGCGGCGGCGATTTTCTCTATAGCGAAGCCGAATATCGTTCGATGCTCGCCGACGTCGGCGCGCTTGCCGAGCTCGGCGTCGCCGGTGTCGTCGTCGGTTGCCTCGCTGCCGACGGCACTATCGACGAACAGCGCATGAGCGAATTGGTTAAGGCGGCGGGAAGCTTGAACGTCACCTGCCACCGCGCCTTCGACATGACCCACGACCCGACAGAGGCGCTGGAGACGCTGATCCGCTGCAAGGTCGGCCGCGTGCTGACCAGCGGCCAGCGCGACACGGCGCTCGAGGGCGCTGACCTGCTCGCCGATCTTGTCAGGCAAGCCGGCGACCGCATCATCATCCTCGGCTGCGGCGGGCTTGATCCCGAGAACATCGGCAAGGTGCGGAGGAAAACCGGGTTGAGCGAAATGCACTTCGCCGCGCTCAAGGACATGCCGAGCGCCATGCGTTACCGCAACCCAGGGGTCGGCATGGGCGGCACCGACCTCGACCGCGAATACCGCAACACCGTGACCGACGAGGCGCTGGTGGCGGCGACCATCGCCGCTGCCCGGGCATGATCCTGGAAGATCGAACAAAAACATGATCGAAATGCGTTTGCCGATCGAACGGGTTTCGCCGCAGGATGAGCTCGCCATCCTCGCGCTCAACAACGAGCACGCTGCGGAACTATCATGGCTCGAACCTGAGCGCCTGTCCTTCCTGCTCGGCGAAGCGTTTTACGCGCGCCGTATCGGTGCGCTCGAAGCCTTCATCATGACCTTCGACCAGCACGCGAGTTACGACAGCCCGAACTTCCTGTGGTTTCGCGAGCGCTACCCGCGGTTCGTCTATGTCGATCGCGTCGTGGTCGCCGCCGCAGCGCGCGGGCGCGGCCATGCCCGCCGGCTGTACGAGGATCTGTTCGAGCAGGCGTCACGCGTGGGCCAGGCGATCGTCACCTGCGAAGTCAATGCCGAGCCACCCAATCCGGCTTCGGACGCCTTCCATGCCGCAATCGGCTTTGCGGAAGTGGGCGACGCGGTAATCCACGGCGGCAGGAAAGCCGTGCGGTATTATGCAAGACGGATCGCCGGCTAAACGGCGGGCGCCGTTCGCCCTACCAATTGCGGTTCAGCCAGGAGCGGGCCGGCTTTTCGATGATGTAGTAGCTGCACAGCGCGCAAGCGAACGCCGCCGCCAGCATCAACCACGGCGAACTGCCTTTTATGTCGACGAATTGATAAAAGGGCTGCTGCCAAAGATACAGCGAATACGACCACAGCCCCAGCATCGTCATCGGCAGGGACGATAGAAACCCGGTCAGATACCGGCTGCTGAAGTCGAGCAAATTGACGGCGAGCGCCAGCAGCGGCACCGCGACCAGATAGTGGATGGGGGTTGGCACGGCAGCCATGAAAAGGAGCACAGCCACGACTGTGGCCGCCAGGGCAACGTGCGGCCCCTTGAGCAGTGTCGGCAGCCTGTCGTCGGCCTTGAGCAGGCATAACACCGCCGACAGCAGGATCGAGGCGATGTGCACGTCGGTGCGCCAATAGGTGCCCTCGTAGCCTATTGCGAGCACCCAGTAGGAGATGGCGCCGTTTGCCATGGCCAGCACCGACAATGCACCGAGCAACATGATGACCCGGGACCGCCCCGAGACGACGACGCTGATCAGCGCCAGGATGATATAGGCGTGCTCTTCGACGCAGAGCGACCAGATATGGTCGAGCGCGCCGGCGCGGGTGACGAGAATTCCGGCATAGTTGTAGGTGAACGTCAGCGCCGTCAGCGCCGCCTTCGACTTGAAGGCGATGAATGTGCCGGACAAGGCAACCATCGCGGCGACGACAAAAATCAGCAGTGCCGGGTAGATGCGGGAGAACCGGCGCTTGAAGAATTTCTTCAGCGGATAGTATTCGACAAACAGGATCTCGGCCATCAGCCGGCCGCTGAGCACGAAGAAGAATTCGACGCCCAGGACGCCGAGATTGATGCCGGGAACGGGGAAGAAATGGCCGATCAGCACCAGCGCGATCGACAGGCCGCGCCAGCCGTCGAGATAGGCAAGCCTGGTTCTTGCCGAGCTATCGGCCACAGGCCTGGACACGACAAGACGCGTCGCGGAGATGTCCGTCATGCCGGTCCCTTCATTGAACCTGCGAAAGGTGGGCTGGAGGCCGCATTCCTCCAGCTATATTGCAGCGCACCAGAGCTTTGTGCAAGTGCGAGATAACGACACGCCCGAAGTAGGGGGACGGACCGAAAGGGGCTGTCATGTCCGTTCCCCGAAACCAACGGTCGACAGTCTCAGGCGTTGGCGGCAGGCGCTTCGCGCCGTGGCCGGCTTGTTCCCAAATAGTACATTGCCATCTTGGCCGGCAGAGCAAAATGTACCGGCGATTTCCGCGACGCAACGCGGCAGGCCTAGCCTTTGCGCGATGCAATGCCTTGCCCGACCGGCCAAATCGGTCGAATGTGCCAGCGACATATCCACTGAACAGAGACAGTGCATGACCGGCTTCGTCCTTCCCTTGCCCGCAACCCCGTCGGTGGCCGTGGCCGGCTCGCCGGAGCGTTTTGCGGTGCGCCGGATCTTCTGCGTCGGCCGCAACTACGCCGCTCATGCCCGCGAGCTCGGCAATGACGAGCGCGACCCTCCCTTCTTCTTCACCAAACCAGGCGACGCAGTGGTCGACGCGGCAGTCGGTTCGGGCACCACGATCCCCTACCCGCCGCTGACCCAAAACCTGCATCACGAAATCGAGCTGGTCGTCGCGATCGGCAGAGCCGGCTTTCGCATACCGCGCGAGCGGGCGCTGGACCATGTCTGGGGCTACGGCGTCGGCGTCGACCTGACTCGCCGCGACCTTCAGGACGAGGCGAAAAAGGCGGCAAGGCCGTGGGACTGGTCGAAAGCCTTCGACCGTTCAGCGCCCTGCGGCCCGCTGGTTCGGGCGCAAAAATCCGGTCATCCCGACAAGGGCTGCATCTGGCTCGCGGTCGACGGCGAGATCAGGCAGGACGGCGACCTTGCCGAACTGATCTGGCCGGTTCCCGACATCGTCTCGATTTGCAGCGAGGCGGTAGAACTCCGGCCCGGCGACCTGATCTTCACCGGCACGCCCGCCGGTGTCGGCGCGGTCGGGCCGGGCGAAAAGATCACCGGTGGCGTCGACGGCATCGGCGAAATCGAACTGACCATCGGCCAACCGAGTTCATGAACCGATGAGCGACATCGTCCTCCATAACTACTACCGCTCCTCGACCTCTTACCGGGTGCGGATCGCGCTGGAGATGAAGGGCCTGTCCTACGACTACGTGCCGCATCATTTGCGCCACGGCGAGCATCTCGAACCCGCCTACCTCGCGGTCAATCCGCAAGGGCTGGTGCCGGCACTGGTCCTGGACGACGGCACGCTGCTGACGCAATCGCTGGCGATCATCGAATATTTCGACGAGACCACGCCTGAGCCGCCGCTGCTGCCCAAGGATGCGCCTGGCCGCGCCCGCGTCAGGATGCTGGCGCAGATGATCGCCTGCGACATCCATCCGGTGAACAATCTGCGCGTGCTGACCTCGCTGCGCACACTGTTCGGCGCCGGCGACCAGGATGTCGTCAACTGGTTCCGGCACTGGGTCAACGAAGGCTTCCAGCCGCTTGAAAAGATTCTGGCTTCCTCGCCCGAGACCAAGACATTCTGCCATGGCGACACGCCGGGGCTGGCCGACATCTGTCTGGTCGCACAGGTCACCAGCAATGCCCGTTTCGGCGTCGACATGACGCCTTACCCGACGATCTCGCGCATCAATGTCGCCTGCATGGCGCTGCCGGCGTTCCAGAAGGCCGCGCCTGAGAACCAGATCGATGCCGAATAGACCGCAAATCGCATGAAGTCATGAGGAACAGCCGATGAAAGCCGTCGTCTTCGAAAAATTCGGCGAGGCGCCGACGATCCAGACCGTGCCGGATCCGACGCCGGCGCCGGAAGGCGTCGTCATCAAGGTTGAGGCCACCGGCCTCTGCCGCAGCGACTGGCATGGCTGGATGGGGCACGACGACGGTATCCGCCTGCCGCATGTGCCCGGCCACGAGCTTGCCGGCGTCGTCGCCGCGGTGGGCAAGCAGGTGACCCGCTGGAAGACCGGTGAGCGTGTCACTGTGCCTTTCGCCGTCGGCTGCGGCCGCTGTTTCGAATGCACCTCGGGCAACCACCAGGTCTGCGAGCACCAGTTCCAGCCAGGCTTCAGCGCCTGGGGGTCGTTCGCCGAATATGTCGCCATCGACCATGCCGACACCAATCTCGTGCGCTTGACCGACGAGATGGAATTCGCCACCGCCGCCAGCCTCGGCTGCCGCTTCGTCACCTCGTTCCGCGCCATCGTCGATCAGGGCCGCGTGACCCCCGGCGAATGGGTTGCCGTGCATGGCTGCGGCGGCGTCGGCCTGTCGGCGATCATGATCGCCAGCGCCATGGGCGCCAATGTCGTCGCCATCGACCTCACCGACGAGAAGCTGGACTTTGCCAAAAAGATCGGCGCGGTGGCGACGATCAACGCGGCAAAGACGCCGAACGTGGTCAAGGCGGTCAAGCAGATCACCAATGGCGGCGCGCACATGTCGATGGACGCGCTCGGCCACCCCAGTACCTCGTTCAACTCGATCGCAAACCTGCGCCGCCGCGGCCGCCACGTGCAGGTCGGCCTGATGCTCGGCGACCATGCCAGGCCGCAGATACCGATGGACAAGGTGATCGCATTCGAGCTCGAAATCCGCGGCAGCCACGGCATGCAGGCCTTCCGCTACCAGGCGATGATGGAGATGATCCGCACCGGCAAGCTGAAACCCGAACTGCTGGTCGGCAAGAAGATCAGCCTCGAAGAGGCGCCGGCCGCATTGATGGCGATGGGCGGCTTCGAAGGCATAGGCATCGGCGTGGTGACCAGATTCTAGATCACGCCCTGAGTCTGGATCAGCGAAACGACGCGCAGACCTCCCGCACGCAGGCTCGCAGCCAGCGTTGTGCCGGATCGGCATCGAGTCGCGGATGCCACAGCATCGAAATGGTGACCTCCTCGATATCGACCGGCAACGGGAAGCTGTACATGCCCGTGCGCGCGCCCAGCGTGTGCCGTTCGGGGACGCTGGCGATCAGATCGGAGGCGCGCGCCATGGCGAGCGTGGCCGAGAAGCTGGAAACCATGCACACGATCGTCCGTTCGAGTCCCAGCCGCTTCAAGGCCTCGTCGATCGGGCCCCTTTCGCGGCCGCGCCGCGAAACGCTAATGTGGCGGCCGGCCGCATAGCGTTCCGGCGTCATTGGGCCCTCGCCCAGCCTGTGACCCGTTCGCACCGCACCGATGAAGCGGTCGCGAAACAGCGCCTGAATGCGCATTTCAGGGCTCGTTTCACTGGCAACCCCGATTTCGAGATCAACCGCCGCGTCACGCAACGACATGTCGTTCTTGTCGGATTTCGGCGCAAAACGCAGCCGCACACCAGGCGCATCCGCTTCGACACGGGTCAGAAGACGCGGTGCGAACTCCTCGACGAAACTTTCGTTGGCGCGCAGCGTGAAGACCTTGTCGAGAGCAGAGAGGTCGAGGAGCTTGGCCGGGCGCAGCAGCGCTTCCGCATCCTGAACGACGCGGCCTACCTGTTGCTGCAATTCGAGCGCGCGCGGCGTCGCAACCAGGCCACGGCCGGCCCGGACCAACAATGGGTCGCCTGTCGCCTGGCGCAACCGCGCCAACGTCCGGCTCATCGCCGAGGGACTGAGGCGCAGCCGCGCGGCAGCACGCGCCACACTGCCCTCGGTCAGCAGCACATTGAGGGCGACAAGCAGATTGAGATCTGGCGACGACATGGAAGGACCGTAGCACAGCTCGGCCGCGATGTGGCGTTTCATGCACGAATAAGATGCAAATACTGCGCCTTCCGCCACATCATGCGAGGGAATAGCGTCCGACAGCTCCGATTGGGAGGCTGCCGGCAAAGGAGTTCACCTTGGCATCGACCGCTGAAAAGACCTGGGACGAAGTTGCCCCGGTGAGCGCACGCTCGACCCGATGGGCATTGGCAAGCCTGTCGCTTTCAACGCTGCTGTCGTCGCTCGCCACCAGCATCGCCAGCGTCGGGCTGCCATCGCTGATGCAGGCATTCGGCGCATCGTTCCAGCTCGTGCAATGGGTGGTCCTGGCCTATCTGCTCGCCATCACCACCTTGATCGTCAGCGTCGGGCGGCTCGCCGACATAGTCGGCCGCCGCCCGCTATTGCTCGGCGGCATCGCCCTGTTCACCTTCGCATCGTTGCTTTGCGGGCTCGCGCCGACGCTCTGGCTGCTGATTGCCGCACGGGCGGCACAGGGGCTCGGCGCGGCCATTATGATGGCTCTGACGCTGGCCTTTGTCGCCGACACGGTTCCCCGGGATAAAACCGGCAGCGCCATGGGCCTGCTCGGCGCCATGTCGGCGATCGGCACCACGCTTGGCCCCTCGCTTGGCGGACTGTTGATTGCCGGCCTCGGCTGGCGCGCGATCTTCCTCATCAATCTGCCGTTAGGGGTGCTGGCCTTTGCGCTTGCCTGGCGCTTCCTGCCGGCCGGAAAAAAGACGCCAGGTCGGCGCGGTTTCGACGGGATCGGCACGGCTTTGCTCGCGCTGACGCTAGCCGCCTATGCGCTCGCCATGCCCTTGGGCGTGGCAGTTTTGGTTCTCTCAATGTCGGCTTGCTGATTGCCGCAACCGTGGCTGGCCTGCTGTTTGTCATTGCGCAGACAAGGGTCCAGAACCCTTTGATTCAACCTGCGAGGTTCCGCGACCAGGCGTTGAACGCAAGCCTCGCCATGAACCTGATCGTCGCCACGGTGATGATGGCGACGCTGGTGGTCGCACCATTCTATCTGTCGCGCGCGCTTGGGCTAGACGCAGCCATGGTCGGGCTGGTTCTGTCGACCGGCCCTCTGATTACCGCATTGGCGGCGCTGCCGGCCGGACGCCTGGTCGATCGTTTCGGGGCGAACCGGATCATGATCGTCGGCCTGTTCGATCTCGCTATTGGCACCTTTGCTCTGTCGCGGGCGGAATTCGGTATTGCCGGCTATGTCGTACCAATCATCATCGTCTGCACCGGCTACAGCCTGTTTCAGACCTCCAACAATTCGGCCGTGATGACGGGCGTCGCATCCGACCAGCGCGGCGTCGTCTCCGGCCTGCTCAATCTGTCGCGCAATCTCGGCCTGATTACCGGTGCGTCGGTGATGGGTGCGGTGTTTGCCTTCGCATCGGCTGGGGAAAGCACTGGCTTGGCAGTGTTGGCACCTGCGGCAGCGGCACGAGGGATGCAGGTCACTTTCCAGGTGGCGACGGGCCTGGTGCTGATGGCGCTGATCCTTGCGGTATTTTCAGCCCGCGCCACTGCCGGGCGAACAGATATCCTTGCCAAGCATCCTTGAGGATTCCACCCGGTCCGCATGCAACTCCGGCAGCCGGCGCACCTATCTCGCATATCTCTTGGCACCGACGACGCAAAGCACGACGGCGGCGGTGACGGCGATCATGGCGGGACTGACCTGCTCATGCAGCAGCGCTGCCGCCAGCCCCAGGCCGAAGAAGGGCTGCAGCAGTTGCAACTGCCCGACCGCGGCGATGCCGCCTTGCGCCAGGCCGCGATACCAGAACACGAAACCGATCAGCATGCTGAACAGCGAGACATAGGCCAGACCAATCCATGCGCCCCTGCCGGCACTTTCGAGCGACGGCGGCATGGTGATGAACGTCAGCGCCAGCATGAGGGGCAGCGACAGCACCAGCGCCCACGAAATCACCTGCCAACCGCCGAGTTTGCGCGACAGCGCCGCTCCTTCGGCATAGCCCAATCCGCACACGATGATGGCGGCCAGCATCAAGATGTCGCCGAGCGGCGAGACCGACAGGCCTTGCGTGACTGCGAAACCGGCGACAAGGGCGCTGCCGAGGCACGAGAACAGCCAGAACGCCGGCTTCGGGCGATCGCCGCCTCGAACCACACCGAAGATCGCGGTCGCCAACGGCAACAGGCCGACGAAAATGATGGAGTGAGCCGACGTGATGTGCTTGAGCGCCAGCGCCGTCAGCAGGGGAAAGCCGACCACGACGCCAAGCGCCACGATCGCCAGCGGGAACAGATCTCGCCGCTCCGGGCGCTTCTGACGAAAAACGAGCAGCAGCGCCAGGCCGAGGATGCCCGCCGAAGCCGCACGGGCGACCGTTACGAACACCGGATCGAAATCCATCACCGCCACGCGCGTCGCCGGAAGCGAACCGCTGAAGATCAGCACGCCTATGAACCCGTTGACCCAGCCACTCGCCGCCCAACCACTCGCCGCCCAACTACTCGCCGCCTTGTCCATCGATGCCCCGCTGATTTCGCCCTCTATCGGGCCGGGCGTCTGGCTCCGCCAGAGACAATCAGGTACAGTTTGACAAAACCGTCATGGTAGGGCGAGCAGTACGGATGGATGAGCAGACGACAACAGATGAGGGCAGCCGGACGCTTGTCGAAAGCGTCATGGCGACGATCAGGCACAGGATCGCCGCGCGCAGCCTGACACCGGGAACGCGGCTGCCTTCGATCCGGGCGTTTGCGAAGGCCATGCAGGTTTCCAAATCCACCGTGGTCGAAGCCTATGAGCGTCTTGCGGCGGAAGGCATGATCCGCTCGCGGCCGGGCTCGGGTTTCTATGCCGCCGGACCGTTGGCTCCGTTGTCGCTGGCCGAGATCGGCCCCAGGCTTGACCGTGCCGTCGACCCGCTGTGGGTCTCGCGCCAATCGCTGGAAGCCGGCGACGGCGTCCTGAAACCGGGTTGCGGCTGGCTGCCGGCAACATGGATGCCCGAGGCTGGATTGCGCCGGGCACTGCGGACGACGGCCCGCGCCGACGACGCCGCGCTAACGGACTACGGCACGCCGCTCGGCTTGCCGGCGCTACGCCATCTGCTGGCGCGGCGCATGGCCGAGCACGGTATCGAAGCCTCCCCGGACCAGATCATGCTGACGGAATCGGGCACTCAGGCGATCGACCTGCTGAGCCGGTTCCTGCTCGAACCGGGTGACACGGTGTTGGTCGACGATCCCTGCTACTTCAACTTCCATGCCCTGTTGCGCGCCCATCGGGCCAAGGTGATCAGCGTCCCCTACACGCGCTCGGGTCCGGACATCGAGCTGTTCGCGCAAGCGCTGAACGAGCATCGGCCGCGCCTCTACATCACCAATTCGGCGCTCCACAATCCGACCGGCGCGATATTGTCGCCGGTCGTTGCCCATCGGCTGCTGAAGCTCGCCGACCCGTCGGGGCTGACGATCATCGAGGACGATATCTTCGCCGATTTCGAACACACACCGGCGCCCAGGTTGGCGGCCTTCGACGGCCTCAGCCGGGTCATCCATATCGGAAGCTTTTCCAAGACGCTGTCGGCATCGGTGCGCTGCGGCTTCATCGCCGCTCCTCGCGACTGGATGGAAGGTTTGACCGATCTCAAGATCGCCACATCCTTTGGCAGCGGGCGACTTGCATCCGAACTGGTGCTGACGCTGCTGAAGGACGGCCTCTATCGCAAGCACGTCGATCTGCTGCGCGCGCGGCTCTCGCGCGCCATGGAAGAAACCGGCACCCGGCTCAGGGCAATCGGCATCGTGCCGTGGATAGATCAGCCGGCCGGCATGTTTCTATGGTGCAGGCTGCCGGAGGGAATAGATGCCGCGGACGTCGCCCGTCACGCTTTGTCGGCCAACGTCGTGCTTGCGCCCGGCAATGCGTTCAGCCTGTCCCGGTCGGCCAGCCGTTTCATGCGCTTCAACGTCGCGCAGTCCGGAGATGACCGGATTTTCAGGGCGCTTGAACAGGCGATGTCGCGTTGATTCGCGCTGCCGGAAGCCTGCTGGCCTGAGGCTGTGCTCTCAGGCCCCTGCCCGCTTGCGGCGTGCGTAAAGCATGACGAGCGTCTCGGCGGTCAGCGCCGGCCTCTGCTCGCCTTCGATCTCGACCGTATTGGCGGCCTTCATTAGATATTGCCCCGGACCTTTGTCTTCCATCGACAACAGCGTGGTGCGCAGCCTGATACGCGAGCCGACCCTGACCGGCGCCACGAAGCGCACTTTGTCGAAACCGTAATTGAACGCGGCCTGCGTGTTTTCGGGTACGATCCCCATCTCGAGCGCCAGCGCGCCGATGATCGACAGGGTCAGATAGCCATGCGCGATCGTGGTGCGGAACGGGCTTTGCCGCTTCGCCCGCTCGGGATCGACATGGATCCATTGATGATCGCCCGTGCATTCGGCAAACTGGTCGATGCGGTGCTGATCGACCAGCGTCCAGTCCGAAACGCCCAACTCCTGCCCGGCCATCGCCCTGAGTTGCTCGAAGGTCGGCGGCGTCCTCGGCCGTATCTGCGTCATTCCTGCTTTCCCGATCGCTTGCCTGTTCCGGACCACGACGGGCCGCCCCTGTCAATTCGCCAGTGCGATTCCAGCCCATAATCTTCGGCCGCGAACCGCCAGTCTTCGCCGCCGGCAAGCGTGCTGCTGGGGAACAGCTTATTTCTTGTCGTGGCCGGCGCGGATCTCCTCCATCGCCTCCTTGATGCGGCTGCGCAGGATTTCGATCGATTCGGTGCCGGACGCCCTCGCCAGTTCGGCCATCTCGCCGGCATTCTTCAGCGCGGTCTCGAAGGATTTCCTGGCGAACGCCGCCTGCTTCTGCATCATTTCCTGCGGATTGCCGGGCGCTCTGTAGCTTTGTGCCATGTCGGTGATTTCGCGCAGCGTGTCCTGCAGCATCTCGCGTTGCCTTGACAACAGCGCCGAGGCTCCAGCGGCGCTCGCCCGTGCCGACTTCTCCAGCGCTTCCAGGTTCTTGGCGTGGTGGGCGAGGATCGCCTCGACGTCGACATTCGGCAGCTTCAGGTCGCGGCCGAACTTGCCGAACATGTCGATGAAGGACTCGGACTCCGGTCGTTTTGCCATGCTGGTTCTCTCCCCTTGTTGCCGTGAGCCCCGCCACTGCACGGAAGATAGTGCAGCGAAGCTCAGCGGTCCATTCGGACGAGTCAGCCGACAAGAAACAGCCGTTCGGCAGTGTAGAGCACGAGCCCGGCAAGGCCACCGATGATCATGCCGTTGAAGCGGATATATTGCAGGTCCTTGCCGATGTTCATTTCGATAAGCCTTGTCAGTTGCGCGAGGTCCCAGCGCTTGACCTGGTCGGCGATGAACTTCGACACGCCGCTCTTCTGGCTTTCGACGAAGGACGCCAGCGCCACGATGAACCCCTGGTTCATGTCGGCCCTGATCTGCGCGTCGTCGGCAAGATGGCGGCCGACCTCGACGAACATGGTGGCGAGATGGTCGCGGATCATCGAATTCGGCGCCTTGGCGTCCTGTTCGATGAACAGCCGCAGGCTGTCCCACATATCGCCGGCCAGCGCGCTGAGCTCTGGCCGGGCAAGGAAATCGCGCTTCAGCTTTTCAGCGCGCCTGGCATATTGTTTGGATGTCCTCAACCGCTCGACGAAGGTTTCGACGAAAAGGTCGAATTCGGCTCGCATCGGATGGTGCGGATCGGCCCGCACCTCATCGAGCAGCGAGCCGGCCGACGCAATGATCTTCTTCAACAGATAGGCGTCGGCGCGAAACAGGTTGAACAGCGACGGCAGTTCCTCGCGGATCTTCTCGCGCATCGTCGCCAGCGCCTGCTCGTCGCTCAGGAAGCGGCCGACCACCTTGGTGAACTCGTCGAATAATTTCTGGTGGCGGCGATCGTCAGTCAGCGCCGACAGCAGCTCGGCGGCGAGCGGCGCCAGCGGCACCTTTTCGATCTGCTCCAGCATACGGCTGGTGACGAAGCCGCGCAGTCCGGATTGCTCGACCGCCGCCAGCGTCTGCGGCACCAGCCGGCCGACGAAGCGCGACAAATCGGCGGCGCGGTTCGGGTCGGCCAGCCAGTCCGCGACCAGCGCGGAAAAGTCGACCTCGGCGAGCTTTTCGCGCACCGGTTCCGGCGCCAGGAAATTCACCTCGATGAAGCGGCCGAGATTGTCGGCGATGCGATTCTGGTTTTCCGGGATGATGGCCGTATGCGGGATCGGCAGGCCAAGCGGCCGCCGAAACAGCGCCACCACCGCATACCAGTCCGCCAGGCCGCCGATCGTCGCCGCCTCGGCGAAAGCGGCGACGAAGCCCAACCACGCATGCCGGCTCTCGAGCGATTTCGCCACCGCAAAGACCAGCACGCAAAACGCAAGCGCTGCGGCGGCAACGAACTTGGTGCGCCTGAGCGCCGAAAGCTTGGCGTCGGCATCGGCGTCGAACCGGACGGACGCGACGGATGCAAATGCCGGGGCTGGTCGTGACATGATGGGCCGCTCCTGATCGTGTATGCGAACTTATCTAGTGTCGCCTGCCCCAGAAAGCGCGCCGCTGGTTCCGGTGCGCGCAATCGTGCACGCAAACTTGACGCCGGAATTCATCTATTATGCAGCGCCAGTCTGGAATTGTTCCAAACTATAGGCCATATTGACGCCAACCACTGTTATGTGAGGACACAATGCGGCTTACCCGTCAGACCAACTACGCCATGCGCATTCTGATGTATTGCGCCGCCAACACCGAGCGGTTGAGCCGCATCCCCGAGATCGCCGCCGCCTATTCGGTATCGGAACTTTTCCTGTTCAAGATCCTGCAGCCGCTGGTCGAAAACGGCCTGATCGAAACGGTGCGCGGCAGGAATGGCGGCGTCAGGCTCGGCCGCGCGGCCGAATCAATCAGCCTGTTCGATGTCGTGCGGGTGACGGAGGAAAGCTTTGCCATGGCCGAGTGCTTCGAGAACGACGCCGCCGAATGTCCGCTGGTTGACAGCTGCGCCTTGAATTCGGCATTGCGCGAAGCGCTCAACGCCTTCTTCGCCGTGCTGTCGCGCTACACGATCGCCGATCTGGTGGCGGCGCGCCCGAATGTGCGCCACCTGCTCGGCATCGACATGCTGGTGCAAAGGGCGCCGGCCGCCTGATTTCTGGTCGCATCTCAGTTGGTGAGGTCTGTTGAGATTCAGGTCAGGCCGAGC
This sequence comes from Mesorhizobium sp. M0040, assembly GCF_040323505.1. NCBI lineage: Bacteria > Pseudomonadati > Pseudomonadota > Alphaproteobacteria > Hyphomicrobiales > Phyllobacteriaceae > Mesorhizobium > Mesorhizobium sp. M0040. Next base: position 161,699 of record NZ_JAMYVA010000003.1, read on the forward strand.
CGAAAATGGTGGGTTCCGAGAACCGGAACGGAGCGTACGTTTGGGTACGTGAGTACCGGCCTGCGCCGGCCATAGCCTTAACTGCCGCACCCCTCATGAATGCTTCGGCCGGCGAAGGCCGGAAGCGCAGGAAACCGCCATTTGCAGGCCGGCATCACCTGGATATCAACAGACCGACTGCGGCAATACGAACGGCATGTTTGCGGCCGGCAACACACCGACCTTCAGCCGGCAATCGAAGACCTTTTCGATCAGCTCGTCGCTGAGCACCTGTTGCGGCGAACCTGTAGCGGCGAGCCTGCCGCGATGCATGACGAAAATCCGGTCGGCGTACATCGCCGTCAAATTGAGGTCGTGCAGGATGGCGACCACGCCGCCGCCGCGTCTGGCGAAATCGCGGGCGATGTCCATGATGATCAGCTGGTGCTTGATATCGAGGCTGGACACCGGCTCGTCGAGGAACAGATAGCGCGGCTTGCCGTCGAGCACCGGCGCCCACACCTGGCACAGAACGCGGGCAAGCTGCACGCGCTGCTGCTCGCCGCCGGACAGCTCCTGGTAGAAGCGGCCGGCAAAACCCTCGAGGTCGACGCGAGCCAGCGCCCGTTCGGGCAGGCGCTGGTCCTCGCCGGACAGCGCGCCGGAGCGCCCGCCGACCAGGCCCAGCCTGACGATCTCACGCACGGTGAACGGAAACGACAGCGTCGTCGCCTGCGGCAGCACCGCGCGCACCGTCGCCGCCTCGACCGGCTTCATCGCCGATAGATTGCGGCCGTTGACGGTGACCTCTCCCGAATAGCCAAGATCGCCGGACAGTGCTCTGAGGAAGGTCGTCTTGCCCGAACCGTTGGGGCCGACGATGGCCGCGATTTCGCCGGGCCGCGCCTCGAAATCGACATTGGCGACAATGCGCTTGCCGCCGATCGCCACCGAGACATCGCGCGCTTCGATCATAGGCAAACTTTCACAAGTCGATGACGCCGCGCTTGCGCAGCAGGATCCACAGGAAGAACGGCGCACCGGCGACCGCGGTGACGATGCCGATCGGCAATTCGGCCGGGGCAACGATGGTGCGGGCAACGGCGTCGGCCAACAGCAGCAGCGCGGCGCCGAGCAGGGCCGATGCCGGCAGCAAATAACGGTTATCGGGGCCGATCAGCAGACGCAGCAGATGCGGCACGACGATGCCGACGAAACCGATGCCGCCGCTGACGGCGACCGACGCGCCGACCGCTGCCGAGACGCCGACAATCGCGGTGTATTTCAGCCGCTGCACCGGGATGCCGAGATGGCCGGCCGTGGCCTCGCCAAGCGCCAGCGCGTTCAGGCCGCGCACCAGGAACGGCATTGCCGCTAGCGCCAGGACGATGACAGGCCCGACGGAGCCGATCTTCTGCCAGGTTGCGCCGCCCAGCGAGCCGAGCTGCCAAAAGGTCAGGTCGCGCAATTGCCGGTCGTCGGCCATGAAGATCAGGATGCCGGTCAGCGCCATGGCGAGTGCTGCCAGCGCGATGCCGGCGAGCAGCATGGTGGCGACCGAGGTCCGGCCTTGCCGTGTCGCGACCTGATAGAGCAGCAATGTCGTCGCCAGCCCGCCGCAGAATGCAGCCAGCGGCAAAGCCATCGTGCCGAGCGCCGAAGTCAGCGGCGCCAGCATGGTCGAGCCAAGCACGATGACGGCGACCGCACCGAGGCTCGATCCGGCCGAAACGCCGATCAGGCCGGGGTCGGCCAGCGGATTGCGGAACAGCCCCTGCATGACGGCACCGGAGACGGCAAGCGATGCGCCGACCAGTACGCCCAGAATGACGCGCGGCAGACGGATGTCATGGATGATCAGATGGTCGCGGGCGCTCAATGCCGCGTCGCCGGGCAACGCGCCGAACAGCCAGTCATGCATGACGCCGATGGCCGAGGCATCGGATGCGCCGGAGGTCAGCGACAACAGCACGGCGATAGCCAGCCCGACGCAGAGCAGCACGATGACGAGGCGGGCGCGCTGCGAACGGTCACCCTCGGCTGCCGTCGCCATGATGCCCGCCGCACCGGCGATCGAATGATCGGCCATCGCGCTCAATCCGTGACCTGGCCGCCATAGAGCGAGACGGCGAGGTCGTGGATGGCGTCGGCCGTGCGCGGGCCGAAGCCGAGCAGATAGCCGCCGTCCATGCGGATCAGCTTGCGGGCGGCACCCGCCGGCGTCGAAGCCACGGCGGGGTTCGAAAACAATTCGTCATCCGCGGTGGCCGGCCCGGCATTGTTCATCATCAGGATCATGTCGGGCCTGGCGGTGATGACCGCCTCGTCCGACAATTGCTTGTAGCCGGCAAAGCCGTCGACGGCGTTGATGCCGCCCGAAAGCTTGATGATGCCGTCGGCGGCGGTGTCGCTGCCGGCGGCAAGCAGCTTGCCGCCCTGCATCGACAGCACGAACAGGATGCGCTTGCGATCCTTGATCGAGGCGGTCTGCATTTCGGCTGCCTTCAGCCTGGCATCGATCTGGACCGCCAGCGCATCGGCCTTGGCCTCGGTGCCGAGCGCCTTGCCGACGATGTGGATCTTTTCGAGAATGCCTTGATTATCATAGCGCTCGGGCACCTCGACGAACGGGATGCTTGATTTCTTCAAGACGTCGACGGCTTCCTTCGGTCCGCTGCCGTGCAGGGCCAATATGCCCGACGGATTGACCGACAGCACACCCTCCGGCGACAGCTGGCGCATGTAGCCGACATCAGGCAGTTCCGCCGCCGCTTGCGGATAGCGGCTGGTCGAATCGCGCGCGACAAGACGATCCTGTTCACCGAGCGCGTAGACGATCTCGGTGATCGAGCCGCCGATGGCAACGATCCTCGAGCGATCGGCGAAAGTCGCGATGCCCTCGGCGGCTTGAGCCGGCATCAGCGCGGCGAACGCCAGGAAAACAGCGGCCGCAGGACCAGGCGCCGACCTGGAGACCGATGCCAGTCTGGGGAAAAGAACCATCGTCGTTTTCCTCAGGCTGCGGTCGGGCTTGGGATACGCGGCAGGTTTTCGGCCAGAAAGCGCCAGTCTTCGCGCTCGCTTTCGCCTTCATGCCGCTTACCGAAGAACTGGATGATCATCTTGCCGTCGGCGCCATAGACTTCGAGCGACGTGACATAGCCGTCCTTGGTCGGCTTGCGCACGGCCCAGACCTCATCGATGTGGTCGGTCCGCAGGTGCAGATGGAAGGTCTGGTCGAGCACGTTGAGCCATGGTCCCATCGGCTTGATCGAGGCGACCGGGCCGGAATGGATCTGGATGCAGCCGCGATTGCCGACAAAGCACATGATCGGCATGGCGCCAGCAGCGGCGTGGTTGAACATGGCGTTCACCGCATCCTTGTCGACCAGCCAGGCGTAGTCCTGGCCGACCATTCGCACCGCCTGTCGGCGGCTGATCTTCAGTGTCTTCAGCATGCCGAAGAACTGGTGCACGTCGGTCAGCTGGCTCCAGCGGTCGCGCAGATCGTCGACGCTCGCCGGGTTGTCCGCAGTCTCGGTCTCGTCAGCCTTGCCCGCTGAAATCGCCACCGTCGGCTCCTGGTTCGGCGATTCCAGCCCGGCCACCAGTTTCTGATAGGCGTAGAGGTTCGAGGCTGGCCTGAGATGCACCTTGTGTACCGCCTCGCCTGCGGTGTCGAAGAACTGCAGGCTGCGGCGGATGTCGGCGCCATCGCGCTTTTCCACGGCAAAGCCGTGCGCCCAAACTTTTGGGAAAATACGCAGGTCGATATTTTCGCCGAGCACCATGGCATTGTGATTACCGGTGACGACCTTGTCGTAGACGCCGATCTTCTCGTGCACCGCGCTTTCGTTGCGGGTCAGCGCCATCACCTCACCGACAGCTTCGAGGCCAGTCAAAAGGTCGTTGACACGCGGCTCGACGCGCACGACGCCGTCGCCGCAATGCGCGGCGACCAGTTCGGCCTCCGAAATACCGAGATGGGCGGCGAGGTCGCGCTCGCGCATTTTCGGATTGTCTGCCCGTGCCCGCCGGATCTCGTGCGGGGCGGGTTTTACGCGCTGGTCCATTTCTGCCACCTACTTGTTGAGAATGAGCTTGCCCTGCCGGGTGATCTTCAGCCGGTACAGCGCACCGTGGTGCTCGATGCCGATCTCGTGCTCGCCCTGGAACAGCGTGTTGCTGGACAGCGTTCTCACGGCCAATTGGACCCTGTCGAAACGGGCGGAATTTTCGTCGGAACGGCGGACGCGATAGCGAAAGTCGCTGGGATTGTGCGTGTTCATTGGTTCGATCCCTTTCCTATGCCGGGCATCTGGCTCGGCGCCTGCGTGAAATGCCGATTCAATTCTTGACTCGAATGGTCATGTTATCTAGCAGTGCAATACCGGAGTAAATGAGTCAACATTTAAGACGCCGGACACGATGAAAAATGCCAGCGAGCCCCAAGCCAGCCAGCATCGAACATGGATTCTTGGAGCTGCAGCATGGGGTTGGCGAATTGGGGACGGCTGGCGGGCAGCGGCCTGACACATTGTTCTATGACAAGCAAAATGGCCGCGTTGCTGGCCGGCGCGGCGGCGATCCCGCTGCTCGCCACACCGGCCGGCGCCCAGCAGGCAGCCGACCAGCAGCAGACTGACCCGTCTCAACAGCCCGAAAAGGTAAAGCCGGCCCCGGCGGGTACCACACTGCTCGACAAGATCCTGATCCTCAGCCGTACCGGCGAGACGGCGATCGAGTCGCTTGCTTCAGCCAGCCATGTCGACGAGGAACAGCTCGAGCGCCGCATGGCGACGACGCCCAACGAAATGCTGTTCGGTGTGCCGGGTGTCGCCGTTCAGGCCGACGCAAGGCGTGTCAGCTCCAGCATCAACATCCGCGGCCTGCAGGACTTCGGCCGCGTCTCCGTCATCGTCGACGGCGCCCGCCAGAATTTCCAGCGCTCGGATCATGGCACGCAATCGACCTTCTACATCGATCCCGAATTGATCAAATCCGTCGATGTGATCCGCGGCCCGGTCGCCAACACCTATGGCTCCGGGGCGATCGGCGGCGTCGTATTTTTCGACACCAAGGATGCTCAGGATTTCCTCAAGCCGGACGAGACCTGGGCGGCATCCGCGACCGGGCGCTACGAAACCAACGGCGAAGGCTGGACCACCAGCGCCACCGGCGCGTACCGGATAAGCGAGAATTGGGACGTGCTCGGCAATATCGTCTACCGCGACTATGACGACTACAAGCATGGCGGCGGCGACACTGTAGCGGGCACCGGCTTCGACGTCTTGAGCGGCCTCCTCAAGACGACCATCCGCCCCAGCGAAAACAGCGAGCTGAAGCTGGGCTGGATCGGCTCGAACGACGGATGGACCGAGACCAGCGGCAGCGCGCCGGTGAACGACGCCGACCTGAAGGCGAATACCTTCACGGCCCGCTACAACATCACCGACGAAGACAAGAGCTGGCTCGACCTCCACATCAACGCATCCTACAACAAGACCAAGCTCGATCTGACGACCCTTGTCGCGCAAAACCGATTTGATCCGGTCACTGGTCTGCCCGTGGTTTTGCCGGCGGGTTCGAAATCGACGTTCGACATCGGCACCTCCGGCATCGACATTTGGAACACGTCGAGATTCGAGACCGTTGGAATCGCGCATGAGCTGACCTTTGGCGGCGACTGGGTTGGCGACGATGTCGAGACAGGCGGCACGGCGGGCGGCGACAGCTTCTATACGCCCTCGGGCAACAGGAACGTCTCCGGCGCTTACGTTCAGGACAAGCTCACCTGGGACTGGCTCGAGGTCATCGCCGGGCTGCGTTACGACAGCTACAAGCTCGACAGTGATGTCGGCGAAACCTCTGGCGACCGGCTGTCGCCACGCATCACAGTGGGCATTTCGCCCTTCGAAACTGCCAGCCTTTCCGGCCTGCAATTCTACGGCACCTATGCGGAAGGCTACCGTTCTCCCTCGCTATCGGAGACCCTGATCAGCGGCAATCATCCGGCCGGCGTCAGCTTCCCGTTCCTCCCCAACCCCAATCTCAAGCCCGAAACCGGTAAGACCGTGGAATTCGGCGTCAATTACAGCACCAACGGCGTCATCCAGGCCGACGACGCGCTGCGGCTGAAGGCGGCCTATTTCAACAACAATGTCGACGATTACATCGACGGCGTGACGCTCTCGCCGTTCGACCCGACCAGCGGCTGCCCGTTCGGCCCGGGCATCCCGATCTGCTTCCAGTATCAGAATTTCGCCAAGGCCAAGATTCACGGCTTCGAGATGGAGGGCGTCTATGATGCCGCCTGGGGCTTTGCCGGGCTTTCGGCGTCGTTCACCGACGGCCACACGATTTCCTATGAAGGCGAACGGGCGGACCTTGTCACCGTCCCCTCCTCACAGATCACCGGGCAACTCGGCTTTCGCTTCCTCGAGGACAGGCTGACCATCGGTGGCGAGGTGCAATACAATGGCAACCCGCAGGGCAACCCGGTGGCCAAGGACTATACGCTGGTCAATGCCTTCGCCAGCTACCAGGCGACCGACAATTTCAAGGTCGATTTCCGCGCCGACAATCTGTTCGACGTCAAATACGCCAACCCGCTGAACGCATCGACGACGAGCGTCGTCTACGAGCCCGGCGTCACCCTGAAGCTGGCGGCGACGATGAGGTTTGGAGGCTGACGACAATGAAAGGCATGACGGCATCCCTTCGTCTGTTCGCCGCGGTGCTGGCAATATTGCTTGCGGCGGCTCCGGCATGGACACAGCAGCAAGCGCCGGCGCTTCTCCTCGAGCTCAACGGCGCGCAGCCTTCCGACAAGGGCTGCCGCCTGACCTTCGTGGTCACCAACAATCTCGGCGCCGGTCTGTCCAAGGCGGCATTCGAGATCGCGCTGTTCAACGAGGCCGGTGTCGTCGATCGGCTGACCGTACTCGATTTCAAGGAGCTGCCGGCAGGCAAGACCAAGGTGACGCGTTTCGACCTTGCCGGCACCGATTGCGGCAAGATCAGCCGCGTGTTGATCAACAGCGCCACGGAATGCGCCGGCGCCGAGCCGAATGCCTGCATGCGCGGGCTGAAGACGCAGACCAGGACCGGCATCGCCTTCGGGGTCTGAATTTTGGGACCGGAACCCGCATTCGCACGAAACCCCGTCGCGTGGCCATTGGCCGGTTTCCTGCCGCCGGAACCGGACGATCCGGATTTCGCCATCCCGCGCGGGGCGCTGCTTGTTTCGCCGCTCGACAGGCCGGAAGACAGTTACATCGCCGATGCCGACGGCGACTTGCCGACGGTGCCTGCGGAGCCATTGCGGCAGACCCGAAAGATGCAGCGGCGCCGCAACTGGACGGTGGCGATCGCCTGCTCTTGCGCATTCCACGTGGCGGTGGCGCTGGCCTTCCTCACGCTGCCGGACGACCGGCCAAGCATCGAAGGTGCCGACCAGCAAGGCGAAATGCTGCTCGGCGCCGACCCGCAGCAGGCGGCCGGCGATGTCGGAGACGATCCGGAAGTGGCCAACGTGACGATGGTGACCATGCTCGACGCCAAGCCGGTCGAAACGGTCGAGGCGCAGGCGGCCGCGGCAGAGGAGACGCTCCAGCCGCTCACCGATGCGGCGGAGACATCGGACAAAGAAGTGGTTGAGCCGGTCAACGAGGCCGCCACGGAAACCGCTGCCGTTGCCGACCGGACCGAACCAGCACCTGCGCAGCCGGCGCGCCAGGACCCATCGCCCGACGTTCTTGCGACCGACAGGCTGGTGCCTGCCGACGACAATGCCGTGCCGCCGCCAGTCAGCGCGGCCGAAACGGCCGAGCCTGCCGAGACAAGCGCACCGGCACCAGCCGATCCGAAGCCAGCCGAAACAGCTCAGACGACCGAGACAGTCGGCGCGGCGGAAGAACCGAAGCCGGACAGGCCGGAGCCCAGGCAGCCGAAGAAGGCAACCGCAAAGAACAAGCCGGCCAGGAAGGCCGAACCAAACGAGCCTGAAAAGCCGGCCCTGCGCAGGAAGGCGACCAAGGCACTTGCCAAAGCCGATTCCAAGAAGAAAAAGACCGGCTCCGGCGGCCGTGACGAAACGGATGTCGCGCGCGGCATGGCCGACGCCAGGAAGGACGGCAAGATCCTGACCGCCAGCAGGGGCGGCAAATCAGGCATCGGCAATGCAGCCGTCACGAACTATCCCGGCAAGATCAGGTCAAAACTGGTGCGGGCCTTCAATTCGACACGCACGCGCGCCACCGGCACAGCTACGGTTGCCTTTACCGTCGGCTCGAACGGCAGCGTCCGGTCGGCCAGGCTGACGGGCAGTTCGGGTGTTGCCGCGCTGGACAAGGCCGCACTCGACGCAGTCCGCCGGGCTTCTCCCTTTCCCCCTATTCCAGACGGAGCCGGTCGCTCGGCCTGGCAGTTCGAAGTGCCGCTCGGTATCAGATAGCTATCGCTCTCATCAGGCATCAAAGTCGGCGCCGCCCCGGGGAGAAGGGGCGTGGACGCAACGCTGGCGACCCCTCTCCCCGTTCTTCACAGCGAGAGGGTAAGGGTGAGGGACAGCGCAACCCCAAGCGATTTGCCCTGCCCGCGACACGCGAGCCCTGGCGAAACCCTCAGGCCGCGGCCAGCAGGCTGGCATTGCCGCCCGCCGCCGTGGTGTCGACGCAGACGGCGCGCTCGTGGGCGTAGGCGGCCGGATAATAGACTTCGCTGATCAGCGGCACGATCGGGCCGGCGCGCTCGGCGATGACCTTGCGCACGATGCGCGCGGCCTCGGGCGTGCCGGAAAAGGCAACGACATCGACGCGCAGCGAGCGCGCTTCGACCGGGTCCGGCCGGCCGTCGATGGCCGCCAGCGGCAGGCCCTTGCCGGTCAGCGCCGACAGCGCTGCCGGCGCGCCGGGTGCGACGGCGAGCACGGCATTGCCGGCGGCCAGCGCCTGGATCGTCTGCGCAAGCAGCGTATCCGCGTCGGGACCCAGACACAGCACGCGCCCGCGCGGCGACAGCGACAGCGTGTTGGCCTCGCCGGTCGGCCCGGGCAGGTCGACCTGGCCGAAATCGATGCCGGCGGCAGTGCCGATAGCCGCGGCACCCTTGCCGCGCAGATGTTTCCTCAGGATGGCGACGCGATCCGGCCGCGTCGACCAGCCGCCAAAGGCCGGGTCCGGCAGATTGTCGGCGAGCTCGGTCGCCGTCACCTTGCGGCCTTCGGCAAGATGGGTGCCGGCTTCCGGCCCCTTGCGGAAGCGCCGGAGATAATGTGGGCCACCGGCCTTCGGCCCGGTGCCGGAAAGGCCCTCGCCGCCGAACGGCTGCGCGCCGACGACGGCGCCGATCTGGTTGCGGTTGACGTAGATGTTGCCGGCATGGATGCCATCGACGAAATGCTGGGCGCGGCCTTCGATGCGGGTGTGCAGGCCAAAGGTCAGGCCATAGCCTTTGCGGTTGATCGCAGCGATCACCGCATCGATCTCGTCGGCATCGAAGGTGGCGACATGCAGCACCGGCCCGAACACCTCGCGCTCCAACTCCTCGATGCCCTTGACCCGAAAGACGTGCGGCGCAACGAAGCGGCCGTCCTTCGGCGCTTCGAGCTTGGCGATCAGCCGGCCCTGCAGGCCCATTTTGGTGCAATAGTCACGGATCGACGCTTGCGCCTCGTCATCGATGACCGGGCCGACATCGGTCGATATCCGCCACGGGTCGCCGAGGCTGAGCGCTTCCATCGCGCCTTTCAGCATCTCAAGCATCTTCTTCTCGACGTCCTTCTGCACGTAGAGAATGCGCAATGCCGAGCAGCGCTGGCCGGCGCTCTGGAAAGCGGAGGCGAGGATGTCGCGCACCGCCTGTTCGGGAAGTGCGGTGGAATCGACGATCATGGCGTTGAGGCCGCCGGTCTCGGCAATCAGCATGGCGTCAGGCGCGGCGGTGTCGGCGAGCTGCTTTTCGATCAGCTTGGCGACCTCGGTCGAGCCGGTGAAGCAGACGCCGGCAATGCGCGGATCGGCGGTCAGCGGGCCGCCGACCGTGGGGCCGTCGCCGGGCAGAAGCTGGATGATGTCTTCCGGCACGCCGGCCTCGCGCAGCAGCTGAACAGCGCGGAAGGCGATCAGCGGCGTCTGTTCGGCTGGCTTGGCGATCACCGAATTGCCGGTGACGAGTGCCGCTGCAATCTGGCCGGTGAAGATGGCGAGCGGAAAATTCCACGGCGAGATGCAGGCGATGGCGCCGCGCGCCTCGGTGCCCGCCTCGGCATTGGCGGCCTCGGCCGCATAGTAGCGCAGGAAATCGACCGCCTCGCGCACCTCGGCAACGCCGTCGGCGAGCGACTTGCCGGCTTCGCGGGCGGCGAGCGCAAAGAACTCGACGGCGTTCGCCTCGTAGAGATCGGCCGCCCGGTTGAGGATGGCAGCGCGCTCGGCGACCGGGCGTCTTGCCCATGCCGGTTGTGCCTCGACGGCGATGCGCACGGCGGTCTCGACCTGCTTGGCGCCGGCCTCGCTGACCGTGCCGACCACTTCCGAAGGTTTTGCCGGATTGACCACCGGACGCTGCTTGCCGTAGCCGGCGGCGCGGCTGACCGGCTTGGCGTGCCAGCGGTCCGGCCCGGCGAACTCGGCCCTGGCCTTGTCGACCGCCGCCAGCGTCACCGGATCGGTGATGTCGAATCCCTTCGAATTGCGGCGGGCCGCACCGAAGATCGCCGGCGGGCGGGGGATAGCCGGATTGGCGGCGGGACCCTGTTTCTCGACGGTTTCGAGCGGGTCGCGAGCAATATCCTCCGGCTCGACTTCCTCGTCGGTAAGCTGGTGGACGAAAGAGGAATTGGCGCCGTTTTCGAGCAGCCGGCGGACCAGATAGGCGAGCAGGTCGGAATGAGCACCGACCGGCGCGTAGATGCGGCAGCGCGTGCCTTCGGCCCGACGCACCGTCTCATGCAGCGCCTCGCCCATGCCATGCAGCCGCTGGAACTCGAATGTATCGCGCTCCGTCGTCATCGACAGGATGGCGGCGACGGTGTGGGCGTTGTGGGTGGCAAATTGCGGGTAGATGCGGTCGGTCATCGACAAAAGCTTCTTCGCGCAGGCCAGGTAGGAGACGTCGGTGTTGGCTTTGCGGGTAAAAACCGGATAGCCGTCGAGCCCGAGCGTCTGAGCCCGCTTGATCTCGGTGTCCCAATAGGCGCCCTTGACCAGCCGCACCATGATGGTGCGATCGTATTTCTTCGCCAGCGCATAGAGCCAGTCGACGGTGAAGGCCGCGCGCGGACCGTAGGCCTGGACGACGACGCCAAAGCCGTTCCAGCCGGCAAGCTCCGGCTCGGCCAGTACCCGTTCGATGACGTCGAGCGACAGGTCGAGCCGGTCGGCCTCCTCGGCGTCGATGTTGAGGCCCATGCGCGAATGGCGCGCCGCCAGCGCCAGCGACAACAGCCGCTCGGCCATGACCGGCAGCATTTTCTCCTTCTGCGTCGCTTCATAGCGCGGATGCAGCGCCGAAAGCTTGACCGAGATGCCGTGGTTCTGGCGGATGTCGGGGCCGTTGGCGCCGGCATCGAGCGAAGAGATGGCATCGGCATATGCCTTGAGATAGCGCAGCGCGTCGGCCTCGGTTCGGGCCGCCTCGCCCAGCATGTCGAAAGAATAGAGATAGCCCTTCTGCGTCATCGGCCGGCCGCGCCTGACCGCCTCGGCAATGGTGCGGCCGAGCACGAACTGCTCGCCCATCTCGCGCATGGCCGCCGCAACCGCCTTGCGGATGACCGGCTCGCCGAGCCGGCGCACCATGGCGCGCAGCGTGCCTTCGATGCCGCCCTCGCCCTCGTCGAGCACGCGGCCGGTCAGCATCAGCGCCCAGGTCGACGCATTGATGAAGATCGAGCTCGAGCCGCCCGAATGTGCCGACCAGTCGTGCGGCGCGATCTTATCGGCGATGAGGTCGTCCATCGTCTCGGTGTCGGGCACCCGCAGCAGCGCCTCGGCCAGGCACATCAGCGCCACGCCCTCCTTGGTCGAGAGGCCATAGGCGGACAGGAAGACCTCCATCAGCCGCGGATCGGACGAGCCGCGCACCGCGCGCACTAGATCGGCGGCACGGGCCGAAATCGCGTTGCGGTCTTGCGCGGACAGCCCGGCCGCCTCGGCCAGCCGCTTCACCGCCTGGTCTTCGTCGGGCAAATAATTGGCACGGATTTGCTGGCGGATGGTGTCGAGCGCTGGCATGGCGGTCCTGTAGAGCGAGCATAAGGGAGCGGGCCGGCGGTCACCGGACCGAACGGCGCAAGCTAACATAAGTAGGGATCGCAGTTGGTCCAAAGAAGTCGACAGAACAGATCGATCGATCTATCATTAGGACTGATCACCTCCAATTCGACCAGGAATCCAGTGACAGAAGACCAATTGGACCGGATCGACAGGAACATCCTATCGGCTCTGGGCAGCAATGGCCGGCTTTCCATGTCGGAACTGGCGGCGAAAGTCGGCCTGTCGAAGACGCCGGTGCAGGCACGAGTCAAACGGCTGGAGAAGGACGGCTTCATCAGGGGCTACCAGGCGATCATCGACCGCGAGCGCATGGGCGAAGGCCATGTCGCCTTCGTCCAGGTGAAACTGTCTGACACCCGCTCGGCCGCGCTCGACGCCTTCAACCGCGCCGTGCAGGCGGTGCCGGAGATCGAGCAGTGCCACATGATGGCATCGAGCTTCGACTATCTGCTGAAGGTCCGCACCACCGACATCGCCGCCTATCGCCGCGTGCTCGGCGAGCGCATCTCCGCCCTGCCGCACGTAGCCCAGACCTCGACGTTTGTCGCGATGGAGACGGTGAAGGACCGGTAGGAAACGCCGGCGGGACAGCGCCCCCCTCTGTCCTGCCGGACATCTCCCCCTCCAGGGGGGAGATCGGTTGTCACTGCCGCTTTCGCCAATCTCTAAACGTCGCAGGAGTGAACGGCGCACCGAAGCTGCCAATCTCCCCCCTCGTGGGGGAGATGTCCGGCAGGACAGAGGGGGGCGCGAAGGATCGCTACCCCGCCACCCTCACTCCGCTAGCGTCTTCAAAAACGCCACCAGCGCCGCCCGCTCACGATCCGAAAGCTGCAGGGGGTGGACCTCGGACACGCCTTCGACACTTGCCGGCGCCTTCGAATAATGCGCCACCACTTCGTCCAGCGAGGAAAACTGCCCGGCATGCATGTAGGGCGGCCGGGCGGCCGCACCACGCAGCGACGGCGTCTTATACGCGCGAACGAGTTCCGGCCCGGCCTTGACCATGAAACGCAACTCGCGGCAGGCGGCGGCATCGCCGTCGCGAAAGGCGCCGAAACAGTTGAACGGATCGGCCTCGACCTGCGCCACCGCGTCGACGCGGCCGCGATCCGGCGGCAGGCCCGCGACCGGCGGCACGCCGGTGTTGTGGAAGCTGCCGTCGGTAAAACGCGGGCCGTTGTGGCAGGTCACGCAATTGGCCTTGCCGATGAACAATTTCAGGCCGAGGATTTCCTCCGACGAAAAGGCGGCGTCGCCTTTCGGCTTGGCGCCGGCCACCAAATCAATGGCAAAGCGGTCGAAGCGCGTCTGCGGCGGCGCGATCGAGCGCTCGAAGGCGGCGATCGCCTTGCCGATATTGGCAAAGACGCGATTGACCTCCTCGGCTTGCGCCCCCGGCATGGCGTTCCAGGCCGCCCTCTCGGCATCGGTGCCGAGCGGGCTGGCATTGGCCGGCACGCCCGAAAGGTCCGGCAGCGGCCCGAAGATGCGCTCGTAGCGCTCGCCGAAGCGGGCCTTGATGTAATGCGCGAAGGCGGCGCGGTTGCCGGCCTGCTCCAGCGGATTTTCGAGCGGTGTCAGCGCTTGCGCCCACAGGCTGTCGCGCCGCCCGTCCCAGAAGAACCAGGGATCATGCGCGACGCCGGCCAGCGGCATGGTCCGCCGGTTGGTGCGGCCGACGCCGACCGCTTGCGGCAGGTCGTCCTGGAATTGGCGGTCGATCTTGTGGCAGGTCGAGCAGGATACCGTGCCGCCGCCGCTCATCCCGGTGTCGAAGAACAGCGTCGAGCCGAGTGCCGCGGCGGCCGGCACGTCGGCAAAGCGATTGGTGGTATCGGGCTTCAGCGGCGGCAGCCTCGACAGCGCCAATGAGGCGATGGTCTGCTTCTCGGCGTCGGAAAACTCCGGTCTGCCGCAGCCGGCGAGCACCGCCACCATCACCAACGCGAGAAGACTGGAAAACCGGCTCATCTATGGCTCACAGCACCACGTTGAAGACGACAGTGTCCGAGCCGGCCGCGGCGGAGATGGCAAAATGCAATTGCCACCACCCGCTCATCGTGAATTTCACGCCGTCGATGCGATAGCGTCCCTCGCCGAGGTAATCGGTCGCCTGCGGGCTGGTCGGCAGACCGTGCTTGTGCTGCGGCATGCCGCCGGAAATCGTTATCGCAGCACCTTCCACCGGCGCACCCTCGACGGTTTTGAGCGTGAGCAGCCAGGATTCCAGTTCGCCCTGCCGGATGACGCCTTTCTCGGGCTCGAAAGTCGCCACGAACAGCTTGTTCGCCGTCGTCTTGGAACGGCCTACATCCGAGCTTGGTTGCGGCGCACGCGGCGCCGTCAGATAGACGATTGCCAGCACGCCGGCGAGCAAGGCAGCCAGGCCGAGGCCTCCAAGAAGATAACGCCATAACGATGCCAAACCCATTCCTGTTCTGCGGATAACGTTTCGCTGGGCAGATCGCGTCCCACGCCCCTGTGGGAAATCGCGCCCAGTGCAAGAATCCGCCGTTGCCAAGCATGGCGCTGCCGGTTGCAAAAAGCTACAGCACCGCAATTGCAGGATGGAGGAGTGCTTCATGGCAGGAAACGGCATCGCCTCGATCGGCGAGTGCATGCTCGAGCTTTCGGGCCAGGCCGGGCCGAACTGGCGCATGGGCTTTGCCGGCGACACGTTCAACACTTTATGGGCGCTGCATGCCTTGAGCGGCGACCGGCCGGCGACCTATGTGTCGGCCTTCGGCGACGACCCGTTCTCACGCGACCAGATCAAGTTCCTGGCCGAGAACGGCATCGGCATCGGCGCCAGCCCGGTGATAGCGGGCGCCCGCCCCGGCCTCTACGCGATCACGCTGACCGGCGCCGAACGTTCTTTCACCTATTGGCGGGCCGATGCGGCCGCAAGGCAGTTGGCTTCGGACCCAGCCGCTTTGCAGAAAAGCCTTGAAAACCAGGCGCTTGTCTATTTTTCCGGAATCACTTTGGCAATCCTCGACGACGACGCACGCACGGTGCTGCTGACGGCCGTGGCCAAGGCGCGCGCGGCCGGCTCGCTGATCGCCTTCGATCCCAACTACCGGCCGCGGCTATGGCGCCAAAGCGAGGAAGCGCAGGCCGCGATCCTCGAGGCGCTCGCCGTCGCCGACATCGCGCTCCCGACCTTTCCCGACGAGCAGATGCTGTTTGGTGATACGACACCGCAGAAAACAGCTGAACGGCTGCGAAAGCTGGTCGGCGAAGTCGTCGTCAAGAACGGCGAGGAACCGGCGCTGATCGCGCAAAACGGAACCTTGCAATCGGTGCCGGCGGTACACGTCGCCACCCCGGTCGACACCACCGGCGCCGGCGACTCCTTCAACGGCGCCTATCTCGCCGCTCGCCTTGCCAGCCATGCCCCGGCAGAGGCGGTGCTGCGCGCCCATCGCGTCGCCGCCGCCGTCGTGCAGGTGCGCGGCGCCCTGGCGCCGTTCGAGACGCTCAAGGCTGCGTTCGAGGCAACTGCTATCTGACCTTGATGACGACCTTGCCCTTGGCGCGTCCTGTTTCGACATAGGCCAGAGCGTCATTGGTCGCTTCGAATGGAAAGACCCGATCCACAACCGGGCGGATCGCGCCGGCTTCGATGAGAGCGGTGATTTTGCTCAGCTGATCGCCCTGCGCCCACATGAAAAGGAACGAAAACTGCACGCCACGGCGCTTGGCTTTGGCACGAATTCCGCGACTCAGGAAGCGCAGCACCAGCCTCAGCATCAAGTTCAGTCCCTTTTCCCTGGCAAATTCGGGATCCGGTGGACCGGAGATGGAGATGAGCTTGCCACCCGGTTTCAGCACGCTCAGGGATTCTTCCAGTGTCTTGGCGTCCTGGCTGTTCAAGACGACATCGTAGCCCGACAGAACTTTCTCGAAGTCGTCTTTCCTGTAGTCGACGACGACATCGGCGCCGAGACTTTTGACCAGATCGGCACTCGCCGCGCTCGCGGTTGTCGCAACGGTCGCGCCGAGGTGCTTGGCTAACTGAATAGCAAATGTCCCGACGCCGCCGGAACCAGCCTGAATGAAGACCTTCTGTCCCTTCTTCAGGTTTGCCCGTTCGATGAGCGTCTGCCAGGCGGTGAGACCGACCAGGGGAATCGACGCCGCCTCTTCCATACTGAGATTCTCGGGCTTCAAGGCTACGTCGGCCTCATTCACGGCAATGAATTCGGCGAATGTCCCAATCCGGCCATCGCGCGGCCGCGCATAGACCTCGTCGCCGGCCTTGAACTTGCTGACTTTCGATCCCACGCGGATAACCTTCCCAGCCACGTCGTGGCCCAGGATGAAGGGCCGGCGGTAGGGCAGGATGAGCTTGAATTCTCCGGTTTTGACCTTGGAATCGAGCAGGTTCACCCCTGCGGCATGGACCTCGACCAAGACATCGCTGTCCTGGAGCTCCGGCTCCGGCATTTCGGCCAGCCGCAGGGTGCCCTTTTTATTATACTTATCGACAACGAATGCCTTCATGGCAGTTACTTTCTAAGAATGTCTGTTGCTGTTCGGGACGAAACAAGCCGAACGTTTTCAGCTGCATGGCCGCCCTGCGGCAAGGCCTCAGCCTCGAGGAAGGACAGGGCTTTCGGGACAAAATCGGCGTAGTTCTGAAATACCCCGCCATGCCCGGCATCCGGATAGATGACCAGATGCGCCCCAGGGATACGCCCGGCGAGATCGTAGGTATTGCTGCTCGGCACCATCCTGTCCTGGTCGCCATTCGCAACCAAAGTGGGAATGCGGATGGTGCTCAGGTCTTGAGGCGCCTGGAGTCCATAGGCCTTGATCGCCTTGAGTTGCGCGCCGAACGCGCTCAGCGATACCGCTTTGTCCCGGTTATTCCGGCGCTCTTTCAACCGTTGCAGAAATGCGTTTGCGGCGCGGCGCCCATTCGGCGTTCTTGTGAAGAAGAGATAGTACTTCGGATCCCGAAAAGTCAGCGCGCCCTTGATCATGTCCACGATCGTCAGCGGCGTCACCTTGTCGATGCCTTGCCCACCGGCCGGCCCCGTGCCAGCCAGGATGAGTTTGCGCACAAGCTTGGGCTCGGTCAGCACAATCTCTTGCGCCACGAAGCCGCCGAGTGAAAAGCCGAAGAGATCGACTTCTTCGAACCCCAGCGCCCGGACAAAGGCGATTGCATCCCGCGCCATGCCGGAAATGGTCGACGGAGTTTTGCCACCCGAAGCACCGATGCCGCGATTGTCGAAGGCAATTACCCGCCGGGTCGCAGCGAGGCCATCGACGATGCGCGGATCAAAATTGTCCAGCTGAGCAGCCAGATGGTTGAGCAGGATCACCGGCACGCCCGCCCTGGGCCCGAGTTCCCTGTAAGCAAAGGCTGTGCCGCCGACATCGATCGAGAGCGTTGGCGCGTCCTGGAACAATGCCGGTGAACCGGGTAGATGATTGAATCTATGTATCATGCTTGGCGCCTCCGTTTCGTAGGGCCTGGCCAAACGTGTTGTGGTTGCTAGTCGCATGCGCGTGAAATCCTCTGGCTCACCGTTGTTCAGACCGGCAGTCGGAACTGCTTGCGCAGGCTCTTGTCGAAAATCCCCGCGGGGGCAAAGCGGCGCAGCAGGCTGACCTGGCGCGCTGCCTTGCCAGCGGTATAGCGCCGCCGCGGACGGGCATCGGTCGCTGCCTTGACAACCACATCCGCCACCACTTCCGGCCGATCGGCCTTGGGCATCACATCGCCCAGCAGCGCCTTGAACCCGGCTCGAGCCCGATCGTATTCCTTCAACAGCGAATCCGGCTCGATGCCGTTCTGGTCGAAGACGGTGCGCACGAATGCCGGCTCGATGACGGAAACGCGGACGTTGAAGGCGCGCACCTCGTGGTCGAGCGATTCCGAATAGCCTTCGAGCGCGTGCTTGACCGCCGAGTAATGAGCTGAGTATGGCGCGGGTACCAGTCCCAGAATCGAGCCGATATTGATGATGCGCCCTTCGCCGCGCCGCCGCATCGACGGCAACACCGCATTGGTCATCCGCATGACGCCGAACAGATTGACGTCGAACAGGGCTTGTACCTGTGCGACCGAGGATTCCTCGGCGCCGCCTAGCAGACCGACACCGGCATTGTTGACCAGGAGATCGATCCGGCCGGTCTGCGCGAGCACGTTGGCAACGAGCGCATTGACGGCCGCATCATCGGTCACGTCGCATGCCAGCATGGTCACTCCGCCCGGACCATTACTGGTCTTGCGGCGACTTGTCCCGAAGACAGTGAAACCCGCCCGCGCCAAGGCCTCGGCGCTGGCGCGGCCGATGCCCGAGGAGGCTCCGGTCACGATTGCGGTCTTTTCAGAATTCCCATTCATTTTGATGTTCCAGGTTCGAGACGTCTAGCTTATTTCCGCGAATTGAATTATGATCGTAATATCAGATTATGAGCATAATGCAATAACAGGACAGGAAAGAAAGACCATGCGCTACGAAAAGGGCCGAAAAGACGCGTCACGCAGCCGGATCATGGAGGTCGCCGCCGAACGTTTTCGATCTGACGGCATCGCGGCGTCCGGGCTGGCAACCATCATGAGCGACGCCGGGCTGACGAACGGCGCCTTCTATCCGCACTTCCAGTCGAAGGCGGAGCTCGTCCGTGAAAGCGTGGCGGCGGCCTTGGACGCGCAGTCGCATGAAGTGCAGGAAGCATTGGCCGCCGGCGGTCCGGAAATGGCCATAGAGACGTATCTATCGGCCGAGCACCGGGACAATCCTGGAAAGGGTTGCGCTTCGGCCGCGTTGTTGCCGGAAATCGCGCGGCAGCCGCCTGAAACGCGAGCCCTCTATGCCGAGCGCGCTCAATCCCTGGTGCGCCAGATAGCTGAAGCTCTGCCGCAGACGAACGATCCCGAGGGCGCTGCGTTGGGCATGTTTGCAACGCTCATCGGCGCGCTTCAACTCGCGCGCGCCGTGGAAGGAACGGAATTATCGGATCGTATCCTAGCGGCGGGAGCAGCTGCCGCAAAGGCGCTGATCCGGCCGGTTCAAGACGAGGTGGCCTCCTGATGGCAGCCCGGATTATTCGGCCGGCTCGAATCTGCCTTGCACCAAGACTGTCTCCACCGGCCCAAGCGGATTGATGATCCGGCTAACCAGGACTTCGATAAGTTTGCGTCCAACACCCGCCATATCCACGGAATGAACTCCGATCTTTGCCGGCAGGAAGCGTGCCAGCCGTGTGCTGTCACGGGTGACGATGTGGACGTCGCGGCCTGGTGTAAGACCCCGCTTGCCGAGAGCGTGCAACGCTCCCAGAAGGCCCAGTTCGTTGGCGCACGCCAAGCCCGTTGGCGGATCTGATGACGCCAGCAAGCGATCGAACCAGCCTGCGCTCGATTCCATGGTGAACATGCCATGACCGATCAACGATGGGTCGATCGGAATGCCAGCCTCGGCCATTGCCCTTCCATACCCGGAAAGACGCGTGGCACTCGCCTGGTCCTCCGGAACGAGAAGTTGCAGCGCAATACGTCGACAGCCCTTATCCATGAGCCGCCGGGTCGCCTCGTAGGCAATCTGTTCATTGTCGACATCGACGTAAGGATACGCGATATCCAGGTCGGTTCTTCCAAACGCGACGAACGGCATGCGTTTATCCAGCAGCAGCTTGACGCGCGGATCAGCCGACACCAGGCGCGTGATGACCAGGCCGTCTGCGCTGTGCGCCTGAAGCTGCCGCTGCACACTCTCAACGGGATCGTCGTCGGGAGTGGTGGAATAGATGGACAGACTATAACCGGCTTGCCGCGCCGCCAGCGTCATGCCTTCGATTAAAGGAAGCTTTAATAGATCGGACAGATGGTCTCGTGTTTCCATCGGGAGTACGGCCGTCAGCGTCTGCGTTCGACCGGTTTTGAGCGCGCGACCATGATGATTTGGTAAATAGCCGACCCGCTTAGCCGCCTCCTTGACGCGGGCTATGGTCGAGGGCTGCACCTCCGGCCCATCCTTCAGAGCGCGGGATACGGTGGTCACCGACAGGGAAAGTTCAGCGGCGATCTGCTTTAGATTGGCCATTGTTCGCCCGACTTCATTTGCGAAAGCGCCGGCTGATTTGCTGACCGCCATAACGTTACCGAATTCGACATCCCGGTCAATCCAAACTCCCGCAGCAAGGAGCTTGACTCCGGCGTATTCAGATGCAATCGTAACGTTACGATTACAAAATAATGGCTCTTTCAAGCGATATTCCATAAAAGTTGGGGAGGAGAACCTATGTCCTGGCTACGCATTTCCTTAACAGCATTCGCAATTTCGGCTGCCCTGCCCGTGCATGCGCAGACGGTCACCATCACCACCGCAGGCGGCGACTATGGCAACGCCATGAAGGAAGCCATGTGGGGCCCTGCTGCAAAAGAGCTTGGCTATGATGTCCGCGAGGAGACCCTAAGCGACGGCCTGGCCGCCCTGAAGATGCAGGTCACCTCGGGTGCGGTCACGACCGACGTCATTCACCTGGGTTCGCCGGAAGGTGCCCAGGCGGCCGCACAATCGCTGCTGGAGCCGCTCGACTACAAGATCATCGATCCGAAATCCGTGCCGGACGGCGCGAAGTCCGACTACTGCTATCCGTTCGACTCCTATGGCACCGTCATGTCGTGGAACACCAAGACCTATGGCGAGAACCCGCCGAAGACGTGGGCGGAATTCTGGGATGTTGCCAAATTTTCTGGCCGTCGCGCGTTGCGCGCCAATGCGCAAGACTCGATCGAGATCGCGCTTCTCTCCGATGGCGTGGCACCGGCGGACGTCTATTCCGTGCTCAGCACCCCGGAAGGGCTAGAGCGCGCCATCAAGCGGCTTGAAGCGATCAAACCAGATGTCGCCGTGTGGTGGACCTCGGGCGCCCAGTCCGCGCAGTTGCTGAAAGACGGTGAGGCGGATTTGGTCATTACCTGGAACGGACGCGCCCAAACCGTGAAAGCCGATGGCGGCGCGGCTGACTACACGTTCAAGGGTTCGGTCATCGGCACGGACTGTCTTGGGGTGCCGAAGGGAGCGCCGAACAAGGAAGCCGCGATGAAGCTCATCGCAGCGATGACGCAGCCCGCGCGGGTTGCCAAGCTGACCGATTTCATTGCCTACGGCCCAGTCAATCCTGCGGCATATGAGGGTGGCCTTATTCCCGAGGACCGTCTGAAGACCCTTGCGACCGCGCCTGAAAATGCTGGCACTTCGGTGTTTTCCAATTCAGAATGGTGGGTCAAGAATGGCGAGGCTGCCCAAAGAGCCTTCGATGAAATGATGGCTCGCTGACTCTCAGCTCTGACGCATGTCGCGCAAAAATGTGCAGCGCGCGACAACGACATGCATGAAAACAAGAACCTAAAGCGCGTCGCGTGAAGCCGGTCGAACGCGACGCGCTTCAAGGCTGGAGCACATGATGAAGTCGCTCGCGATCACCATCGAAAGCGTGCACAAGGCTTATGGGTCCTACGTCGCACTGGATGATGTTTCGCTCGACATTCAGGCTGGCGAATTCCTCACGCTGCTAGGGCCATCGGGATCGGGCAAGACCACGTTACTCATGGCTCTGGCCGGTTTTGTCCGGCCGGATTCCGGTAAACTTTTCTTGGGCGATCGAGACATCACCCGCCTGCCGCCCAACAAACGAGACATCGGCATAGTATTCCAGAATTACGCCTTGTTTCCCCACATGAATGTCCTGGCGAACGTCGCGTATCCGTTGGTGCTGCGCAAGGTACCGAGAGCGGAGGCGCGTCAGCGGGCGCTTGATACCTTGGCCCGCGTGAAGCTGGATGGTCTGGCGGAGCGCAATATTGCCGCACTATCCGGCGGCCAACGTCAACGGGTGGCATTGGCGCGGGCTATCGTCTTCGAACCGCGCGTGATGTTGATGGACGAGCCGCTGTCGGCGCTCGACAAGAACCTGCGCGAGACCATGCAGTATGAGATCCGGCGTCTGCATGATCATCTACGGATCACCACGATCTATGTAACCCACGACCAGCGCGAAGCGCTGATTATGTCTGACCGGATTGCGGTGATGAACTCTGGCCGCATCCAGCAGATAGATACGCCGCAGCGGATTTATGATCGTCCATCGACCCGCTTCGTCGCGGAGTTCATGGGCGAGGCCAACATTGTGGCCCCGGGCTCGGCGCGCAGAATCGACGGCGCCGAAGCATCACGCGAAACCCTGATGATCCGCGCCGAAAGCTTCCATCTTGATGCGAAGCTCGTCGGGGGAGACGGAGTGGCTCTCGAAGGAATACTGCGCGCCAAAGCGTTCCGCGGCGAGAACTGGCTTTTGACGCTGGCGCTTGACGGCGGGCAAGAGGTTCTTGTCTGCATTCCGGCAGCGCTGGCCGGCGGCTGCGCCGAGCTTGCCGCCGGTCAGCGGATGACCGCATATGCACCAGCAGCGAAGGTTCACGCGATACCGGGAGCGATGGCGTGACCGTCGTCCGGGACCCGGCGCTCGCGGCGGATGCGCGGCGCGAGCGGCGGTTTTTTCTTTCACTTTCGCTCCCGGCGCTGTTCATCGTTGGACTGGCGGCGATACTGCCCATCCTTTGGATCATCCGGCAATCCTTCCTGACCACCGGGGGTGAGTACACCGTCGGCAACTACCAGAAGGTCCTTTCGAGCGGACTGACGTGGTCGGCGCTCGTCACGACCCTCGAACTGTCCTTGGGTACGCTGGCGGGCTGCATACTCCTCGGTACTCCTCTGGCGCTGGCGCTGGCCAGCGTCAGACCAAGGTTGGCCAACGTGCTCATGGCGTTCGTCATGCTGCCGCTGTGGACCTCTATTCTGGTGCGTACCTATGGTTGGCTCGTGCTCTTGCGGCGCGACGGCCTGATCAACGCGGCTTTGACCGGTTCAGGGCTGACGGCGGAGCCATTGCCGCTGGTCTACAACTTCACGGGAACGCTCATCGGCATGGTGCACTACATGCTGCCACTTTTTCTGCTGCCTGTTTATGCTGCGATGCGCGATATCGACCCAAATCTCATTCGCGCGGCTGCGAGCATGGGAGCCACTCTCAGGCAGGTCATCCGCACAGTCATTATGCCGCTTTCGGCGGGCGGCATCTTCTCGGGTTCGATCATCGTCCTCATCTACGCCATAGGTTTTTTCATCACGCCGGCGGTGCTTGGCGGCGGCAAGGTAAATCCGCTCTCTACCCGGATCGAGCGTACACTATCGACCTTTCAGGACTGGGGGTCGGCAAGCGTCCTGGGCATTCTGCTCCTCGTTCTTATGGCGCTGATCGGTGTGATGTTGCTGGCGGCACGCCGTCTGGTGGCCCAGAACACCGTGGAAGCCTCCCATGCTTGAAGCCTATCCGCAAAACAGGCTCGCCCGCATTTTGCTCTGGAGCTTTGCCGCTCTTGTCATGGCATTTCTGATGCTGCCGACGCTCGTGGTGGTGCCGCTTTCCTTTTCGGCGTCGAATCTCCTCGAGTTTCCGCCGCACGCCTACTCGTTGCGCTGGTACGAGAACTTCTTCGGCTCGGCAACGTGGATGGCCGCTCTCAGAACGAGTTTGATCCTTGGGACGTTGACGGCGTCGATCGCGGTGCCTTTCGCGCTGCTCGCCTGCATTTCAATGAATCGGCTGGGCGGAAAGACCGCTGCGGCCATCCAGAGCGTCCTGCTGACCCCCTCGATCACCCCAGGTATCCTGCTTGCGATCGGTCTCTTCTTTGTGTTGGCCGCACAACATCTGATCGGAACGCTATTCGGTGTGCTGGTCGGACATGTGGTGCTGGCCGTTCCGGTCGCCTGCATCGTGTTGCTACCCGCTCTCGCCCGCTTTGACTGGAACCAGGTTCAGGCGGCGCGCAGCCTCGGTGCAAACTGGGCCAAGTCCATTGGCGGAATCATCGTTCCGCAACTTCGGATCAGCTTGCTGTCGGCGACATTGATGGCGTTCCTGACTTCGCTCGACGAGTCTGTGATTTCGATCTTCATCGCAAGTGGTCGCAACAGCACGATGCCGAAGCTTATGTTCCTGTCGCTGCGCGATCAGATCGATCCGACCATTGCGGCGATCTCGACATTGTGGACCGCCATCGTCGTGGCCGTGGTCCTGATTGTGACCCTTCGCCAAAAATCCTGACCGAGACTGGAAACATGCCCACCAATTACCATGCAGCCGACGATCTGACGGATCATTCGACGGACATCCCTCAGGTAGGGTTGGCCATCATCACCGGGTCGGCAAACTGGGGGCTTGCCTTCCCGGAAGATGTCGAATTCGATGGTGTGCGCACCTTGCGGCGCGACATGAGTTTTGAAACACCTTTCGGTCGCACCGACAACTGGAAGCTGCTCGAGTTCGATGCGTCGATCACAGCGGAAGGGAGAGCAAAACGCGCGCTGTGCATGTATTCGCACGGCAATCCCCGCGACCGTATCGACCATTCCTGCCATCGCCGCGCGTTCTGGGTATTGATGCGGGCGGGTGTACGGCAAGTTCTCGCCTGCTCGACTGTAGGCGCCGTCAACAAGGCGATCCAGCCGGGCGACATGGTGGTGACCGCCGACATCATCGAACTGACGCAGACCCCGTTTTCACTGCTTCCTGACCGTCAGAGCTTTGACTGTTCGGGCAAGCAAATCGTGTGTCCAAGATGTGCGGCGGTTCTGGTCGAAACGGCCCGCCGTCATTGGCCAGCCGAATGCCGCGTTTATGGCATCGAACAGCAGTTGGTGGCTGCCCATTGTTATGGGCCCCGGCTGACAACGCCTGCCGAAGCCTTGGCATATCGGGGCATGGGGGCGGATGTACTCAACCATTCCATCGCCCCTGAGGCGACCTTGTCGCGCGAGATCGGCGCGTGTTTCGTGCCTTGCGCGTTCGTGACGGCGGGCTTCAACGACTATATGGATCGCAATCGCCAGAAATTGCTGCAGGAGGACGTGTTGCCCAGTCTCTCCATGACAGCCTCGCGGGTCGCGCTGGAGACCGCCGCGCGACTTCCCGCTGATCCAGAATGCTCCTGTCACGGCTTGAAGTCGCCTCAGCCGAAAGAACGCTCCAGCCGGTTCTGAGACGACCTTGGTGCGCCGGATAGCTGAAGCTCTGCCGCCGACCAAGAATCCCGAGGGCGCTGCATTGGGCGTGTTTGCGACGTTCGAAACGCTGAGGGCGGCGTTTGAGGATTAGGATCAAAACTCAATCAGACTGGCTGCCGCCAATGGCCCGGATGGGCGGAATTTGCCGTTTGAATTAGTCGGCGGGAATGAGCACAGAGCGCCATTTGCTGACAATCATGGCGCTTCACCATTGCGGTCGTTCTCGCTACGACCTGATGCGGACCCGAAGCGGATGGTCGTTTGATCCGGTTAAACTCAACGCGCCACCCTACCACGTGCGCCATCTCGAGACGTTCGCGAAAACCTCCACGTCGGTCGCGACTCGACCATGGAGCGGAAGTACAGGCGAAGTACTGTTTCGTTCGAGATGGCATGGTTCAATCTCCAGCATCCTCCTCCTGCCATACTGGCCGGAGCGAGTGCCAGCCGCGAGCGAGTGGCCTTTGAGCGTAGCTCAGAGCGTCTTGCTCATCATCAGGATCGGAACCGGAGCGCCGCCACGGTCATCGACGAATTTCTCGGCGGGTTGGTAGCCGCAGGCTCGATAGAGCGGCTCTCCTGCCATCGTGGCTGCCAGATCGGCACGGCGGAAGCCCTCAGCCTTAGCGGCACGTTCACACAGTGAAAGGATAAGGCGGCCGACGCCTCGCCGGACAAAGTCCGGATGCGTATACATGGCTCTGATACGCGCCGCGTCCGTGGCTGGATCAAGCAGTGCCGCGTTGCGTCCCGGTGACTGATCACCACCATACATGGTCGTGCGCCGGCTCCAGCCACCGCACCCTGCCAGGACGCCGTCGTGCTCCACGACGAAATAGGTGCCATCATCGACAAGCTGCGTGTCCAGCCCCATGATTGCGCGGCTGGATCGGATCTGGTCATCGTCGAGAAACGGTTTCTGGAGTTCGGAGATCGCTGCATCCATGAGCGCAATCATGAAGGCGAGGTCCTCGCGTCGCGCTATCCGGTGCCGAAAATCTTCACTGGCCATGTTCAAGCACACCATGAGGCGAAACAAACGCACGATATGGCGAATTTCGTTCCGTCAGAAGACCAAAATATTCGCTGCTGCGGCAGCCTTGGGACGCCTGTCGACAGCAGGCCGAAGGTATAACCAATGACAGTCATTCTGGCAGCCCCGCCATGCGATAACCTTCCACGATATGCCGGCGCACGTCTTCGGCTGGGAATGGCTGCGAATCCGACCAGTGCCGGATAGTGAAGTGCGGATTGCTTATCATGAACATTTTCGCCTCCCAGCGCGCTTCCTCCAAACGGCCAAGTTGCGCAAGGCTTGCTGCAAGCAGGCGTCGTGAAGTCGTGCGATAGGTTTCGGGCCTGCGCAGCGTTTGGATCGCGGATTCGTAGTCGCCCATGGCATATTGGGCCTGGCCCAACATCCAGTAATACCAACCGGGCGGGTGAGGGTTGAGTCGCAGTGCCCTGCGGACCTGCTCTATGGCTTCGGCAGGTCGGCCCTTTTCCGTCGTCAACTCGGCCTGCATTGCCCAAGCGTCGGCGTGGTTGGGGTCCAACTCGTGGGCAGCATCGAATTCGGCATCCGATTCCACCCAGCGACTCTCATGTCCAAGTATGACGCCCAATACCCATCTGTTCCCGGCGTCGTTCGGGTCGAGTTCGACCGCCAGCTGTGCTTCGGCGAGCGCTCTTGCGCGGTTGGGGTCCATCGGTTCGTCCCAGAACTCCCAGCCCAGCCAGAGGTTGAGTGCCAGCCAACGGTGCGCCTCCGCGTATTCCGGGTCGAGCGCGATTGCCCGGTCTAGCAGCAAAATGGCCTCTTTCGCGGTGAGCGCCGTTTGCAGGCCAAGGACCCGGGCACGCACACAGAGATCATAGGCCTCCAGGTTGCTCGGTCTGTTGCGCGCCGGCGCGGTGGTCAGGCGGCCAACCAGAGCCTCGACAATCTTGCCGGTCACCTCGTCCTGAACGGCGAAGATATCCTCTAGGCTCCGGTCGAATCTTTCGGCCCAAAGGTGGTCACCCGCGATCGCGTCGATCAGTTGGGCGTTGATACGCACCCGTCCAGCGGCCCGCCGTGCACTACCTTCAAGAAGATGGCGAACTCCCAGTTCTCGCGCGATGCGACGCACATCCACGTGCCTGCCTTTGTATGCAAATGCCGAGTTGCTGGCGATGACGAACAACTCGCTTGTCCTCGACAGATCCGTGATCAAGTCTTCGGTGAGGCCATCGACAAATGCCTCCTGCTCCGGATCATTGCTCATGTTCGTAAAGGGGAGGACGGCAATGGAGGGCTTGGCGGGGAGCTGCAGAGGCGCTTTCTCCGCGAGCCCGCCATCGTCCGATGCGGTCGACAGCCGGATCCGGTAGACAGACACTGGTTCGGTGACGTTCTTGATCGCTTGCGGACCAAGTTCGTCGAAGCCGCAATCGAGCTTCCGCTTGACTTGGTCGTAGACGCTGCCGGACACACAGACATCTCCTGCCCCGGCCATTGCCTGGAGCCGCACTGCGACAATGACGCCGTCGCCGAACAGATCGCCGTCCTCGACAACGACATCGCCCAGATTGATGCCGATATGCAGGTAGATTCTCCGGTCGGCGATCACACCCTCGTTTGCGGCCGCCATCCGCTTCTGAAGGTCCACGGCGCATGACACGGCGTTCACCGCGCTTCCGAACTCGACCAGAACGCCATCACCCATCACTTTCACAATACGGCCATGACGGTCGCGGACGAGTGGTTCGAGGATTTCCTTCCTCCTCCTCCTTAAAGCGGCCAACGTTCCTTGCTCGTCCAGGTCCAGAAGTCGACTGTAGCCCACCACGTCGGCAGCCAATATGGCGGCAAGGCGGCGTTGGGCGCGTTCTTCGGCCATTTCGCGTTGCTTTCATTGAAAGCAGAAAAGCGAATTTTATGCCGCCCATTTCAAAAGTCTATCAGGTTGACTTCGAGGCTCGATCGCCAAGCAGCTACATAGGGTGATCGCGCCTGTCGATTGTCCCCACTGGGGCCACGACTTGCGCTTGGGGCTCGTCTTGGAGAAGGTCAGCAAGGGGTCAGTGCCGAGTGCCGCGAATGTCGGCTATCGCGCAGTGAAATGGGCTGACGAAGGGCAGCTCAGGGTCAGATCGCGTCATGCGACGCTCGCAACTGATCGACTGCAAGGGTCGGAACTCGGTCGTCTTAGAGTGATTTGGGTTTTGGCGGCTAGAGCGACCCGGCATGAGGTGGTCCGGACTGTGAACGAGGGTGTCGGCAGAGCGCGTCTCATAGGGGGCTACAAGCCAGTGCCCCGCCGCCGACAAACACCGGCGGGCGGGTGCCTCGGGGACACGATGGTAGATTGCCAATGCGTTCGCGGGTGTGGCCTTAAGTCGCAAACTATTGGCTTCAGAAGCAGGGCGTCGGGCTTCATTGACGGTGCTACCAACACCATATGGTCCGTAGCCCTCCCAAACGAGAGAAGCTCGCCCCGACGGGTCGCACTGCGGCCGTCAGCCGGCAATTGCTGTGAACTAGGAAACCATCATGCCTGAAAATATCAGACTAACTTCGAGAGACGTCCCTCTCATTCAGCTAGGCCTCTATCAGTGCCGCTTCCCGGTGAGCGAAGACCCGTCAGTACCCGGCGGCTATCGTTTTTGTGCTGGGCCAACTTCGCCGGATCGCGTCTACTGCGATCACCACCACCACATTGTGACCGCCGTGGACCCTCGTCGAGCCCGTTCGGGTCTCCACCTCGCTCAACGACGCGCCGCGTAAGTCTGGCTGGCGGCGGCCTCCCGGCCAGGCGCTATGCGCTCCAATGGCTACGACCTTTCCGTCGGCTCGGTCTGGCCCATCCTCCCTTATGCCGTCTTCGCCGATGTCTCCCCCTTCGCCCGATTGAGAACGACGACTTCTCGCCGAAGCGATCGCTTCGGAATGCCGTCGTAGCCCGACCCGAAGCTCAGTGAGCTTTTGTAGAGGTCGAGGGTCCAATCCAACGTCTGGACTCCACTGGAGTGCCTGCACTCGAGAGCGATTGGCTCTCCGGCAGCCGATAAGGATCCAAATTTAAGCGCCACTTGCCGCCATTCATCGTTTGGCCAGTGAACTGTCGCTTTCGATGCACAGCGGTCGTTCCTGGCAACGCGCGCCGTTCGCGCGCTGGCGAGCAGCGACCCTCGCCTTTCTTTGCACAGGGGTGTTCTATGGCTGCCCGAGAGGCTTCGCCTCCCCCGCCTCGCATTCCGACAATCGCACAGGTTTGGCGAGTTTCGCCAGCGCCTCGGGCTTGGCGCAAGCCGGAAAGCCGGCGAGCGGCATTGTTTCAATAAACCGGCTGCGCTCTTTAGTGCTCAAGCCCACTTCATTAATCATGCTCTCGACGGTCAGGTCCGGGTACTGCTTGAGAGTTTCCCTAACCGAAGCATTCGCCTCATCCATTCGACCCAGAGCCGCAAGGGAGCTGCTAAGCACCACCCACTTCCACTTGTCGTAGTTGTTAGGCGTCATGCGCTCCAGCATCTTCAACGCGTCCTCATATCGGCCGGCCATAAAATAGGCAGGGGCGAAGAAGTTGGACGTCCACATCGGGTAGTTCGGGTCGAGCCGCATTACTTGGTCGACCATCTGAGCGCCGCGTTCGGGTTCATTGAAGCGTGCCGCAAAGCCGGTATAGAATGTCAGGATTTCGGACGAACCGGGAGCTAGACGAAGGGCCGTGTCCAGCTCAGCCTTGGCGCGGGCGTTGTCGCCCTTCTGGCTGAGGCTCATACCAAACACGGCGTGTGCCTCAGCGTCACTTGGATCGAGCCGCACCGCGCGTTCGGCCACATCGGCAGCCGCCTTGATCTCGCTCTCGGGATTGATACCGAAGCCAGCCAATATACCATGAGCATGATAAAGTTCTACCCAGGCCCGGGCCAGCCCGGGGTCCAGCTCAACGGCGCGGTTGAGAAGCGCGATGGCCTCCTCCTCATCCGCTATGGTGATCTTTTCAATCTTCTCGGTCCCGAGCAGATAATAATCATAAGCATTCAGGTTTTCAGGTCGTTTACGTTTGGCCGCGGCCCGCCCGGCCGCCTGAATCAACCCTACGCCGCCGCCCAGACGGTTGGTGACTTGCTCTGCGATCTCGGTCTGGACGGCGAAAACGTCCTCAGCAGGCCGGTCCCAACGATCCGACCAAAGATGGTTGCCGGTTTGTGCATCGATCAACTGCGCGGTGACCCGCACCCGCCCATTTTGCCGCTGGATAGAGCCTTCTAGTACGAAGCCGACATGGAGCGCACTTGCTACCTGGCGGGCATCCACCGGCTTGCCTTTGTAAACTTCCGTCGAATTCCGGGCCACGACCTCAAGTTCGGGAAACCGCGCGAGGTCGGTTATGATATCCTCAGTCAAGCCATCGGCCAAACGCCCGGTGGCCTCGTCGCCGCCATAATTATTGAAGGGCAGCACCGCGACCGATGGCTTGGCCCCCAGCGGCGCGGGCTGAAAGAACCACCAGGTCCCTCCACCCGCCAGAGCCAGCACGACGATGGCCGCTGCAGTCGTCCTGGTCCAGCGCGGCATCGCCTTGCGTAAGGTCCAACGCACCCGCTTGCCATCGAGCCTCAGTCGGTACATCCGCACGGGGCGGCTGATGTTCTTGACCTGCTGCCCGCCGGCGAAATCGAGGGGCAAATCAAGCTTGCCCTGCAGATGGTCAAAGGCCGTGCCCGATACGATCACGCCGCCCGGCTCAGCGAGTTGCTGCAACCGCGCGGCGACATTGACGCCGTCGCCATAGACATCGCCGTCAACCAGCGCAACGTCGCCCAGATTGACCCCGATGCGGAACACGATGCGCTCAGGCTCTGGCAGACCTTCATTGCGCGCGGCCGCCGCGCTTTGGATTTCCGCTGCGCAGGCGACTGCGTCGACCACGCTTTCGAAGGCGACAAGCGCGCCATCGCCCATCAACTTGACGACGCGGCCATGGTGCTGGGAGATGGCGGGGTCGAACACCTCGGAACGAACGGTTTTCAATCGCTCAATGGTTCCGGCCTCATCGGCCTCCATCGCCTTCGAGTAGCCAACCATATCGGCCGCCAGGATCGCCAGCAGCTTCCGATTGAGAGGGGGAACCGCCATATGCGCCTCTTTATGGCACAACCCTACACCCATGGAAGCGTCGGAGCCAGAACGCGCCGTTGGCCGCGCGGTGAATGACCGCTCGTCAGCCGTTCCTGACTTTCGACCGGGTGCGGATGAACGTCTTCAACGGGTCAACTTGCGTCGTCAGGGCTCTCGGCGTCAAAGGTCCGAGAGGGTTCGAAGTCGGTCGTTCAGAGTGATTGCGTTTTGACTCCAGAGCGCCGCGCGTCATTGGACGCGCAAAGGACGCTATAACACTTTGAATTTTGCATGATCCTTTCCGAACCGGAGGTCAGCGCAGCAAAACCATGCCGGTTTCCGGGGGTCATGCCCTAAGGCAGCCTGAACCGGTATTCGGTCACGTGATGATAGATCTGGCCCGGCCACAGCGTGGCTTGCGGGAAATACGGCCGGTTCGGCGCATCCGGCCAGATTTGCGGCTCCAGGCAGAAGCCTGAAAACGCCTTGTACTGGCGTCCGCCCAGTCCAGGCGAGGACGGTGCCAGATACTGGCCGGTATAGAGCTGGACGCCCGGCTCGGTCGTCCAGAGCTCCATCTCGACGCCGGAATTCGCGCCTTGCGCCCATGATGCCTGCTTCAGCGGCCCGCGCGTCGAAGCGAGGCAGAAATTCTGGTCGTAGGGGAGTTGCTCGCCCTCGGTCTCCATGCGCAGCGGCCGCGCCTGGCGAAAATCGAAGGGGGTGCCGTCGACCGGCTTGACCGTGCCTGTCGGGATCAGATCCGCGTCGACCGGCAGATAGGCGCCGGCATTCAGCATCAGCCGGTGGTCGAGAATGTCGCCGGTGCCGCCGTCATCCAGGTTGAAATAGGAATGCTGCGTGAGGTTGCAGAGCGTCGGCTCCTCGCAGGTGGCGGTCAGTTCGACGCTGAGCGTGCCGGGGATCTTGAGCCGGTAGGTGCAGGTCACGTCGAGCGCGCCGGGAAAGCCCATCATGCCGTCGGGGTCGTGCAGGGTCAGCGTGACAAAATCCCTGCCATGCAGCGAAACCGCCCAGGCACGGCGCGAAAAACCTTGCGAACCGCCATGCAGCGTGTGCTTTTCGAGGAAATTGCGCTCGGTCTGGTAGCGTTTGCCGGCAAGCGTGAAGCGGCCGTCGCGGATACGGTTGGCATAGCGCCCGACGACAGTGCCGAAGAAGGCGGTGTCCGTCTCATAGTGCTCGAAACGATCATAGCCGAGCACCAATGGCGCCTCGTGCCCGGCCAGGTGCAGATCCTGGATGATCGCACCCAGGCCGATGATGTTGGCGGTAAGGCCGCCGCCACGAATGGTGAAACGGCGGACTTCCTCGCCCGCCTGCGTCGTGCCGAAAACCTCGCCGTCCTTCATCGCCATGCCCGCAAGTTCATTGATCGATGCCAGCCTGGCCTTTTCCGAAGCGGCTCAGGGTCTTTTTCGGTATTGCCGCATGAGGCTTCTAGAGACCAAGTCCGCCGATGCAGACATATTTGGTGTCGAGATAGTCCTCGATGCCCTGATGGCCGCCTTCCTTGCCGAGGCCCGATTCCTTGACGCCGCCGAACGGCGCCTCAGGTGTGGTGATGAGCCCTTCATTGACGCCGACCATGCCGTATTTGAGTCCTTCCATGACCCGGAAGGCGCGGCCGAGATCGCCGGTGTAGAAGTAGCAGGCCAGGCCGAACTCGGTGTCGTTGGCGAGTGCCACGGCCTCTTCCTCGGTCTCGAACTTGAACACCGGCGCCACCGGGCCGAAGATTTCTTCCTTCATGAAGCGCATCTTCGGCGTCGCATTGGCGATCACCGTCGGCTGGAAGAACGAGCCGCCGAGCGCGTGGCGCTTGCCGCCGGCGACGACCTTGCCGCCCTTGGCGGTAGCGTCGGCAATCAGCTCCTCGACCTTCTCCACCGCCTTTTCGTCGATCAGCGGCCCCTGCTGGACGCCGTCTTCGAGGCCGGAACCGACCTTCAGTCCGTTGCTCGCAGCAGCCAATTTTTCGACGAACCGGTCGTAGATGCCGGCCTGCACCAGGAAGCGGTTGGTGCAGACGCAGGTCTGGCCGGAATTGCGGTACTTGGCGGTGATGGCGCCGGCGACGGCCCGCTCGATGTCGGCGTCGTCGAAGACGATGAACGGCGCATTGCCGCCGAGCTCCATCGACACTTTCTTGACGGTCACCGACGACTTCTGGATCAGGATCTTGCCGACCTCGGTCGAGCCGGTGAAGGTGATCTTCTTGACCAGCGGGTTGGCACAGATCTCGTCGCCGATCTCACCGGCAGCGCCGGTCAGGATATTGATTACGCCTTTGGGGAAGCCGACTTCCTCGGCAAGCGCGCCCCAGGCAAGGCCGGAATAAGGCGTCTGCGACGCCGGCTTGACCACGGCGGTACAGCCGGCGGCAAGCGCCGGGCCAAGCTTGCGGGCCAGCATCGAGGATGGGAAATTCCACGGCGTGATGGCGGCGACGACGCCGACCGGTTCCTTGGTCACCAGGATACGGCGGTCAGCCCAGGGCGACGGCACGACGTCGCCATAGGTGCGGCGGCCTTCCTCGGCGAACCACAATATGTAGGACGCGGCCGAGCCGATCTCGCCCTTCGATTCGAACAGCGACTTGCCCTGCTCGATGGTTAGTAGTTCGGCCAGCACGTCCTGATTGTCCATCATCGCGTCGTGCAGCTTGCGCAACAGCTTCGAGCGTTCGAGCGCGGTGGTCTTGCGCCATGTCTTGAAGGCAGCGTCGGCGGCCTCGATGGCGCGGCGGGTCTCGGCCTTGCCCGACTTCGGCACGGTGCCGATCTTGAGGCCGGTGGCAGGATTGTTGACGTCGACCGTCTGGCCTGAATCGGCCTGCACCCATTCGCCATTGATGAGATTGGCCTGCCGCATGAAATGGCTGGTTTTCTGAAGCATGATCTCGCCTCCGTTCGGCACCTGGCGGGCCGGTCGCTGATTTCGTGAATGGACGTGCGCGATAGCATCGCTAGAGCCACTGCTCTTAGCCCAGGGCAAGCCCCGCAAGCAATCACAAGATGGCATATAGGGTTTGGGCCAGCCAAAGCGAGAGCGATGCAGCCGGGTTCTTATCCAAAAACCCGGGTTCTTATCCAAAAACCCGGGCTCTTATCCAAAAACATGGACGACCACTGTCAGCCAAAACGCAGTGGTCACGACCGCACAGGCGGTGGCGATGGTCATCTGGTTCGATGCCAGCGCCTGGCCGGTGTTGAACTGCACGGCGATGAGATAGGAGTTGATGCCGGACGGCAACGCCGCAACCATGACCGCCACCTTGGCCGTCAATGGCGGCAGGCCGATCAGCCAGACCAGGCCGAGAACCAGCGCCGGCATTAGGAACAGTTTCAGCGCCGACAGCGCCAGCGCCGGCCTTACATTGCCGGAAATGCCGAAACGGCGCAGGCTGAGCCCCATGGCGAACAGCGCCACCGGGGCGGCCGTGCCTGCCAGCGCGTCGCTCAGCCGCGTCGCAAGCACCGGCAGCGGCGCACCGGTGAAGCGCCACGCCAGCCCGGCCAGTATGCCGATGATCAGCGGATTGATGAATACCCTCCTGAGAAAGCTCCTGACGACGCGGAGCGGATGCACAGGTTCGCTGCCGCCGCGGCCGAACATCTCAAAAAGGATGATCGAGGCCATCATCATCACCGGCAGGTGAATGGAGACGAGCAGTGACAGCACTTCGAACCCCGCCGGCCCGAACACGCCGATGATGAAGGGCGCGCCGAGCAGGACAACGTTGGAGTAGGACGACGATACGCCGCCGACGACGCCGGCGCGGGCGTCTCGTCCGAAGATGCGCGTAATAACCAGATGGCCGGTGGCCCAGGTGAGCGCGACCGCCGCGAAATAAGCGCCCCATAGCGACCACGGCGCCACGCCGTGGAAATCGGCCTTTACCATGGTCTGGAACAGCAAAAGCGGCATTGCCACGTTGATGGCGAATTCGGATACGCCCTCGCCGCTCGCCGGCTTCAAATAGCCGGTCAACCCGGCAAGATAGCCGAGCCCGACGAGACTGAAGACGAAGAGGACGGTTTCGGTAAGCGGAGACATTTTTCCCGTGATAGGCGAGCCCCGGCGGCGGCGCAATCGCCCTTCCCTCGCGAATGTACCGGCCAACAATCCGGCCGCTCGGATCTTGCCCGAATTTGCTCATGGTTGGATGCCAGCGCTATACAGGGTTGTCGGGGGACACGCGGCGAATGGGCCTTGTCGGAAATCAGCACTTCTTCAAGCAGGCGTGGCTGACGGCTTTCGTCGGCGCCATGCTTTGCCTCGTGGTGACCTCGGCTCATGCCGCGGAGCCGGCGAGCCTCAAGGGCGTGGCGCTGATTGTCGGCCAGTCGAAATACCAGCACATAGCGGCTCTTCCCAACCCCGCCAACGACGCCCGCGACATCGCCAAGATGCTGACCGATCTCGGCTTCGACGCGCGCAGCGTCACCGACCGCGACACGGCAAAGCTGAAGCGCGACCTCGAGCGTTTCGCCGAGGATGCAGAGGACGCCGACGTCGCCTTGATCTACTATTCCGGCCACGGCATCGAGGCCGGCGGCGAAAACTATCTGGTGCCGGTCGACGCCGACGTTTCTTCATTGAAGGACGCCGATCAGGCCCTGGTGCCGATCTCCGCCGTCATGGACGAATTGAAGACGACCGTGCCGGTAACGATCATGCTGCTCGATGCCTGCCGCACCAACCCGTTTCCGGCGGATGCGGTGCTGCGCCGGGCGCCGACGGCCTCGGCCTCGCCGATCAGCGCCGGCGGATTGGAGCCGGTGCGCGGTGCCAGGGCACTGGCAAACGCGACCGCGACGGAAAATCTGGGAACGGTGATCGGCTTTGCCGCCGAGCCGGGGCGGCCGGCACTCGATGGCATCGTCGGCGAAAACAGCCCCTACGCAGCGGCACTTCTGCGCCACCTCGCGGCGATGAAGGGCACCGAGTTCGGCTCGGTCATGCGCATGGTGACCGAGGAGGTCTATCTCGACACCAAGGCCAAGCAGCGGCCATGGGTCAATGAAAGCCTGCGCCGGCTGCTCTACTTCGGCGTAGCACCGCAGGAACCGACCGGCGACGACGGCCTGATCACCGGCGAGCGGCGGCAATTGCTGCTGACGATCGCCGAGTTGCCTGACCCCAAGCGGGCACAGGTGGAACTGGCCTCGCTGCAGGACGGCGTGCCGCTCGACGCGCTTTATGGCGTGTTGAAGGCGCTCGGCACCGAAAAGATGCCGGAGGACCCCACCGACCTGCAAAAGCTGCTCGACGCCCAGGCCGAGCGCCTGAAGAAGATGATCTCCGAGCGCGACGCGCTGCGCACCGACGACCCCGAGATCAGCCGCCTCGTCGCCTCGGCCGACAAGGCGATCGGCCAGGGCGCCATCGTCACCGCGCGCAACTTCCTCGACCAGGCGGTGGGCCGGGTCGAGCAGGCCAGCGGCGTGGTCGATCGGGCAGAGGATCTGGTCAGGCAGAAGCGTCTTGCCGACGCGGCGATCTATGCCAGGCGTGCCGACGCCTCGGCGCTGGTCTTCGACTATCTGTCGGCCGCCAACGATTACGGCAAGGCCTTCTCGCTGGTCGAGAGATGGGACGACAGGCTGCGCTGGAACTACAAGAACCAGGAGGCGGAAGCGCTCAACGCGCATGGCAGCGCCACCGGCGACAGGCAAGCGCTGCAGCGCGCCATCGACGCCTACCGCGTCATCCTGAACTTCATCCCCAATGGCGAGCAGAACCGCGACTGGGCGATCACCCGCAACAACATGGCGGTGGTGCTGCAGACCATCGGCGAGCGCGAGCGCGAAACCGACCGGCTGGAAGAGGCAGCGAAAATCTTTCGCGATTCGCTTGCCGTGTTCGAGCGCGAGAAGGACGACATCAACTGGGCCGCGGCCCAGAACAACCTGGCCAATGTGCTGTTGAAGATCGGCGAACGCGAGAGCGACCCGAAACGCCTGAACGAGGCGGTGGTGGCGATGCGCGCCACGCTGGAGAAGCGGCCGCGTGACAAAGTCCCGCTGGATTGGGCCGCCTCGCAAAGCAACCTTGGCCTTGCGCTTTACGCGCTTTCGGAGCGCGAACCGGACGGCGAGCGCCTGACCGAGGCCGAGGCCGCCTACCGGCTGGCGCTTGAAGAATACACGCGCGAAAAAGCCCCCGTTCAGTGGGCGATGGTCCAGAACAATCTCGGCAACACGCTGGTGTCTCTCGGCACGCAACGCAACGACAAGACGAAAATCACCGAGGCAGCCGCGGCGTTCCGCGCCGCGCTCGAAATCCGCACCCGCGACACCTTCCCGCTCTCCTGGGCGAGCAGCCGTCTCAATCTCGGTAACGCGCTGAGCAGTGCTGCCCGTTTCGATTTCGGCACCGGCCTGCTCGAAGAGGCGGCTGCCGCCTATGGCGATGCGCTGACCATCTTCACCCGCCAGCGCTTTCCGACGGATTGGGCTTCGGCGGAGAACAATCTCGGCTCGATCTACCAGACGCTCGGCCAGCGCACGCGCGATCCTGCCAGGCTTGAGCAATCGGCTGCTGCATACCGGGCGGCACGGCGCGTCTATACCAAAAAGGAGTTTCCGCTCGACTGGGCGATGACCCACTACAATCTCGGCAACACGCTGCAACTGCTCGGCGGCGTGACCGACAAGCCGGTGCATTACGAGGAGGCGATCGAGGCCTATCACGATGCGCTGCGCGAATACAAGCGCGAGACGACGCCGCGGCAATGGGCACTGGCGCAGGCCGGTCTAGGCTCGGCGCTGCAATGGCTAAGCATGAGCGAGGCCGATCCCCGCAAACTGGCCGCATCGATCGCCGCGCGCCGGGCGGCGCTGGAGGTACTGACCTTCGAGACCTCGCCCGTCGACTGGGCGAACGCGCAGAACGGCATCGGCATGAGCCTGATCAATCTAGGCAATCTCGAACGCACCGGCAAATATCTGGACGAAGCCGAAGCCGCCTTCGAGGCAACGCTCAAGGTCTTCACCCGCGAAAGCCAGCCGATGCAATGGGCCTTCGAGCAGAACAATCTCGGCGACGTCCACTGGAACCGCGGCAGCTATGGCGGTGGCAATGCCGAATTCCAAAAGGCGATCGAATTCTTCGAGAACGCCAAGCAGGGCTTTACCGAAGCCGGCTACACACTCCCGATCCCGCTGACCGACCGCAAGATTGATCTGGTGAAGAAGCAGATAGCGAGGAAATAGGCTTTTCGGCCGCAGGTTGCACTCGGCTTGTCTTTCAGCCGGCTTTGCCGTCCCTATATGCCGGTCACCGGGGACCTGCCTGCCGGTCACCCGAAAAGGATGTCTGATGCTTCGATTTGTGCTGGCGCTGCTGTTGCTTGCCGTTTCCGCCACAGCCCATGCGACGGAAGCCGGCTGGGCGCTGCTGCGCGACGGCGGGCATGTGGTCCTGCTTCGCCATGCCATGGTCACCGGCACCACCGATGCGGCCAATTTCGACCTCGGCAAATGCGCCACCCAGGTCAATCTCTCTGAGCGCGGCAAGCAACAGGCGCGCAAGATCGGCGCGCTGTTTGGCGCCCGCGCGGCACCGGTCGAGCGCGTGCTGTCCAGCCGCTATTGCCGCTGC
This sequence comes from Mesorhizobium sp. M0040, assembly GCF_040323505.1. Classification (NCBI taxonomy): domain Bacteria; kingdom Pseudomonadati; phylum Pseudomonadota; class Alphaproteobacteria; order Hyphomicrobiales; family Phyllobacteriaceae; genus Mesorhizobium; species Mesorhizobium sp. M0040. Next base: position 200,791 of record NZ_JAMYVA010000003.1, read on the forward strand.
CTCGAAACCGCGCGCATAGCTTTCGAAAGCGAACCGGAGCCGTTCGCACCGCTTGACCTGCTGAAGACCGACGAAAAAGAGAAGGCCGCTCAGATCGCGGCGATCCTGGCAGAGATCCGCGGCTATTCCGGCTCCGACAATCTGGTCATGGTCACGCATCTCGAAGACATCAAGGAATTGACCGGCATCTCGCCGCGCGAAGGCGAAGCCGTGGTCGTCGAGCCGCAAGGCGACGGACTGCGCGTGCTCGGCCGCGTTACCTTCTGACCGGGCCGGTCGCTCCTCGCGTCGAGCGAGATAGGTGTTGCCGAAATGCCACTGCCACGAGAAGCCGTGATTGGATTCCGATCTCATCTTGCTCTGCCTGGGCAGCAATCCCATCTGCGCCCGGCGCATCAGGCCTTTTCCTGCCCGGAAAAACCGATTAGACAGCCCAAAACACATGCGGACAGATTCCGCCCGCAATCGAAGGAAAAGCCCTTGTCCACCACGTTCGACAAAGTCGCCAAGATCATCGCCGACACCAGCGAGATCGACATCGAGACGATCACGCCCGAAAGCCACACCATCGACGATCTCGGCATAGACAGCCTCGACTTCCTCGACATCGTCTTTGCCATCGACAAGGAATTCGGCATCAAGGTGCCGTTGGAAAAGTGGACGCAGGAGGTCAATGACGGCAAGGCCTCGACCGACGACTATTTCGTCATGAAGAACCTGTGCGCCAAGATCGACGCGCTCGTCGCCGCCAAGAACGCCATCTAAGCACAGCGCTTGACGCGCCCTCACCCACAACAGCCGCCCATGAACCCCCGCGACGTCGTCATATCAGGCATCGGCCTTGTCTCGTCGTTGGGCGAGGGTCCGGATGCGCATTGGCAAAAGCTCGTCCAGCCGCGCCTTGAACCGGTTCTGGAGGCCTCGCGCTTCTCGCCCTATACGGTCCACCCGCTGCCGGAGATCGACTGGAACCTGCAGATCGCCAAGCGTGGCGACCAGCGGCAGATGGAGACCTGGCAGAGGCTCGGCACCTATGCGGCCGGCCTTGCGCTCGACGATGCCGGCATCAAGGGCAATGACGAACTCTGCGCGACCATGGACATGGTGGTGGCCGCCGGCGGCGGCGAGCGCGACGAGGCGGTCGACGCGGCCATTCTCGCGGCATCGGAAAGCCGCAATGACCGCGACGTGCTGCTCAACGAGAAGCTGACCACGGAATTGCGCCCGACGCTGTTTCTGGCACAGCTCTCCAACCTGCTCGCCGGCAACATCTCGATCGTCCACAAGGTGACGGGATCGTCGCGCACCTTCATGGGCGAGGAAGGTGCCGGCGTTGCCGCTGTCGAGACGGCGGCCGCGCGCATCCGCTCCGGCCAGTCGACGCATATATTGGTCGGCGGCGCTTTCCAGACCGAACACTCCGACATGCTGCTCGGCTATGAACTGGCCGGCTACCTGCATCGCGGTCCGTGGACGCCGGTCTGGCAAAGGCAAGGTGCCGAGGGCGGCGGCGTGGTGACCGGATCCGGCGGCGCGTTTCTCGTCCTGGAGCAGCGCGAGCACGCGGAAAGCCGTGGCCGGAAGATCTATGCGGAACTCGGCCCGATCCTGTCCGGCCGTGCCAGGCGCCGGCGGGGCGAACTCGACGGTGAGATCGCCGCGCTGCTGAAGCAAGCGGTATTGCCGGACGGCGAACTGCTGGCGATCTCCGGCGCTTCGGGCGCCCATGCCGCGACCGCCGCCGAGAAATTGGCGCTCGACGCCAATCCGGCGATCGCCGCACGCGGCTTTTCGACGCTGACCGGCCACATGAAGGAAGCGCAGTTCCCCTTTGCCGTTGCGCTGGCGGCACTGGCTGTCGACCGCAAGGCCGCCTATCCTGTCTTCGACGCCACAGTCGAAAAACCGTTTGCCGGCGTCCCGAAGACCGTCCTTGCAACGGCGATCGGCTATCACCAATTCGAGGGCATGGCGCTGATCAAAGCCGCCTAGAGCATCGGACCGAAACGTGTGGCGCGGTTTTCGGGCGATCCGACGCTCCAAGAGAAACAGGTTTTTGGACAACAAATGGCCAATCTGAACGACCATATGGGCAGGCCGATCGTCGCCGTCACCGGCATCGGCGTGGTGACCTCGCTCGGTGTCGGCAAAGCCGATAATTGGGCGGCGCTGACATCCGGCAAATCCGGCATCCATCCGATCACCCGCTTCCCGGTCGATCATCTCAACACCCGCATCTCCGGCATGGTCGATTTCCTGCCGTCGAGTTCCAAGGGCGCCAGTCTCCTCACCTATGAGCTTGCCGAAACCGCCGCCCAGGAAGCGATGTCGGAGGCAGCCCTCGATGCCGGCGATTTCGGCGGACCGCTTTTCCTCGCTTCGCCGCCGGTCGAGCTCGACTGGAGCGAGCGCTTTTCGCTCTACAATTCCGACAAGCCCAATAATTCAGACAGGCACGATTCCGGCGCCGAGAGGCTGCTGCGGGTGGCGCGCGGCCTCAGGGAACTCGACATCTTCGAGACCACCCAGTTCGGCTCGATTGCCGACCGGCTTGCCGACCGTTTCGGCACGCGCGGGCTGCCGATCACGCTGTCGACAGCCTGCGCTTCGGGCGCCACGGCGATCCAACTCGGCGTCGAGGCGATCCGCCGCGGCGAATGCGACAGGGCGCTGTCGATCGGCGCCGATGGCTCGGCGACCGCCGAGGCGCTGATCCGCTTCTCGCTTCTATCGGCGCTCTCCACCCATAACGACATCCCTGAAAAGGCCTCAAAACCCTTCTCCAAGGATCGCGACGGCTTCGTGCTCGCCGAAGGCTCGGGCGCCCTTGTGCTGGAATCGCTGGAGGCAGCACTTGCCCGCGGCGCCACCGTTCTCGGCATATTGCGCGGCTGCGGCGAAAAGGCCGACGACTTCCATCGCACGCGCTCCAAGCCGGACGGTTCGCCGGCGATCGCGGCGGTGCGCGCCGCCCTTGCCGATGCCGGCTTGAGCGAGGACGGGATCGATTATGTCAACGCCCATGGCACCTCGACGCCCGAAAACGACAAGATGGAGCATTTGTCGCTGTCGACGGTGTTCGGCGAGCGGATCTCGTCAATGCCGGTCTCGTCGAACAAGTCGATGATCGGCCACACCCTATCGGCTGCCGGTGCCGTCGAGGCCGCATTTTCGCTGATGACGATGCGCGAAAGCGTCATTCCGCCGACCATCAACTACGACAATCCCGACCCGGCAATCGTGCTCGACGTGGTGCCGAACACCAAGCGCAACGCCGAGGTCGGCACGGTCCTGTCGAACTCCTTCGGCTTCGGCGGCCAGAACACCTGCCTTGTCATGGCGCGGGAACCGGTCTAAGCGACCTTTTTCAGCCAGACTGAACCGACAGGCACCATGCGCGCATTGCAACTTATCGAGGACCGCCGCCTTGAAACGGTGGACCTGCCGCCCCCGCCGCAACCTGCGCTCGGCGAGGTGACGCTGCGCATCAAGGCCGTGGCGCTGAACCATATCGACGTCTGGGGCTGGCGCGGCATGGCCTTCGCCAAGCGCAAGCTGCCGCTGGTCGTCGGCGCCGAGGCCTGCGGCGAGGTCGAGGCGGTCGGCCCAGGCGTTTCCAGCCTTGTGACCGGGCAATTGGTGTCGATCTATGGCGCCCGCACCTGCGGTCTTTGCCGCGCCTGCCGCGAAGGTCGCGACAATCTCTGCGAGCATGTTTCGGGCGTGCACGGCTTCCATCTCGACGGCTTTGCGCAGGAAAAGATCAACCTGCCGGCGCGCCTTCTGGTCCCCGCCCCGCCAGGCGTGAGCGAAATCGGCGCGGCGGTAGCGCCTGTCACCTTCGGCACGGTCGAGCACATGCTGTTCGACAATGCCCGGCTGCAACCCGGCGAGACGATCCTGGTCCATGCCGGCGGCTCCGGCATCGGCTCCGCCGCGATTCAGCTGGCCAAGAAGATGGGCTGCACGGTCATCACCACCGTCGGCTCGAACGACAAGATCGACAAGGCCAAGGCGCTCGGCGCCGACCACGTCATCAATTACCGCGACGACCGCTTCGAAGGCGTCGTGCGCAAGCTGACCAAGAAGAAGGGCGTCGACGTGGTGTTCGAGCATGTCGGCGCCGACACATTTGCCGCCTCGATGCTGTGCCTCAAACGCGGCGGTCGGCTGGTCACCTGCGGCTCGACCTCCGGCGTGTCGACGCAGATCAATTTGATGCAGTTGTTCCAGCAGCAGTTGAAGCTGCTAGGCTCGTTCGGCTGCCGCATGGAAAACATGGCCGACGCCATGCAGAAGATGGCGGCGGGCCTGGTCGCGCCGGTGATCGACACCGAGGTCGGCTTCGACGGCATCGATGCGGCGCTGAAGCGCATGGAAGGCCGCGACGTCTTCGGCAAGATCATCCTGCGCGTCGGCTGAGAATGATCGGCAACGCCTTCAGGAAGATCCGCAGGGACCTGGGATTCCGCTATGGCAGGCGGCTTCGCCAGTTCAACTACTGGCTGGTCGCGCGGGTCGCGATGTTCATCATCTCCGCGCTGCGCCTGCTGCCGCCCGACAGCGCGCTCAATTTCGCCGACCGCGCTGCCCGCCGCATCGGCCCTTGGGTAGCGCGCCATCAGGTTGCCGTCGACAATCTGCGCAAGGCCTATCCGGAAAAGAGCGATGCCGAGATCGAGGCGATCGCTTCCGACATGTGGGGCAACATGGCCCGCCTGGCCGCCGAATACATCTTTCTCGATGCTTTGTTCGACTACGATCCCACTGCGACGAAGCCGGGCCGTGTCGAGGTCAAGGGCGTGGAGCATTTCGTGCGCATTGCCGGCGAGGACAAGCCGCATATCGTCTTCACCGGGCATCTCGGGAATTTCGAGCTGCTGCCAGTGGCGGCGGCGACCTTCGGCATGAACATCACGGCGCTGTTTCGCCCGCCCAACAACCCTTACCTCGCCGACTACATCCTCTCGACCCGCCGCTCGAGCATGGGATCGCTGCTGCCGTCTTCGACCGGTGCCTCGTTCGCACTTGCGGCCATCCTCGAGAAGGGCGGCAATATCGGCGTGCTGGTCGACCAGAAATTCACGGGCGGGCTCGAGACGACATTCTTCGGCCGCCCCTGCGAGAGCAACCGGGTTCTCGGCACCCTGGCGCGGCACTACGATTGCGATGTCTACCCGGCGCGCTGCGTGCGCCTGCCGAACAACCGTTTCCGGCTCGAGATCGAGGACAAGCTCACCTTGCCGCGCACCGCCGGCGGCAGTGTCGACGTCCGCGCCACCACCCAGCTTCTCAACGACGTGGTCGAGCGCTGGGTGCGAGAAGACCCCGGCCAGTGGATGTGGTTCCACAAGCGCTGGGAGATCAGCAGCCGCAAAAAGCGTCGGCCGGCGACAGTGCGCGACAAAGCCGCCTGAGCGGAACGATCTTTTTGGGCACAGGCCCTATTTTGTTCTTGCTTTGTGCCGGCAGCTATGCTACTAATCTCGGTATGGTGCTATTTGGCCCCGACGAACCCGCCGCTCCGGTGGGTTTTTTATTGCGGGCCGAGGAGCTGGCCCTAATTCGTCACGAGAATCCGCGTATTACCGAAGCCGGCTTTGCGCACCATCGAATAGAACGCGGCGGCGTTGCTGGGGTGGAGGCGCACACAGCCATGCGATGCCGGGCGCCCCAATTGCCGGATCGCGCCGGTGCCGTGGATAGCATAGCCGCCGCGGAAGAACACCGAATAGGGCATCGGCGACATGTCGTATTTGCGCGAATACCACATCCGGGCCGTCCGCTGTGGGCGATAGCTGCCGCGCGGCGTGATGTAGCCTTTGCGGGCGGTGGAAACGCTCCACCGGTAATACGAAAGCCCGTATCTTACCGTCATCGTCTGTGAGGAAATATCGATGTTCGCGACCAGGCTGGCCGCCCGGCTCTCGAACGACGAACCGAACAGCATCGCCATCAATGCCGCTGCCATGAGAACAGTGTTTTTCATGCAATCAAACCCCTTTGATGCCCCTTGCCTGCCTGCCCTCGCGCTGTTCTCCAGCGTTTTGATGGCAAGCCAGCGAGCTAACACCCACTCCCTGACGATTTCACCAATCCAAAGCAGCGAATTTGAACGATTTCCCGCAATAGTTGCTGTAACGACACGCAATCGCCTCGCAATTCGCCATCGGGCTTGCAAAACCCCCTCATCCGCTGCTCAATTCGCCGAATGAACGAACCGAACGAACGGCTCCTCAAGGCTATCGATGACCGAGCCGATGATCTGGTTGCACTGACTGCGGATCTGATCCGCTTTCCGACCATCAATCCGCCCGGCGAAGCCTATCGGCCATGTGCCGAATATATCGGCGCGCGGCTGAAGAAGCGTGGTTTTGAGATCGAATTCATCCGTGCCGAAGGCACGCACGGCGACACTGACCGTTATCCGCGCGTCAACGTCGTCGCCCGTTTCGATGGCCGGGCGCCGGGTGCTTGCGTGCACTTCAATTCGCATATCGACGTCGTCGAGCCCGGCGACGGCTGGAGCCTCGATCCGTTCGCCGGCATCGTCAGGGATGGCAAGGTCTATGGCCGCGGTGCTTGCGACATGAAAGGCGGGCTTGCCGCCTCGATCATTGCCGCTGAAGCCTTCATGGAGGTCTTTCCCGATTTTCCCGGCGCCATCGAGATTTCAGGCACGGTCGACGAGGAGTCCGGCGGCTTTGGCGGCGTCGCCCATCTGGCGAAGCTCGGCTATTTCTCCAGACCGAAGGTCGACCACGTCATCATTCCCGAGCCGCTCAACAAGGATCGCATCTGCCTTGGCCATCGCGGCGTCTGGTGGGCGGAGATCGAGACCAAGGGCGAGATCGCGCACGGCTCGATGCCGTTCCTCGGCGACAACGCAGTGCGCCATATGGGCGCCGTGCTGCGGGCCTTCGAGGATGAGCTGTTTCCGGCGCTCGACCGCAAGATGACGCGCATGCCGGTCGTGCCCGAAGGCGCAAAACGCTCGACCATGAACATCAACTCGATCCATGGCGGCCAGACGGAGGATTTCCGGCCCGGCCTGCCCTCGCCCAATGTGCCTGATTCCTGCCGGCTGACAATCGACCGCCGCTTCCTGCTCGAAGAGGATCTCGCTACGGTCAAGAGCGAGGTGACCGATATCCTGGAACGGCTGAAGCGCGAGCGCAAAAAGTTCGATTACGAGATCCGCGATCTGATGGAGGTGCTGCCGCTGATGACCGAGCGCGACGCACCGGTGGTGAAGGCGGTCGCGCAAGGCATCATGGAGATATTCGACCGCGAGCCGGATTATGTGATTTCGCCCGGCACCTACGACCAGAAGCACATCGCCCGCATCGGCCACATCTATGACTGCATCGCCTATGGCCCGGGCATCCTCGATCTCGCCCACCGGCCCGATGAATGGGTCGGCATTGCCGACATGCTGGACTCGGCAAAGGTGATGGCCATCGGCCTCGACGTTCTGCTGAGGGACGCCGGCCCGCGATGATCCGGCCATGGGCGAAAAAACATTCCTCCCGGCGACGGCGGACGGTACGAAACGCAATTTACTCGGCGGCGAATTCACGCTTCTATCCGCCCGGGTTTGAGCACGTGTTTTAGATATGGGGAGTTGCACGATGAAATTGTGGAAAACCATTCTGGCCGCCGCGGCGCTGGCGTTGGCCGCCGGAACCTCGGCGATGGCCGCGCGCACCGACCTGGTCATCGGCATTACGCTCGAACCCCCGCATCTCGACCCGACCGCGGGTGCCGCCGCGGCAATCGACGAGGTACTCTATGCCAATGTCTTCGAGGGCCTGACCCGCATCGGCCCGAACGGCGAGGTGCTGCCCGATCTCGCCGAAAGCTGGAGCATTTCCGACGACGGCAAGGTCTACACTTTCAAGCTGCATACAGGCGTGAAATTCCATGACGGCAGCGACTTCAACGCCGACGACGTGAAATTCTCGCTCGATCGTGCCCGCGCCGACAATTCCGTCAACGCGCAAAAGAGCCTGTTCGCCGCCATCGACAAGGTCGAGGTCGTCGATCCTACGACGGTGAATGTCACGCTGAAGAACCCGCAAGGCTCGTTCCTCTACAATATGGGCTGGGGCGATGCGGTGATCGTGGCGCCTGAGACCGCCGACACCAACAAGGAAAAGCCTGTTGGCACCGGCCCGTTCAAGTTCCAGAACTGGGCCAAGGGCTCGTCGATCACGCTGGTCAAGTCGGACAATTACTGGGGCGCCCCGGTGTTCCTCGACAAGGCCGAGTTCCGCATCATTCCAGATGCCGCCGCCGCCGTTCCGGCGCTGCTTTCCGGCGACGTCCAGGCCTTTCCGTTCTTCGATCCTGACAGTGTCGCCCAGGTCAAGGACGACCCGCGCTTCAAGGTGGTAATCGGCTCGACCGAGGGTGAAACCATCCTGTCGATCAACAACAAGAAGCCGCCCTTCGACAAGCTGCAGGTCAGGCAGGCTATTTCCTTTGCACTCGATCGCAAGGCGATCATCGACGGCGCCTCGGCCGGCCTCGGCGTGCCGATCGGCTCGCACATGTCGCCCGCCAGCAAGGCCTATGTCGACCTCACCGGCCTCTACCCGCACAATGTGGAGAAAGCCAAGGAGTTGCTGAAGGAAGCCGGCCTGGAGAATGGCTTCAAGGCGACGCTGAAGCTGCCGCCGCCCTCCTATGCGCGGCTTGGTGGCGAGATCATCGCCTCCGAGCTTCGCGAAATCGGCATCGATCTCGAGATCATACCGGTCGAATGGGCGCAGTGGCTGGACCAGGTCTTCACCAAGAAGGATTACGACCTGACCATCGTTTCCCACACCGAGCCTAACGACATCGATATCTATTCGCGCAAGGACTATTACTTCAACTACGACAACCCGGCCTTCGACAAGATCATCGACGAGCTGAACCTTACCTCCGACGAGGCCAAGCGCATGACGCTGCTCGGCGAGGCGCAGAAGGTCCTGGCCGATGACGCCGTGGTCGGCTTCCTCTACGAACTGCCGAAGGTCGGCGTCTGGGACGCCAAACTGCAGGGCCTGTGGGAAAATGCCCCGATCCAGGCCAATGACCTGACCAAGGTGAAGTGGACGGATTGATCGCTGACAGAAAGGCGAAAGTTGCACTCCGTCACACCCCCCTCTGTCCTGCCGGACATCTCCCCCTCAAGGGGGGAGATTGAGCCCTCATCGCCGCTTTCGCTAACCACTAGCGTTGCAAGGACAGTGCCAGCGTGGAAACTGCCAATCTCCCCCCTTGAGGGGGAGATGTCCGGCAGGACAGAGGGGGGTGGGCGGGAACGCTACCTTCGCCCAGTGCTTGCATCAGGCAGCTCATGACCGCCTACCTCCTCAAGCGGCTCGCCATCGCCGTCGTCACGCTGGTTCTGGCCTCGATGGTGGTCTTTGCCGTGCTGGAGATCATTCCCGGCGACCCGGCGCGGCTGATGCTTGGCCTGAACGCCAGCGCCGACCAGATCGAATTGCTGCGCAACCAGATGGGCCTCAACGCTCCCGTCATGCTGCGCTATCTGCATTGGGCCGGCGGCTTGCTGAGCCTCGATTTCGGCCGTTCCTACACCTATTCGGTGCCGGTCATCGATCTGGTCCGCGAGCGCCTCGTCGTCTCGCTGCCGCTGGCACTGATGGCGCTGGCGCTGTCCACAGTCATTGCCATTCCGGTCGGGCTGTTTTCCGCCAGCAGACGCGGCCGGGCCGGCGACACGATTGCGATGGGCGCCGCCCAGCTTGGCGTCGCCGTGCCCAACTTCTGGTTCGCGCTGATGCTCATCTATCTGTTCGCCGTCTGGCTGCGGCTGGTGCCGGGCGGCGGTTTTCCTGGCTGGAGCGCCGGTGTCTGGCCGGCGCTGAAGTCGCTGCTCCTGCCGGCAGTCGCTCTCGCTCTGCCGCAGGCGGCGATCCTCGCCCGGGTCACCCGCTCGGCGCTGATCGAAGTGCTGAACGAGGACTACATCCGAACCGCCCGCGCCAAGGGCCTGCCCTACCGGCTTGTCTTGTGGCGGCATGCGCTGCGCAACGCCATGATCCCGGTGGTCACCATTTTAGGCCTGCAATTCGCCTTCCTGCTTGCCGGCACCATCATCATCGAGAACGTCTTCTACTTGCCCGGCCTCGGCCGCCTGGTGTTCCAGGCGATCAACCAGCGTGACCTGATCGTGGTCGAGAGCGTCGTCATGCTGCTGGTTGCAGCCGTCATCGTCGTCAATTTCGTTGTCGACCTCTCCTATGCAGTGATCGATCCGCGCCTGAGAGGCCGGCAATGACGCTGCACATCGACATCCCCGACGAGAATCTTGCCGGCATCCTGGCCAAGGCGTTCAAAAACCGTTCGTTCCTTGCCGGCTTCGCCATCACCGCACTGGTGGCCGCGGTCGCGATCCTCTCCTTCTTCTGGACGCCTTACGATGTCACCAAACTGGTCATATCCGACAAGACCCAGGCGCCGTCGCTGGCGCACTGGTTCGGCACCGACCATTTCGGTCGCGACATCCTGTCGATGATCATGGTCGGCGCCCGCAACTCGATTGCCGTGGCGCTGGTGGCGGTCGGCATCGGCATGGGCATCGGCGTGCCGCTCGGCGCCTTTGCCGCGGCGCGTGGCGGCATCGTCGACGACGTGCTGATGCGGCTGAACGACCTGGTCTTCGCCTTTCCGGCGCTGCTTTCGGCAATCATGATCACCGCCATCTTCGGGCCGGGCGCGTTCAACGCCATCATTGCCATCGGCATCTTCAACATCCCGGTATTCGCGCGCGTCGCCCGGGCCGCCGCCCTGGCGATCTGGCCGCGCGAATTCATCCTCGCCGCCCGCGCCGCCGGCAAGAGCAGGACGCTGATCAGCATCGAACATGTGCTGCCCAACATCGCCACGCTGCTCCTGGTGCAAGGCACCATCCAGTTCGCGCTGGGCATACTGGCCGAAGCAGGGCTTTCCTATGTCGGGCTGGGCACCCAGCCGCCAATGCCGAGCTGGGGCCGCATGCTGTTCGACGCCCAGACCCGCATGGTGGTGGCGCCGTGGATGGCGATCTTTCCCGGCATGGCGATCGTCATCACCGTGCTTGGCTTGAACCTGCTTGGTGACGGCATTGCCGACATTCTCGATCCGAAATCGCGGCGGCAGCGATGAGCCTGCTCGAAATCGACAAGCTGTCGCTGACCATCGGCGGCACGCCCATCCTCAGGGACATCGAACTTTCCGTCGCGCCCGGCGAAGTCATGGGGCTGGTCGGCGAATCCGGCTCCGGCAAGTCGATGACGGCGCTCGCGGTGATGCAGTTGCTGCCCTGGGCGGCGCACGCCAGCGGACGCGTCACCTTCGACGGCATCGACATCCTGGCGGCGAGCGAGGACCAGATGTGCGCGCTGCGCGGCGACGACATCGGCATGGTGTTCCAGGAGCCGATGACGGCGCTCAACCCGGTCAAGACCATCGGCGAGCAGGTCGCCGAGGGTATTCGCTGGCACACCAGGGCGAGCCGCGGCGACGCCGAGGAACGGGCGCGAAAAATGCTGGACCGGGTCGGCCTGCCGGCGGCGCAGTTCCCGCTGTCGCGTTATCCGCACGAGTTGTCCGGAGGCCAGCGCCAGCGCGTCGTCATCGCCATCGCCTGTGCGCTGAAACCCAAGCTGTTGATCGCCGACGAGCCGACGACCGCGCTCGACGTGGTGCTGCAGGCGCAGATCCTCGACCTGCTGCGCGACCTCGTAGCGGAAAACCGCATGGGCCTGCTGCTGATCTCGCACGACCTCGCCGTGGTGACCGAGATGGCGGACCGCATCACCATCCTGCGCCATGGCGAGGTGATGGAGGCCGGCGACACGGCGCGCATTCTGTCCGGACAGCTTCATCCCTATACGCGCCAGCTGGCGCAGGCCTCGATGCATGTGCCCGCGCGGGCTAGGCACAGCGTCGGCCAAGGAAAACCTCTGGTTGAGGTAGAGAGCGTGACGCGCGACTATCCGGCACGGCGCATATCGCTGCTCAAGCGAGGGGCTCCCATCCGCGCCGTCGACGATGTTTCCTTCTCCATGGCGCCCGGCCAGTCGGTGGCGTTGGTCGGGCGCTCCGGTTGCGGCAAGTCGACGCTTGCCCGCATGGTCCTGGCGCTGGACAGGCCGACATCAGGGACAATCCGCTTCCGCGGCGACACCCTCACCGGCAAGAGCGAGGCGGAGCTGAAGCCGGCGCGGCGCGACATGCAGGTCGTGTTCCAGGACCCGTACGGCTCGTTCGACCCACGCCAGAAGGTCGAGAGATTGGTGGCCGAGCCGCTGCATGTGCTGGAGAAGAAGCCGGCGCCCGCCGCGCGGCGCGAGATGGTGGCGCATGCGCTGCACGAGGTCGGCCTCTCACCAGGCGACATGGACAAATACCCGCACGAGTTTTCGGGCGGCCAGCGCCAGCGCCTGTCGATCGCCCGCGCCATCATCACCCGGCCGAAGCTGGTCGTCGCCGACGAGCCGGTCTCGGCGCTCGACGTCTCGATCCGCGCGCAGATCCTCGATTTGTTCGCCGAGCTCAACCAAAAACTCGGCATCGCCTATCTGTTCATCACCCATGATCTGACCGTCGCCCGCGCCATCACCGACGAGGTGATGGTCATGCATGATGGCAAGATCGTCGAGCGCGGCAGGACGAGCGAAGTGCTCGACCACCCGCAATCCGAAGCGGCCAAGGCGCTGGTCACTGCTGCTCCCGATTTGCACCGGGCGATCGCGAAACGAATGCAGGAACAGGGGTGAGCAGCTTCGTGGCACGGCTTAGCGCCTTTCCCTTCTCCCCCTGTGGGGTCCGAAGGACGGGGCGAGACACGTGGCTCGCCCCAGGGCGGTGGCCGAGCGAAGCTCGGTCGGAAGGGGTACTCCAGGGAAAGCCGATGGGAGAGTAATGGATATCACCACCTATGCCGGAAGTGTTGACGGGGTCGTCAATTACTCTTTGAAAGACACGTCAAAGAGGACAAACGAATCGAAATCAACCGCACAAGTTCCAAACGATTCCAGCGAAATGAGCACCTCACAGCAAGAGAACCAATCTGCGCGAAATTCGCTGGGATTGATGGGGAGCGCTGCCAACCTTGGAGATTTTATAGCGCCCGGATCTTTGTTTAATGCTTCGCCGGCGGCAGAATATACCAATACGGAATCTTTCTCTCCGTCTTCCTATCTTCCACTACAATAGGATACAAAGTAAGAGACTTAGCAAAAAGATTCACGTTGTTGAGAGCTTAAAAAATGGCATATAGGATCAAAAGGATTATTTTGAAAACTGGAGAGGTAATTACCGAGAGAACTCTCCCTGGCGGCGGTATTTTGGTAGACGAGGAGGCTCCGGTGGTTGGCGACGTGGTGGAGACGACTGTTGGTGGCCGGCCTATGAAAGTAGAAATAATATGGGGCCATTGGGCCGATCGCCGATCACGCAACCCGGACGTGATCGTCCCTTTGCGCGCGAAGGAGATTTAGCGAACTTAGGCTTGGAAACCAATGTCACGAACAATAATACTAGCTACGTCGATAGCTATCGGCGCATGGAATGTGGCCATGCTGTCCATAGCGCCATTCGATACAATGAAGCTCGTTCTACTGATATTTGTATTGGCTTATTTGTATCCGATTGTTATCGTGGCAACTCGCAAGTTTGCTGTTGCGTCCTTGATTTATACGGTAGAATTGGCGGTTTTCTTCTCTTTGTTTTGTCGATTTCTGTCGAATCAATTTTGCCGCTCGTATTTGCTATCGGAATCGGGCTAGTGATCATGGCAATCGGTTGCCTCTGGTTGTGGTACCTCACGCCTCGATGAAAAAAATTACGGCAACACGCATTGGCCGGCCGCTCGTCAAGAGCACGAAGCCGTAGGGCACGGTTTTTGATGACTGAGTTCAAGATCATACCTTTCACAGGCGCCGGGGGAATAGAGTTTGGAATGTCCCCGGATCAGATTAGGCGACATCTTGGGACAAATTTTCGAACCTTCAAACGATCCATGAGAGATACGTTTCCTTGCGATTATTTCGAAAGTATGGGGGTATTTTGTTACTATGGTGAATCAGGAAAATTGAACGCGATCGAGTTCACGAGTCCTGCCACTCCTTCTCTGAATGGGGTTCGATTTTTAGGAACAGGCTTTGAAACCGCAAAACGTGCACTTATTTCATTGGGCCAAGAAATCGAAGAAGAAATTGATGGGGCAATCGCTTTTGGCCTAGGGGTCAGTATTTATGCCCCGTTGGCAAAAGAAGATTCCATGGCGCCCGTCGAGACAGTGCTAATCTTTCAAAAAGGATACTACCAATAGCAGCAAGGCATACAAATTTGCCGATCTGTTGGCAGCGCAAGCTGCCAATCCAGGGCTCGACCGGCGACAATGGCGGACATTAGAATGGCTAAGAAGGCAGCGAAACGGGGTGTCGGAGAAGCCAAATCCCAATAAGGAGGCGATAAACCTCCTTCTGTTCCAACCGACTAACGGGAGTGGCTAGTGGTCGACCTATCGATGCTCGAGTGGTTGGAGGAGTGGTACCAAGGGCAGTGCAACGGCGATTGGGAACACCAATACGGCGTAAAAATTGATACGATCGACAATCCTGGATGGGAAGTTTCAATAGATTTGCGCGGGACGCAGCTCCAGGGAAGAAAGTTTACAGACGTAAGCTTTCAGTATGACGACGAGATAGATTGGTTTCATGTAACCGTAAAGGACGATACCTTCAAGGGACACGGAGGGGCAAGGAACTTATCGAGCATTATTGGAGAGTTTAAGAAGTTTGCGATGGGTGCGCCAAGGTAAGCAGAGCAATCAGATATTTAGAGAATTTTTCGCCAGATGTACAAAACGGGAATTGCGATGACAGTGCTGGACTGCACCCCGTAAGTGAGACACGGCAATTTCAGTGACAGGTTATGCTGGAGGATGGCCTATTACAGACAAAATGACGCTCAGAACGTCAGCAGTCAGCCGATGACTCAGTCTTGCGGCTTCACCACGTCGGCCGGGCTGATGTCGAGCAGGTCGAGCGTGCGGTGCAACAGCTGCATTTCGCTCCCGGCGAGTTGCGAATCGGCCTTGGCGATTTCGGCCATGTGGCGGGCGAGCAGCTTGCGCCGTTCGACGTCGAGGTCGCGGAACTGCGCGACGGCCTGCGAGCCGTTGGTCTCGTAGCCGAATTCGTTGAGATATTCGATGACGCTGTCGATGCTGGTTTCGGGAATGCCGAAGGCGTCCCGGCAGATACGCCTGAAGGCGGTCATTTCGCTTTCGCTGACCGACCCGTCGGCGAGGATCATACGGAACAGCATGAGCAGCTCCGCCGACAGCACCGGATCGTCCGCGACCTTGCGCACGCCGGGGTCGCCGTCGAAGATCGAGCGTATCTGGTCCAGCAATCCCATCGCCATCAGCCCCTTCCGATTCGTTCGGAAGGTAGCGCGGAATCGGATTTGCGCAAACGGGGTGCGAATGGTGAAAAGGACAATCGCTTCAGGTTTGAATTCGCCTCCTCACCCTTTTAGGGCGTTGGCGCTGCCCCTCACCTGCCTGCCGGCGTCCTCTCCCCGTTTAGTGAGGGAGAGGGGCGCTCTCGTCACCGATTTCGCCAATCGCAGGCGATGCAAGAAAAGGCGCCGACGTTGCGACCAGCCCTTTCTCCCCGTCACTATACGGGGAGAAATGCCCGGCAGGGCAATGAGGGGCGGCGGCGACATCGACAATTGGTGGTCTCCGCCACAATTTGGAAACTGTCATTCGTCTGAAGCGATGCCCTTCTGATCGAACGCGCAGCACCGTTCTGGCCACTCCCATAAAACTGCTGGCCAATCCGGCAAGCCCCGCTGCGTGCGCTCATTGGTGTGTGACCGCGCGCCTGATACTATGCCGCTGTACGAATCATGTTGAGGAGGGACCGAACATGAATCTCAGTGCGCCTACCCAGCTTATTTTCATTATATCCCTTGTCATCGCCATCATCGGCGTTCTCGCCGCGCTTGGCGTTCTTGCGTTTATACCTTTGAATGCCGCGTGGATTGTCGTCATCGCCTACATCGTGCTGGCCGCCGGCTGCCTGATGCGCGGGGCTTAAACACATCCAGACAACTCCGAATCTCAGGCAACTCGGAGCGCCCGGCCAAAAGCCGGGCGCTTTTGATTCCGACGGATGGTCTGTTAAAGTCGCTTGGCGGAAGGAAAGCGCATGCCCGCCGACAGCAAAGACGGCAGCCATCACGACAGCCCAGGCCTCGATCGATTCGAGATGGTGCGGCGCGCGCCGAGCCATCGGCTTCAGGGCGCCGTCACCGACATGTGCGGCTTTCGCGAAACCATGCCAGGCCATTTCCGCGCCATCGAATATGCCTCGCTGACCGTGCCGCTGGTCATCAGCTTTGCCGAACCCTTTGCCATCGGGCTCGGCAGGGACCCCAGCGACAATGACCGCTTCGCCAGTTTTGCCGCCGGCCTTTATGCCGGGCCGGTGGTGATCGAATCCTGCGGCGGCACCTGCTGTGTGCAGATCAATTTCACCCCGCTCGGCGCTCGTCGCTTCTTCGGCCGGCCGATGAGCGAACTGACCGACCGCATGGTCGGCCTGGATGACGTGCTCGGCGTTGAAGGCATCGCCCTTCGTGAAAGGCTCGGCAATGCGCCGGGTTGGAGCACACGCTTCGCCATCGTCGAAGCCTTCGTCGCCGATCGGTTGGCAACCGCAGACCGCACTCAAGCCGACATAGTCTGGGCCTATGAGACGATCGTCTCGACGCGTGGCCGGACCCGCATCTCGACGCTGGCCGAAAAGCTTGGCTGGAGCCGCAAGCATCTTGCCGGAAAATTTTCGGACGCGATCGGAACCGGCCCAAAAACGCTGTCGCGCATCGTCCGCTTCAACCATGCGCTTGGCCTGTCGAGACAGGCGAACAGCGCTTGGGCCGACATCGCCGCCGGCTGCGGCTATGCCGACCAGGCGCATCTGGTGCGCGAGTTCCGCGACCTCGCAGGCGTCACGCCGACCACTGTCGCCGCGAGGTAACATTTCTTCAAGACGCGCAACCGGCCTTCGCGCAGACTGGGTTGATCGACCAACCCGTTCCGGCGCTGCGCTACAGAAATGCCGGCAACATGATCGACTGGCTGTGCGAGGCCTTCGGCTTCAGCGTTCGCGCCCGCCATGGCGAAGGCGACGTGGTGCACCACGCCGAACTCGCATTCGGCTCTTCGATCATCATGCTCGGCACGGCGCGCGACGATGCCTATGGCAAGATGGTCGGCGCGCCCGGCTCGGGCGGCGGCAAGTCGATCTACATTGCGGTCGCTGATGCCGACGCGGCATACGCGCGCGCAAAAACCGCCGGCGCCGAGATTCTGGAAGAGCTCACCGACCGCGACTATGGCAGCCGCGAATTCATATGCCGCGATCCGGAAGGCAATGTCTGGTCGTTCGGCACCTACTGGCCGAAGGCTGACGAGAAAGCATGAACTGGTAGCGCTGCACATTCGGGATTGGCCGAAGCCTCCCAATTTCGTCATCCCTGGGCGGAGCAGGAGCGAAGCTCCGTCGCGGAGACCCTGGGATCCATGCCGTGACCTTGGCCGAGGAGCCAGCGGAGCAGAATTCTGCGCCGCAGCGGCGCTCCGAAGTCAGGGCATGGATCCTGGGGTCTGCGCCGCGTCGCTTCGCTCCTTGCTCCGCCCCAGGATGACGAAGCCATGGACGTTTCCGCTAATCGCCAAGGCATGTGATCCGTCGAAGCCAACGACCCGTGCAAAACTTCCGCGCTAAGTATCTAACGCGCCAGCCCAAAAATCGCGTCGCAGTCGAGGTGGGTTTCCAGTTCGGCTGCGATCTCGTCGAGTGCCCGTTCGACCTCGGCGCGGTAGTCGATGCCGCCGCCCTTGACGCCAAGGCTTTCGAGGAATTTCGCCCGGAAGGCATCGGCGGAAAACAGCCCGTGCATATAGGTGCCCAGCACCTTGCCATCGGCCGAGATAGCGCCGTCATCGATGCCGTTGATAACGGCGGACGGCCGCAGCGTATCCGGACCGGTGGTGCGGCCGAGATGGATCTCGTAGCCGTCGAGCGGCAGATCAAACGGCACCGAGCGCGCGCTGACGTTGCGCACCGTCTTTTCCGGCTCCATCACCGTTTCGACGTCGAGCAGGCCGAGGCCTTGCGTTTCGGTAACGCTGCCCTCGATGCCGTCGGGATCGCGCACGATATGACCAAGCATCTGGAAGCCGCCGCAAATGCCGACGATATGACCACCGCGTTTCCTATGCGCGGCAAGGTCGCGGTCCCAGCCGTTCTCGCGAAATTTCAGGAGATCGCCGATCGTCGACTTCGAGCCGGGAATGACCACCAGACCCGCACCTTCGGGCAAGCGCTCACCAGGCGGCACGAACACCACCTCGACCTGCGGTTCGGCCTTGAGCGGGTCGAGATCGTCGAAATTGGCGATGCGCGAGAGCACCGGCACGGCGATCTTCAGCGCGCGCTTCTCGCCGGACGCCAGTCGCTCGAGCACGACGGAATCTTCCGATGGCAGCCGCGCCGCCGCCTTCAGCCACGGCACGACGCCAAAACAGCGCCAACCGGTGAATTTTTCGATCGCCTTGATGCCGTCTTCGAACAGCGAGACGTCGCCACGGAACTTGTTGATGAGATAGCCGACGATCATGCGCCGGTCCTCCTCCGGCAGGATCAGATGGGTGCCGGCGACCGAGGCGATAACGCCGCCGCGATCGATATCGCCGACCAGGATCACCGGCACGCCGGCGCGCGTCGCAAAGCCCATATTGGCAATGTCGCGGCTCCTGAGATTGATCTCGGCCGGCGATCCCGCGCCCTCGACGATGACCAGATCGGCGCCCTCGCCGACCTTTGCCCAGGAGTCCAGCACCGCATCCATCAGCCGGCCCTTCAGCGCCTGGTAGTCGCGCGCCCGCGCCTCGCCGAACACCTTGCCCTGCACGACGACTTGAGCGCCGACATCGGTCTGCGGCTTGAGCAGCACCGGGTTCATGTGGACGGTCGGCGCCACGCCGCAGGCGATCGCCTGCAGCCATTGCGCGCGGCCGATCTCGCCGCCGCCAGAATCGCCCGGAATATCGGCGACAGCGGCGTTGTTCGACATGTTCTGCGGCTTGAAGGGCCGCACTTTCAGGCCGCGCTTCTTCGCCGCGCGGCACAGACCGGCGACGAGCACCGTCTTGCCGACATCCGAACCCGTGCCCTGCAGCATGATCGCCTTGGCCATATCAGTCCCTGCCCCGCGCAACGGTTGCGGTGATCGTCGACTTGGCTGCCAGCGGGCCGCCGCGCCAGAGATAGAGCGCCAGCAGCGGCTCTTTGCCGGTGCGCATGGCGTGGTTGACGTCAGAGGCATGGTGGATCACCTCGCCCGCCGCTCGAAGGCGAAAACCGCCGTCGCCCATGCGCCATTCGGTGCCGCCGGTCAGCGGGATGTAGATCTCCTCCGCGACATGGTGATGATCGGGGTAGACGATATCGGGTCCAAGGATCAGCAGGCCGGCCGCAACCTCTTCATTGACGAAATGCCCGCGTGTACCGAACACCTCCAGCCAGCCGTAATTGTCGATGAAAACCTTGCCGAAATCCGCCTCGCCATAGGTTTGCCCCCAGCGCAGATCGCCGCGACGCTCCGCAACCAGCCGCGCCAGCGGCTTGGCCGCAGCGGGAGCGAGTTCGACGATACGGTCGAGCTGAAGGAGACAAGGCAGTGCATGCGGTTCGAGCGGCCGGCTTGGCATGTCCCAGCCGATTCGGGCCACGGCGTCGCGCACCAGCGCATCATCGAACGTCTGGAGATAGGCATGGAAGCGTCCAAGCAGTTCGTCGAAATTTGTCGTCACACTTTGCTCCAAAGCGCATTCGCACACAGCCGCTGCCCAGATGGTTGGATGGAGACGATCGGGTTGCGCGGCGGCATCATTGGTCTAGATTGGACTGCGCGCAAAGCCAAAAACGACAGGCCAGCAGGCCGGAAACATCAGGGAGCACGCCATGGACGCCGCTGTCGATGCGGGCACCAGCCAGTTCGAACTCAACGAAGACCAGCGCGCCATCCAGGAGATGGCGCAAGCCTTCGCCGCCGACCGTGTGGCGCCGAACGCACTCGACTGGGATCGCAACAAGTATTTCCCCGCCGATGTGATCCGCGAGACAGGTCCGCTCGGCCTTGGCGGCATCTATGTCCGCGAGGATGTCGGCGGCTCGGGGCTCGGCCGGCTCGACGCCGTGCTGATCTTCGAAGCGCTTTCGCGGGCCGATCCGGCGTTTTCCGCCTTCATCTCGATCCACAATATGGCGGCATCGATGATCGACCGCTTCGGCAGCGACGAGCAACGTCGGCGCTTCCTGCCGAAGCTGACCTCGATGGAATGGCTGGCCAGCTACTGCCTGACCGAGCCGGGTTCGGGATCCGATGCCGCGGCGCTGAAGACGCGTGCGGTCAAAAGCGGCGGCGATTATGTGCTGAACGGCGCCAAGCAGTTGATCTCCGGTGCCGGCGACAGCGACCTCTATGTCGTCATGGCGCGCACCGGCGCCGACGGGCCGAAAGGCATTTCCACCTTCGTCGTGCCGAACGATGCGCCCGGCCTTTCCTTCGGCGCCAACGAGCGCAAGATGGGCTGGCACATGCAGTCGACCCGCCAGGTCGTCTTCGAGGACTGCAAGGTGCCGGCGGAAAACCTGCTGTCGGTCGAGGGCGCCGGTTTCGGCATCGCCATGGCCGGGTTGGACGGCGGCCGGTTGAACATCGCTGCCTGCTCGCTCGGCGGCGCGCAATCGGCGCTCGACAAGGCACTCGCCTACACCGCCGAACGCAAGGCTTTCGGCTCGAAGATCAACCAGTTCCAGGCGCTGCAGTTCAAGCTCGCCGACATGGAGACCGAACTGCAGGCAGCGCGCGTCTTCCTCTACACCGCCGCCTCGAAGCTCGACCGCAACGCGCCGGATGCCTCGAAATGGTCGGCGATGGCCAAGCGCTTCGTCACCGACACCGGCTTCAACGTCGCCAACGACGCCCTGCAGCTGCATGGCGGCTATGGTTACCTGCACGACTACGGCATCGAGAAGCTGGTGCGGGACCTGCGTGTCCACCAGATCCTCGAAGGCACCAACGAGATCATGCGCGTCATCATCGCTCGCGCGCTGATCGGACGATAGAGAATTTAGTGAATAGTGAATAGTGAATGGTGAATGGTGAGGCTATCATATAGACCATGAGGTAATACATGATCCATACTGACTACTGACTACTGACTATTCACTATTCACTATTCACTATTCCACTCACGGAGCGCCATTATGACCACCATCGCCTTCATCGGCCTCGGCAATATGGGCAATCCGATGGCCTCCAACCTGGTCAAGGCCGGATATGCCGTGCACGGCTTCGACCTGGTGCCGGAGAACCTCGTCATCGCAAGGGAACACGGCGTCGTCGTCATGGCCAACGCCGTTGCGGCGGTGAAAGACGCCGATGCGGTCATCACCATGTTGCCGGCCGGCAAGCATGTTCTGTCGGTTTACGCAGACATAGCGTCCAAGGCAAAAAAAGGCGCGCTGTTCATCGATTCCTCGACCATCGATGTCGAGTCGGCTCGAAAGGCCCATGCCATCGCCGCCAAGCACGGGTTGCTGTCGATCGACGCGCCGGTCTCCGGCGGCACGGGCGGTGCGGCGGCCGGCACGCTGACCTTCATGGCCGGCGGTTCGAAGGATGCCTTCGCCAAGGCCGAACCAATCCTCAAGCCGATGGCCGGCCGCATCGTTCATTGCGGCGACGACGGCGCCGGACAGGCGGCGAAGATCTGCAACAATATGATTTTGGGCATTTCGATGATCGGCGTTGCCGAGGCTTTCGTGCTGGCGGAAAAGCTCGGCCTGTCGCACCAGGCGCTGTTCGACGTCGCCTCGACCTCGTCCGGCCAGTGCTGGTCGCTGACCACCTATTGCCCGGTGCCCGGCCCGGTGCCGACATCGCCCGCCAACAATGGCTATAAGCCTGGGTTCGCGGCGGCACTGATGCTGAAGGACCTGAAACTGTCGCAGGAGGCCGCACAGAGCGTCGGTGCAGCAACGCCGCTCGGCGCCGAGGCAGCCCAGCTCTATGCGCTGTTCAACGCACAAGGGAATGCCGGCGCGGATTTTTCCGGCATCATTAATTTCCTCCGTGGTAACCCGGCGTAAGCTTCCAAGTTCACAGGTTTTCGATCTGCCCAAAGCGGAAAGTCGGCAAATTTAGGTTTGCTTAAGCTCTTGCTAACCCTGCAGTAACGATATGCGTTTAGAACAGATTGCGAGGCGGACATCCGCCCGGCGCTCCGGATCAGGTCTCGCGTACCGGAGCCCGTAAGTTTCGCCGTTAGTTTCGCAAGTGTATTGTTGGCGAAGCGCCATGCGTATCTGGCAAAGCCGCGTTCCGATGGAGCGCGGTTTTTGCGTTTTCGCATCCTCGCCTGGCGAGCGCCCATTCAAACGCCGGGCGCCCGACATGGAGCGCCCAGCGATCGCCTCCCTAATGCTTGCGCAAATCTGCTTGCGCCAGGTCGAGCGCCGTGGCGATGCGGTCGCAGGCCATGTCGATCGTCTCGCGCGTCCAGATCAGCGGCGGCGACAGGATCATCGTGTCGCCGGTAGCGCGCAGCATCATGCCCTGGACAATCGCGTGGTCGCGAACCATCACCGCCGCGCTGCCGGCCGGCAGGAAGCGCTCCTTGGTCACCTTGTCCTTGACGATCTCGATCGCCCCCATCAGCCCGAACGAGCGCACCTCGCCGACCAGATCGTGCCCACCGAGACGTTCCTGCAGCGCCCTGGCGAAGTAAGGCCCGGTGTCGTTCCTCACGCGCTCGACCAGGCCTTCGCGCTCGATGATCTCGAGGTTCTTCAGTGCCACCGCGCAGGCCACCGGATGCCCGGCATAGGTGTAGCCGTGATAGAATTCGCCGCCCTTTTCGACCAGCGTCGCCGCGATGCGGTCGCCGACCAGCAGCGCCGACAGCGGCTGATAGCCAGAGGTCAGCGCCTTGGCCGTGGTGATGGTGTCGGGCTCGACATCGAAGGCTTGTGCGGCGAACCACTCGCCTGTGCGGCCATATCCGGTGATGACCTCGTCCAGCATCAGCAGGACATCGTATTTGCGGCAGATGCGCTGCACCTCCGGCCAATAGCTCATCGGCGGGATCTTCACCCCGCCTGCCCCCATTACCGGCTCGCCGATGAAGGCGGCCACCTTGTCGGCGCCGGCTTCGAGGATCGCGTCCTCGACCGCTTTTGCCGCACGCAGGCCGAAATCATGGTCGCTTTCGCCGGGCAGTGCGAGCTCATAGGCATAGGGCATCATCACATGGACGATGTTGGGCACGGCGCCGCCGAGCTGCTTGTGCATCAAATCCATGCCGCCGAGCGAGGCGCCGGCGATGGTCGAGCCGTGGTAGCCCATCTTGCGTGAGATGATGCGGTTCTTCTCGGGCCTGCCTTCCAGCACCCAATAGTGACGGACCAGGCGCAGCGCCGTGTCGTTGGCCTCCGAACCGGACGAGCCGTAGAACACCTGGTTGATGTGCCTTGGCGCGATCTCCGCCAGCTTTTTCGACAGCAGAACCGGCGGCGGCGTCGAGCATTTGAAGAAAGAGTTGTAGTAGGGCAATTCCTTCATCTGGGCGTAGGCAGCGTCGGCAAGCTCGTCGCGGCCATAGCCGACATTGACGCACCACAGCCCAGCCATGCCGTCGAGGATTTCCGTTCCTTCGGCATCATAGATGAACGGCCCGTTGGCGTGGGTGATGATGCGCGAGCCGGTCTCGCGCATCTCTTTGTGGTCGGTGAACGGATGAAGGTGATGCGCGGCATCGATCTGCTGAAGCTGCTTCAGCGAATAATTCTGGTAGGTCATGTCTGGTCTTTCCTCTTGAACCAATCCGGCAGCTTTCGCGCCGGGGCGGATTCGTCAGAGGACAGCGGGCGGCGAATAGCCGATGCGAGCGCAGAGCCGCAACAGCTCGGCGCGTAGCGTGCGCGACGACGGCGTCACCGCCACCCCAAATGTGCAACCCGATTTCGCCAGCCGAGCCATGCATGTACCTTAGGCTGCCTCGAGCCCTCAGTTCAAGCCATGCCGGTCAAGCGACGCCAGTCAATTGGTGCCAGTCAGGGCCCGCTGCAGGAAGACGTACTTCATCGCCGCCTGTGCGGCCTGCGGCCGCCGGTCGCCGCGTCCACCATGGCCGCCCTCGGTCTCCTCAAAGAACAGCGTCTTGCCGTGGCCGGCCGCCTGCAGCCGTGCCGCCATTTTGCGCGCATGCCCGGGATGGACGCGATCGTCGGCGGTCGAGGTCGTCAGCAACACCGGCGGATAGGCTGCGTCCGTGTCTACATGCTGGTAGGGCGAATAGGCGGCGAGCCAGGCTGCCTCTTCCGGCTTCTCCGGATCGCCATACTCGGCCATCCACGACGCGCCGGGCGGCAGCTCGGTGTAGCGCAGCATATCGAGCAGCGGCACGTCGATGATCACTGCACCGAACAATTCCGGGTGCTGGGTCAGCGAGACGCCGGTCAGCAAGCCACCATTCGATCCGCCCTGGATGCCCAGCGTGGCGGGCGTGGCGATGCCGCGTTTGACCAGATCTTGCGCGACCGCGGCGAAATCGTCGAAGGCATTCTGGCGATTGGCCTTGAGCGCCGCCTGATGCCAGTTCGGGCCGAACTCGCCGCCGCCGCGGATGTTGGCCTGCACATAGGCATTGCCCTTCTCCAGCCACAGCCTGCCGCGCACGCCGGCATAGCCGGGCAGCAGCGGCACTTCGAAGCCGCCATAGCCGTAAAGCAATGTCGGCACGGGTCCATGCAAGTCGCGCCTCCTGACGACGAAGTACGGGATCATCGTGCCATCCTTCGAGCGCGCCTCGAACTGTTCGGAGACCAGGGACGACGCATCGAAACGCGCCGGCTGCGACTTCACCGTTGCCAGCCCCGCGGCGTTGTCGTCCGACCAGATGATCGAGCTCGGCGTCAGGAAATCGGTGAAGGAGAAGGAGACGCTGGAACCGAAATGCTCGGCATGGCTGATGCCGACATTGCCGTTTTCGGGCAACGCCACGGGCTTGAACTCCCAGCCGCTGTCGCTGCGCTTGCCGGCGACGACCTTGCCGCGCACATTGTCCATCAAATTGATGAACAGCCGGTCCTGCGTGCGGGCAATACCGGCGATCGAGACACGGTGCGCCGGCTCGAGCACGGTACCGAGGGATCCGAATAGCCTGGTTTCGATCCAGCGCTCGAAATCGAGTGAATAGAGCCCGTCGGGCTTACAAAGCGTGCCGTCCGGCGCAGTCCACGGGGTACGCACGCCGAAGACGAGCTGGCCCTTGAACAGCGCTGTATCGGTGACGTCGTCCGGCAACGGGATACGCCTGTTCTCGCCGGAAGGCAGCCGCAGGAAACTGTGCGAGGCGAAGAAGTCGATGGTTCGGGCGAGGAAGACATGACGCTTGTCGCCGTCGAATTCGACGGACCCGCCGGCGGCAAGATCCTGCTTCAGCGCCTCGAAGATCGGCATCGCCGCTTCCAGTGTCGTGCCGCGCCGCCAAAGCTTGACCACGCGCGGATAACCGGACTGGGTCTTGTCGTCCTCCTCGAAGGCGGCGGAAACGATAACCGTGTCCTCGTCCAGCCAGCTAAAGCTCGATTTCGAGGCAGGAGCGCGAAAGCCGCCATCGACGAACGATCTGCTTTCGATATCGAATTCGCGCATCTCGCTGGCATCGCCGCCATCCGGCGACAGGTTGAGCAGGCAGCGGCTGAAGTCGGGGTAGAGCCGGCTGGCGCCGCTGAACACCCATTTCACCCCCTCTTTCGCCGCCAGACTGTCGAAGTCGATGATCGTCTGCCATTCCGGCTTGTCGGTCTTGTAGGAGGCGACGGTGGTGCGCCGCCAGAGGCCGAGTACGTTCGTCCGGTCCTGCCAGAAATTATAGACATAGCCGTTGATAGCGGCCCCGACGGCGATGTTATCCTCGGCTGTCATCAGGTCGAGCGCCGTCTCGAACGACATCTGATAGGACGGATCACCCTGCAGCTCCCCGACCGTAACTGCATTTTGGTGATGCACCCAGTCGAGCGCCTGCTTGCCCCTCCTGTCCTCAAGCCAGAGAAACGGGTCTTCGGCCGCCGAACCCGGCTGGCCCTTGGTATTCGATTTGGTCATGAGGTCTCCGGTTGAGTCGGGTGGCGACATAGCCAAGATCGACATGGGCCGCTTACATTCAAGTCATTCGTCAGAAACGGCGGCTTTCTGGCATTCACACCATCCGTCTTCGAATGACCGTTACAACTGCCAGCGCCAGGCAAATGGCACCGAGCGTCATTGGCAGGCCGCCGGCGCCAACAACATCCATGGCGCTGCCCGCCAGCGGCGGCACGGCGATGCCGCCGACGCCCCACATCAGCGAGAAGGCGGCGTTGCCGGCGACCAGTGCCGAGCCGGTGAACCGCTCGCCGAGTTCAATGATCGACATCGTGTAAATGCCGTAGGAAACCGCGCCCCAGATGAAGACGCACGGCCAGATCAGCGGCGTCTCGATGAGAACCGGCAACAGAACGCATCCGAGCACCGTCATCGAAACACAGATGAACCGCACCAGCCGCGCCGTCAGTCGTTCCGCCAGCAGGCCGAGCGGCACCTGCATAGCGATGTTGCCGGCGATCATCACCGACAGCAGCGCCGACATGCGCGCTTCCGCAATGCCGTAATGCGTTCCATAGACCGGCAGCAAGGCGAGCACCGCCTGTTCGAAACCGGCGGCCACGATCACCGCCGATAACAGCAGCCACGCCTGCGGCACGAACCCCAGCACCGAAACGCGGTGCCCGCTCTCGTCGACCCTCGGCAGCCGTGCCAGCACCGAGGCGAGGCAGGCGCCGCAAAACAGAAATGCGGCGATGCCGACCAGAAACGGCGGCCATCCCATGGTGCCGACCGCAAGCAGGCACAGCGGTCCCGCCGCAAAGCCCGCCGAAATGATCGTCGAATAGATGCCCATGACGCGGCCGCGGCGTGCCGGCGGCGCCAGTGCGATCACCCAGACTTCGCTCAGCAAGTAGAGCGGGTTGGTGACGGCGCCGATCAAAAAGCGCAGAGGAAACCACAGATAGACATTTTGCGTCCAGCCGATCAGCGCCAGCACCAGCGCGGAAAGTGCCGCGCAAGTAAGCGCGGTGCGCCCTGCCCCGAAACGCCGTGCCAGCGCCGGAACCAGCGGCGACGAGACGATGAAGCCGATCGGCGTCATTGCCGCCGACAGGCCGATCATGGCCGGCGAGACGCCCTGGCGCTGCAGGATGAAGCTCAACAGCGGATAGCTCAGCCCTTGCGCGATGGCGAACACCGAAACGGTGGCGATCACGCCGGTGATCGCCGCCAATTGCACTGTCTCGCCGCTGTCCTGTTCGGCCCGGTCCATGATGCAGGACTAGCGTTTCGCTTTCATCGCGGTAAGCACCGGCAACGAAAACCGCTTGCGCCAGCCGGAAGAGATAAGAGCCTGACGATCCCTCCGGCTGCCCTTCAGGCATGTCGCTTCCCTCGTCCTAGTGGTCGCCGCCTCCGCAATGGCTGGCCGACCGGCAGTCCATTATGCCGCCGCATTGCCGCAGCGTACGAGGACTATCATGACCGCCGCCCTTCAGCCCGCCGAACCTGCATTGGCAAACGACCGCGCCCGTCGCGGCGGCCGCGCGGGAAAGCGTGCCGGCGGATCGGCGGCGTTCGAGCAGCCTCCGTTTCGGCAGTTGAAGAACCCGCTGGCGCCGACCCGGCTGGTTTCCGACGACGAGCTGGAATCTATCCACCTCGCCTCTCTGCGCGTGCTGCGGGAAATCGGCGTCGACGTGCTGCATGACGAAGCCCGGCGCATTATGAAGGCGCATGGCGCCGATGTCCGCGAAGGCAGCGAGCGGGTGCGCTTCGACAGCGACATGATCCTGGAACTGGTTGCGCACTGCCCGCCGGAATTCACCATCCACGCCCGCAACCCGGCGCACAACGTGCGCTTCGGCGGCGATAATCTGATCATCTCGATGATGGCGTCGGCGCCCAATTGCTCCGACGTCGACCGCGGCCGCCGGCCGGGCAACCAGCAGGACTACCGCAACTTCCTCAAGCTTGCGCAGATGCACAACATATTGAACTGCACGGGCGGCTATCCGGTCGAGCCGATCGACATCCATCCGTCCGTCCGCCACCTTGAATGCATCCGTGACCTCGCCACGCTGACCGACAAGATGTTCCACATCTATTCGCTCGGCAAGGAGCGCAACGTCGACGGCATCGAGATCACCAGGATCGCACGTGGCATCAGCCATGAGCAGTTGCTTGCAGAGCCGTCGGTATTCACCATCATCAACACCAATTCGCCGCTCAAGCTCGACGTGCCGATGATGGAAGGCATCATCCAGATGTCGAGCAAGGGTCAGGTGGTCATCGTGACGCCCTTCACCCTGTCCGGCGCCATGGCGCCGGTGACGATTGCCGGCGCGCTGGTGCAACAGAATGCCGAGGCGCTGTCCGGCATCGCCTTCGCGCAGATGGTGCGCAAGGGCGCGCCTGTCGGCTACGGCGGCTTCACCTCGAATGTCGACATGAAGTCCGGCGCGCCGGCCTTCGGCACGCCGGAATATATGAAGGCGCAGCTGGTCGGCGGGCAGCTCGCCCGCCGCTACAACATCCCCTACCGCACCTCCAACACCTGCGCAGCCAACACGGTCGATGCGCAGGCCGCCTATGAAAGCGTGTTCTCGCTGTGGGGCGCCATCCAGGGCGGCGGCAATCTGATGATGCATGCCGCCGGCTGGCTCGAAGGCGGCCTGCGCTGCTCCTATGAGAAGACCATCCTCGATATAGACCTGTTGCAGATGGTCGCCGAGTTCCTGACGCCGCTCGATCTTTCCGAGGAAGCACTCGGTTTCGACGCCATACAGTCGGTCGGCCCCGGCGGCCATTTCTTCGGCACCCAGCACACGCAGGACCGCTACAAGACCGCGTTCTATGCGCCTATTATCTCGGACTGGCGCAATTTCGAGACTTGGGCGGAGGCCGGGTCGCCGACGGCACTCGAAAAGGCCAATCGCGTCTGGAAGGAACGGCTGGCGTCCTATGAAGAGCCCTACATGGATCCGGCAATCCGGGAGGAGCTCAACGCCTTCGTCGACAAGCGCCGGGCCGAAGGCGGCGCGCCGACCGATTTCTGATCATCTGATGAGTAGTCGACCCCCACTCCGTCGAGCTTCGCTCGACACCTATCCCCTGATCGACGGGGTAGAGGAAGGGCGCGACCTTATTCCAGCCAGCCCCCTTCCTCTCCCTCTGGAGGTGGGAGAGGTGGCGGAGGTGGGAGAGGTGGCGCTGCGAAGCAGCGACGGAGTGGGGGAAGCCGTTCATGAAACGCGCAGTCGCCGCAAAATAGGTACAACGCAGCGATCACGAAAACTCAGGCAAGCAGGCAACCAGGCGGAAGCACTGCTTTGGCTTGAACTAAAGGCGCACAAGCTTGGCGGCTATCGCTTTACGCGTCAGTTCTCCATCGGCGCCTTTTTTGCAGACTTCGTCTGCGGCGAAAAATGGCTTGTTGTTGAAATCGACGGACAACAGCACGCCGGCAGTTCATATGACCGCCGCCGCGATGATTTCATGCGCGCCCAAGGCTACTCGATCCTGCGTCTTTGGAACCATGACGTCCTGAAACATCGTACTTCCGTCTGTGAAACCATTCTTGCCGCGCTTGATGGCAGGCTGGCCGGAAACATCGCTGTATCCGATCTCCGCTTTGTTTTCGCGCCCCGCTCACTCGATTCAATCTCTTCAAAAACGGATCTATCTTCATGAAATCTCATGCAAAAGCGGTTGTCATCGGCGGCGGGGTCGTTGGCTGCTCGGTGCTCTATCATCTGGCCAAGGCTGGCTGGACCGACATCATGCTGATCGAGCGTTCGGAGCTCACTTCCGGCTCGTCCTGGCATGCGGCGGGCGGCTTCCATACGCTGAACGGCGATCCCAACGTCGCCAAGCTGCAGGCCTATACGGTGCAGCTCTACAAAGAGATCGAGGAGATTTCCGGCCAATCCTGCTCGCTGCACCTGACCGGCGGCGTGATGATGGCCGACACGCCCGAGCGCATGGACTTCTTGCGGCTCGCCCACGCCAAGGGCCGCTATCTCGGTATGGACACCGAACTGATCACGCCGTCCGAAGCCAAGGCGATGTTCCCGCTGATGGACGAGACGAATTTCGTCGGCGCCATGTGGGATCCAGTCGAGGGCCATCTCGACCCTTCCGGCACCACCCATGCCTATGCCAAGGCCGCCAGGAAGCTAGGCGCCGAGATCGTACTGCGCAACCGCGTCGTGGAACTGACGCAGGAGGTCGACGGCACCTGGAACGTCGTCACTGAGCAAGGCACAGTCAAAGCCGAGCATGTGGTCAACTGCGGCGGCCTGTGGGCGCGCGAGATCGGTCGCATGGTCGGCGTCGAACTGCCGGTGCTGGCCATGGAGCACATGTATCTCCTGACCGAGCCGATGCCGGAGGTCGAGGAATTCAACAAGTCGACCGGCCGCGAGATGATTGGCGTGCTCGATTTCAAGGGCGAGATCTATACCCGCCAGGAACGCAACGGCATCCTGCTCGGCACCTATGAAAAGGCCTGCAAGCCGTGGTCGCCGGTCAACACGCCGTGGGATTTCGGCCACGAGCTGCTGCAGCCCGACATCGACCGCATCGCGCCGTCGCTCGAGATCGGCTTCAAGCATTTCCCCGGCATCGAAAAGGCCGGCATCAAGCAGATCATCAACGGCCCCTTCACCTTCGCGCTGGACGGCAACCCGCTGGTCGGCCCGGTGCAGGGCCTGACCAATTTCTGGTGCGCCTGCGCCGTCATGGCCGGCTTCAGCCAGGGCGGCGGCGTCGGCCTGGCGCTGTCGAACTGGATGGTCCAAGGCGACCCCGGCTTCGACGTCTGGGGCATGGACGTTGCGCGCTTCGGCGAATGGGCAACGCTGCGCTATACCAACGCAAAGGTCCGCGAAAATTATTCACGCCGCTTCTCCATCCGCTTTCCCAACGAGGAATTACCGGCGGCAAGACCAGCGCAGACGACCCCGCTTTACGACACCATGCTCGCCAACAACGCCGTCATGGGCGACAGCTGGGGTCTCGAAACCCCGCTCTGGTTCGCGCCGAGAGGCTCGGAGCCGAAGGACGTCGTGTCCTTCCACCGCTCCAATGATTTCCGCCCGATCGGCGAGGAGGTGCGCGCCACCCGCGAGAGGGTCGGCGTCACCGAGATCGCCAACTTCGCCAAATACGAAGTCTCCGGGCCCGGGGCCGAGGACTTCCTCAACCGTCTGATGACCAATCGCATGCCGAACACCGGCCGCATCGTGCTGACGCCCATGCTGAACGAGTTCGGCCGGCTGATCGGGGACTTCACCATCGCCAAGGCGGGCCCAAGGGGTGGGGAAGAACGCTTCATGATCTGGGGTTCTTCGGCAGCGCAAAAATACCACATGCGCTGGTTCGAGAAGCATCTGCCGAAGGATGGAAGTATCCGCATCCACCGCTTCGACCAGACGCTGGTCGGTCTCTCCATCGCCGGGCCGAAATCCCGCGACCTGCTGCAGAAACTGGTCGATGTCGACATCTCGACCAAGGCCTTCCGCTTTATGGATTTCCGCGAAATGGCGGTCGGCGGCGCGCCTTGCATGGTCAATCGCATCACCTACACCGGCGACCTCGGCTACGAGATATGGATGGCGCCTGCCTACCAGCGCCTGGTCTACAAGGCGATCAAGGAGGCTGGCGAAGAGTTTGGGCTTGTCGATTTCGGCATGCGGGCTTTGCTCTCTATGCGCCTTGAGAAGAACTTCCCGACCTGGTTCCGCGAGCTACGTCCGATCTACGGACCGTTCGAAGGCTCGATGGACCGCTTCATCAAGCTGGAGAAGAACGACTTCATCGGCCGGGAAGCAGCGGCCAAGGAACAGGCAGAAGGGCCGAAACTGCGCCGTGTCTCCTTCATCGTCGATGCCGCGGATGCAGACGTCATGGGCGACGAGCCGATCTGGGCCAAGGTCGGCGGCAAGGATTACGGCACCGTGGAAAAGCCGCATGGCTATGGCGCGCCGCGCTTCGACGCGGGCGGCAAGGAAGTGCGCGGCTCGAACGCCGCCGAAGGCGCGTCTGCCGTGCGCGGCATCGTCGACGGCGACTGGCGCGTGGTCGGCTGGGTCACCTCCGGCGGCTATGCGCATTATGTCGAGAAGTCGATGGCGCAAGGCTATGTACCGGCAGCGCTTGCCGAGAACGAGAGCGCCGGGCTGTTCGAGATCGAAATCCTCGGGCAACGGCGGCCGGCACGCATCAATGTCGAGCCGCCCTTCGACCCGAGCGGCGAAAAGATGAGGACGTAGGCGCAGCCAGCCGGTCGCATTGTGCGGAGCATACTCTTCATGCTAGCGCAGCCGGCAACACTCTGCTGGCAAGGGCGATGAGATTTCATTGAAGTACAATCTGAGATGGGCCGAGTGGCTGGCCGAGGGACGGATCGGCCCGTTCCCGGCGGCGATCGTCATGGTCGCGGCTTACTTTGCCTTGCAGACCATCATACTGTCCCTGTTGAGCTCTTGGGCGGGAACCGGCGTCGGCATCGATGATGCGGAGCAGCTGATCTATGTTCCGTATCTCTGGGCTGGATATGGCGGCTCGCAACCACCCCTGTACACCTGGATCAACTGGCTGGCCGCGCATGTTTTCGGCACCAGTATCTTCACGCTGAAGCTCGTCAAATACTCCGTGCTGTTCCTTGCCGCCTGCAGCGTGTTCGCCGCCATGCGGCGGTTCGGCTACACCAAAGCGACAGCGGCGGCGGCCATGTTCGGCCTGTTTACGATCCCGCAGATCGTCTGGGAATCGCAGCGCGCCTTGTCGCATTCCGTCGCCGTCGTCGGCTTCTGCTCGCTGCTCCTGCTGGCCATGGCCTATCTTCTCGAGCGGCGAAGCATGATCGCCTATGCGGCGTTTGGCTTGGCCACCGCGGCGGCAATTCTTGCCAAATATAATGATGTCTTCCTCGTGGTGGCCCTTGTTGCGGCCGTGCTGTCGCTGCGCGAATGGCGCAGCGCGATCCTCGATCCGAAGTTCGCCATCAGCATAGCGGTCGCGATATTGGTGCTGGCGCCAACCACCTATTGGAGCCTCATGCATCCCGCCGATTTATTGTCGAGAGGCGAAAAGTTCGGAATAGACGCGCAACAAGGGCGCGTGGCGGCGGCCTTTGTCGGCGCCGGCAAGTTTATCATGGGCACCTTCAATTTCGCGGTCTTGCCCGTGCTCGTTTCCGCCCTGGCTTTCTGGCTGGCGAAGTTCCGTTTCTCGGAGCGGCATCCGGAAGGTCCGGCCCGGGAAATTCTGTTGTGGCGTACCTTGGCGCTCGGCTTGGCCATGCTGGCAATACTTGTACTTGCCACCGGCGTGACGGTGGTCAAGGACCGCTGGCTGCTGCCGGTCCTGTTCATGTTGCCGCTGGCCATCGTCGCCACCATGGAACGGCTGGCGCCGCGCGGCAGGAATGCGCAGCTCCTGGTGATCGCGGCTGGAGCGATCATCGCCGTGCTGCTCGCGCCCGCCACCTGGTACGTCCAGGTAAACGGGACCAGTGGCCTCTCGCGGATGATCCGCGTGGATTACCCCGCCCTCTATCGCCAACTGACTGCGGACGGACCGGTCAAAACCGCAATATCTGATGGTGCATGGGTCGGAAACCTGCGGTTGGTCGACGAAAAACTGGTCGCACTTGATCAGGAAGTGCCTAATTTCGAAACGCTGATGCAGGAGCCGGCCGTACTCGTCTGGCTTGACCGAGACGATCCGCGTCCGGTCATTTTGGAGCAGCTCAAAGCGGCCGGCTATGAGCCGGACGGCCAACCACGGCAAATGATGGTTCCGCTGTTGCGCGGCACCGGCAAGTCCGCCCGGGCCGGCGCCTATGTAAGATTGAAGAGAATGGCGGTGGGAGAAGCCACGGCGCCCAAGGAAGGCGTTAGCGGAGGAGCCGAGGGTGGACAGGAACCCGACTGACCGGCCCCGTCATCACCGCAAGATCATGCCGTTCGAGCCCGACGGCTCGAATGATGTGCTGCGCAAAAAATCGCAGCTGAAGGCCACTGAACTCAACCAGCATGCGCTGGGCTATGGAGCGCTGGCGGAAGCCGAATGGCAGGCGGCGGGCATTGCTGCTCCTGACCTGCCCGCCATGCGCCGATACCGGCTCGAGCGCATCCGCGCCGAGCTGAAGCGCCGCGACTATGCGGGAGCCCTGCTCTACGATCCGGTCAATATCCGCTATGCCACCGACGCAACCAACATGCAGCTCTGGGTCGCACACAATCGGACCAGGCATTGTTTCGTTGCCACCGATGGCCCGGTGGTGCTGTTCGACTATTTCTCCTGCGAGCACCTTTCCGATCATTCCGGCGTCGTCGACGAGGTGCGGCCGGCGGTGTCGTGGGCTTATCTGTACAGCGGCGAGCTGACCGGTCAAAAAGTCCGCCGCTGGGCAGCCGGCATCGCCGACCTGGTATTGGAACATGGCGGCGGCAATCGCCGCATCGCAGTCGACCACATCAATCCCGAGGGCATCGAAGAGCTCGCCCGCCTCGGCATCTCGACCGGCAATGGCGAGGCGGTGATGGAAAATGCGCGGCTGATCAAATCGCCCGACGAAATCCTTGCCATGCGCCGGGCGATCGCCGCTTGCGAGGCGGCAATGGGCGAGATGGAGAAGGCGCTGAGGCCTGGCATCTCCGAGAACGAATTGTGGGCCGAACTCCATCGCGGCAACATCGCGCGCGGCGGCGAATGGATCGAAACCCGGCTCCTGTCGTCGGGTCCGCGCACCAATCCATGGTTCCAGGAGTGTTCGTCGCGGACGATCGAGGCCGGCGAGCTCGTCGCTTTCGACACCGACCTGATCGGTCCTTACGGCTTCTGCGCCGACCTTTCGCGCACCTGGCTTTGCGGTGACGCGCCGCCGTCGCAGGAGCAGCGCGACCTGTTCCGCATCGCCGCCGACCAGATCGCCCACAACACCGAGCTGATGCGGCCGGGCGTATCGTTCCGCGACCTCGTCGAGGGCTCGTCAGTGCCACCGGGAGACTGCTTCCCGGCCCGTTACGGGGTGCTCTATCACGGCGTCGGCCTTGCCGACGAATACCCGACTTTGCCGCATGCTAGCGACTGGACCGACGACACACCGGACGGAGTGCTCGAACCTGGCATGGTGCTGTGCGTCGAGAGCTATATCGGTCGGCTTGGCGGCTACGAAGGCGTCAAGATCGAAGAACAGATCCTGATCACTGAAACCGGCAACGAGAAGCTTTCGACCTACCCGCTCGACAATCGGCTGCTTGGCGGCTGAGCGACGCTAATGCATGTCGCGCAAAAGTGTGCAGCGGCTTTGCGATAACGACATGCATAAAACAAGAATCTAAAGCGCGTCGCATGAGGCCGACCGAACGCGACGCGCTCTATGCGAGCGCGGCGATCGCCTCGCGCATCGCAGCGACGATCGTTTCCGGCGTTGTCCTGGCCGTGATGAACGGCAAGCCTTTGCGCCGCCTTGTCCAGCCGACGACCGTCACCTTCTGCGCCGCCGGCTCGAAACTCTGCGCCAGCGCCCAGCTCTCGCAATCGATCGCCGCGACGTCCGCCCTGCCCTCGGCAACGGCAACGATCGAAGCACGGTGCCCACAGCTTTCGCTCAGCGCGGAAAAGATATCCAAACTCTCGCCCAATGCTTGCAGGTCGCGGGCTGGCGCGATGATGCCCGACATGGAATCGAGGCTGTTGAAGGTGAAGCGCTTGCTGCGAAGCTGATCGAGCGGAATGACGGCACCGCCGTCGGCCGGCGCCCTTGCCGGCGGTGCCTCGCCCGCCCTCATGACGATGGCGCTCGAATAGAGTTCGCCCTGTCCACCCTCGAAGGCGTCGTAACGCGGCTGGCCGACGAGCTGGACACGCTGCGACAGGCCGAGTTCCATCGGTCCCCAGCAGGTTTGCGCAAAGAGCAGCGCCGGATGCAGCCAGAGCTGGTGAAAATCCAGTTCGTCCGGCGGCAATGTCGCCGGATCGGGCGCGATGGGTTTTCCCTGATCATCGCGAATACCGCCAGGCACGGGGGGCAAATCGCCGGTGCGGCGGATGATCGTCTCCGGCGCATCGATGCCTTTTTGTCTGAAAGCATCGCGCAGCCGCGCCCATTGCGCGTCGACATCGTCCCGCGCTTCCGGCCAGTCGTACATCGGCAAAGCCGCAATGAATTCGCTCATGCCGGGATTTGACCGTTATGCGGGGAAATTGACAAGGTCAGGAAAGCGTCGTCCGCGCGGCACCGCCTGCAACAACGCAAGAATCATTCTTTCGGCGGCTCGGCGGGTACCGGCGCACTGCCAAGCCCATTGAGGCTGCGTGCCCTGACACGCGGCTTGAACGCGCGTCCCGGTTCCGGCATGCGCCGCAGCACGGGATGGACGACCGGCTCCTTCGCCTTGAAGGCATAGGCCTTGAGCAGCGCGAAATAGTTCGGATAGGCGTAGCCATTGTTCATCCGCAGCCATTCATCGCGGCGGTCGCGAAACACCTTCGGCAGCCTGTACCAGGCCACCGTCGGGCTCTTGTGATGGACGAAATGCAGATTGTTGTTGAGGAACAGGAAGGACAGCGGCGAGCGCTCGACGATGATCGTGCGGCCTTCCGGATGTTCAGACCATTGGTGCTCGGCGTAGGTGCGGATCGAAATCAGCGACTGCCCAAGCCACACCGGCACCAGTATGTAGAGCCATAACGGCATGCCGAAGCCGAACTGCACGACAGGCAGCACCACGACGAGGCCGATCGCATGCAGCAGCCATGCCTTGCGGATGGAATTGTCGCCCGCAGCAACCTGCCTGGCGTCGTCGATGAAAAAGCCGATGCAGGAAAGCCACGGGCCTAGCACCAAACGCCCGATCATCGTGTTGTTGACCTTCAGCAGGAATTTCATCGCCGACGGCAGCTCCTCGTGCTGCCAGAGAGCCTTGTAATAGCTTTCGGGATCATCGAGCGGATCGGTCAGGCGCTCGTCTGCATGGTGGCGCAGATGAATGGTCTTGAACCGGCGAAACGGCCAGACAAGGCCAATCGGCAGGAACACAAAGGCTTCGTTAAGCCGCGCATTCCGGGTTGGGTGGCCGTGCAGGACCTCGTGCATCAGCGAGGATTGCAGCGCCGCAATCAGGGTCAGAAAGGCGAGTGCCAGCAGCGGGTAAGAGGGCCAGAGCAGGAAGCCGGTAGCGAGCCAGCCGCCGTAGCAGAGAAGTGCGAGAAATACGGTCGGCCATTCGATGGTCGCTGCGCCGTGTCGCTTGTTGCCCATGCTCGTCATGCTATCGACCACTGCCTTCCAGTCGCCGGAACCCGTTTGATTCCTGACAACATTGTGTCAGGAGCGTTGCGTCGGCGCAACGCGATAAAGCGCACAAACTGTTGCGATTGCGCATTTTCAGCTGCATATGTTATGTATTGTAAACAAGCTCGTAGATTCATTTGCGCTCGAAACGCCATGTAGACCGCTTCGGCGCAAAATTTTGCTCACGTCAGGGAGAGTAGGGATTTGGACAAGCGCGACCTGTCGACGATCTTTCGCGAGCGCCTGAAAATGCTCTTGACAAGGTCCGATTTGAACCAGTCGGCCTTCGCCGCCGCGGTTGGCATCGACCGTTCGGCACTGTCGCAGCTGCTCTCCGGCGCCTCGACCCGCCTTCCCCGTGCTGAAACGCTGCTCAACATCGCCGCCGAATTCAAAGTCTCGCTCGACTGGCTGCTCGGCCTCAGCCACGATGAGGGCGTCACCGGTGAAATCCGCGAGAGCCTTGAGATCGAGGAGGCGCCGGACGGCTTCGACCGCACGCTGCTGGCTCGCTGGCATGCCGAGGCGGCGGGAACGAAAATCCGCTACGTGCCGGCCGGCATTCCCGACCTTCTGCGCACCGAGGCGCTTGTCGACTACGAAGCCGTCATCGCCAACAAGAGCCGCGAGGCACAGGCCGGCGAAACGCAGTACCGCATCGACTATAACCGCCGGCCCGAAACCGACATGGAAGTCTGTATGCCGCGCCACACGCTGGAGATCTTCTCGCGTGGGCTGGGCGTGTGGGACCGCTTTCCGGAGGCCGACCGCCACCAGCAGCTCCTCCATATGGCGACGCTGCTCGACGACCTCTATCCCACCTTCCGCCTGTTTCTCTATGACGGGCGGATGCGCTATTCGATCCCATACACCATCTTTGGACCCTATCGCGCCGCCATTTACGTCGGCGACATGTATCTGGTGCTGAACGCCACGCAGCCGATCCGCATCCTGACCAGCCATTTCGACAATCTGATCCGTGCCGCGGACGTCAACGCGCATGAAGCGGCCAGCTTCACACGAAAGCTGGCGGAGATGCGATTTTGACCGGTTGCTCTACGCGCCGACATTGACGGCACATAAAGAATTCTTTATATCCTTATCTCAGTTATTCTTCCGCGAAGGCGTATTTCACATGACCAATCCGATCGACGCTCTGCTTGCCGAAAAGGGCGTCCTGCTCGCCGATGGCGCCACCGGCACCAATCTGTTCGCCATGGGCCTTGAGGCCGGAGAGGCTCCCGAGCTCTTGAACGAGACCGCGCCCGACACCATCACCAGCCTGCACCAGAACTTTGTCGATGCCGGCGCCGACATCATCCTGACCAACTCTTTTGGCGGCACCCGCCATCGGCTCAAGCTGCACCACGCGCAGGACCGCGTCTATGCGCTGAACAAGCGCGCGGCCGAGATCGCAAGCGCCGTCGCCGGCAACGCTGGCCGCAAGGTGATCGTGGCCGGCTCCGTCGGCCCGACCGGCGAGCTGCTGGTGCCGCTCGGCGCCATGACCTATGACGAGGCGGTCGAAGCCTTTGCCGAGCAGATTGAGGGGCTGAAGGCCGGCGGCGCCGAAGTCGCCTGGATCGAAACCATGTCGGCGCCTGACGAAATCCGCGCCGCCGCCGAAGCCGCCATCCGCGTCGGCCTGCCCTATACCTATACCGGCTCCTTCGACACCGCCGGCCGCACCATGATGGGACTGCTGCCGAAGGACATCCACGGCGTCGTCGATGGCCTGTCGCAGACACCGCTCGGTGTCGGCGCCAATTGCGGTGTCGGCGCCTCCGACATTCTCGCGTCGCTGCTCGACATGACCGAGGCGAAGCCGGAAGCAACGGTGATCGTCAAGGGCAATTGCGGCATTCCCGAATTTCGCGGTGCCGAGATCTACTATTCCGGCACACCCGAGCTGATGGCCGACTATGTGCGCCTCGCCGTCGATGCCGGCGCCAAAATCGTCGGCGGCTGCTGCGGCACCTCGTTCCAGCACCTCGCCGCCATGCGCAAGGCGCTCGATGCGCACACCAAGTCGGATCGCCCGACCGTCGAGCAGATCGTCGAACGCATCGGCCCGATGCGCAACAAGCAGGCTACGGTCAACGTCGCCGAGACCAGCGAAGCCCGCCGCGAGCGGCGCCGCGGACGCGCCTGACGCTTTCGTCTGCGACATGGTCCGCGCGAAGCAGTGCGGCCGCGAAAAAAGGCCGGCAAGGTTTCCCTCGCCGGCCTGCCTCACCCGCCCGTAGGCCGGCTCCCCCTATCAGAACGATCCCATCTGAAAGAAACCGGCCGTCATTGCCACTACCGGTTACCGCCGAGCGCCGAGGCAAGGCGCGCAAGCGAGAGGAACTCGGACCGGTATCCAAACGGGTCGGCTCCTCTGGCGGCGGTGGCAATCTCCATGATCTTGTCGTAGCCGAACTTCGCGGTCGCATCCTCGTCGCGCAGCTTCTGGCCGAAGGCAGCAACGGCAACGGAGAAACGCTGGTCGGTGCTGGCCTGGTCGAACGACGCCACCTCGTTGGCTGACGTTACCGGCGTGGTGATCAGCTTCGAGGTGTCCTCGTTCGGCAGCTTGTAGCGGATCTTGACGAAAGCATATTCGTCGGCATTGGCGACACCGCCATTGTTCACCGAGGCCTGGCCGTAGCGCAGCTGGTCGATCTGTTCGCCGCCGCTGCCCTTAGGCGTGATCTCGTAGATCGCGGTGACTGAATGACCTGAGCCGATCTCGCCGGCATCGACCCGGTCATTGTTGAAATCCTCTCGGTTCAAGGCGCGGGTTTCGTAGCCAATCAGCCGGTACTCCGAGACCTTGTTCGGGTTGAACTCGACCTGGATCTTCACGTCCTTGGCGATGGTGAACAGTGTCGAGGAGGCATCCTCGACCAGCACCTTCTCGGCCTCCGCCAACGTATCGATGTAGGCAGCAGTGCCATTGCCGTTCTGGGCGATGGTCTGCATCATCTGGTCGTTCAGATTGTCGCGGCCGAAGCCGAACACCGACAGGAATACGCCTGTCTTGCGCTCCTTTTCGATCAGCCGCTTCAGGTCGTCGTCGTCGGTCTGGCCGACATTGAAGTCGCCATCGGTGGCGAGCATCACCCGATTGATGCCGTCCTTGACGAAGGATTTCTGCGCCAGCCTGTAGGCTTCCTTGATGCCGGCCTCGCCTGCCGTCGAGCCGCCGGATGTCAGATTGTCGATGGCAGCGAGGATCTTGTCCTTTTCCGAAGCCTTGGTGGGCTCCAGCACGGTACCGGCATCGCCCGCATAGGTGACGATCGAGACGGTGTCGTCAGGTCTCAGCTTGTTGACCAGCAGCCGGAAGGCCGACTGCAGGAGCGGCAGCTTGTCCTGCTCGTTCATCGAGCCCGACACATCGATCAGGAAGACCAGATTGGCCCTGGGCTGCTCGGCCGGCTTCACGTCGAAACCCTTGATGGCGACATGCATCAGCCTGGTGTGCTCGTTCCACGGCGTCGGCATGACGCTGACGGTCGAGTTGAACGGCGTCGAGGCGGAGTCCGGGCCTTTCCAGTCATAGGGGAAGTAGTTGACCATCTCCTCGACGCGAACCGTGTCGGCCTGCGGGATAAAGCCTTCCTTCAGCGAGCGCCGGACGAAGGAATAGGAAGCGGTGTCGACATCGATCGAGAAGGTCGAGACCGGGTCTTCAAGTGCGGCATGCACGGGGTTGGTCTTGAAATTCTCGACACGGTCGCGGTTTTCCTCTTGCGGCAGCATCTGGTCGGCCGGCGCAGCGGCGGGCTGCTGTGCCATCAGCTTGGGCTCGGCAACCGTGCCAGGCATGCGTCCGACCCGCGCGCCGCCATCGACTGCCGGAGCCGCGGAGCTTGCACCCCCATCCAGCGCGAACTCGCCGCTCTGCGCCGGTTCAGGTGCATTGCGGCTGAGCACATCCTGCTGCGTCAGCCCGCCGACCGCGGTCGATTCCGCCTTCGGCGGCGATGTCGGCGCCACAAGCGCCTCGCCGGTGTCGCGGCTTTCACTGTCGGCGTCCGCCTTCTTCTGCTTGTCCGCTTCGGCAACGACCGGCGGTTTGACGGTCGCCGGTTTGTCAGCCAGCGTTTCGGTGATCTTACCCCCGCCGAATTTGGATTCCCCCAGCATATAAATGGTAGCGTATCCGGCGATCGGCAGGGCAACGAGCCCGGCAATGGCCGGCGTGGCGAAGAGTTTCTTTTGCATGATTTCGCTCCAGAGCCTTTGTGCTCGCTCTGTGAGACGAAGCCCGCTCACCGATCCTTGGGCGCCCGGCAAAGTTTTTTCTTCCATGTCATAGGCGCGCAGCGCGGCCTGCAGGGCACGCGCCTTTGCATCCGCATCGGGCGCCGGTGCAGCGATATCGCGCAGCCTGTTCAGTTGATTGTCGTCGACCATGGTCACACTTCCCCGGCTGAACGCATCAGCGTCTTCAGCCGTTTCTTCGCTTCATGGATGTGCCAGGAAACCGTCGTCTCCGAGATCGCCATCGCCTCGGCGGCGGCGGCGTGGCTCAGCCCTTCGCCATAAACCAGCAGCACCGCATCGCGCTGCTTGTCCGGCAGCTTGCGCACCGCTGCCCAGAGCGCCTCGGCCGGGTCTTCCGGCTCAGCCGAGATTTCCCCCGAAATCAGCGCATAGGCGCCATAGGCCTCGGTCTTGACCGTCTCGCGGGCGGTCTTGCGCATCATGTCGCGCGCCGCATTCAGCGTCATGGTGTAGAGCCACGTCGTGAAGGCACCGCTGCCGTGATAGTCGCGGATCGCCCGCCCGAGCCGGACGCAGACTTCCTGGGCGATGTCCTCGGCGTCGGCCTTTTTCCCGCACCAACGATAGGCGGCGCGATAGACGAAACCATAGTGCCTTTCGAGCAACTTGCCGAAAGCACCCCGGTCTCCGCCCCTCGCCCGCCCGATCAGTTCGGCGTCGGAGGCTTCGCTTTCGTCCAGCATCATCGCCATCATTTGCCTGTTGGACGAAGGCTAATGGCGGTTCCTTGGGGCGATGGAAAGAATTTTTTGGCGGGCGGTCACGTCGTAATGGTTGGCGTGCCTTGGCCGAGCGTCTCCGCAAACAGCGTCGTCAGCCGCTTCCAGTGGCGTTCGGCGCCGGCTGCATCGAAGGCACTATGGTCCGGCATGCACCAGCCATGCGCCATGCCGGCATAGTTCTCTATGACATGATCGACCTCGGCGGCGCCCAGTGTTTCGGCCAGCCGCGCCGATTGCTCCGGCGGAAAGCTGCGGTCCACACCGGCAGTGCCGATATAGACCCTTGCCTTGACCGAGGCGGCCTTCCGATGCGGACTGTCGGCTGCGTCACCAGCCAGATTGCCGCCGTGAAAACTGGCCGCAGCGGCGATGCGATCGGGATAGCTGGCCGCCGCGTTCAGCGCCCGCGCTCCGCCCATGCAGTAGCCGACAATGCCAACCGGCCCGGCCAGGCCTTGCGCAGCAAGTGCATCGAGGAAAGCGCCGCTGTCGCGGATCGTCATCTCCTGGGTCGTGCCGCCGAGGAGACCTGTGATGGCGGCCTTGCTCCTCTCGTCGCCGAACGCAGTCTTGGGATCGAACGGACCGTAGGGCGCATTGCGGTAAAAAAGGTCCGGCACAAGCACCGCATAGCCCTCGCCCGTAAGCCTTTCCGCCATCTGATCAAGCGCCGGTCGCGGACCGAAAACGTCCATGTAGAGGATGATCGCTGCCTTGGCTGGGGCCGCCGAACGGAACAGCCGGGCCTTGGCAATGCCGTCGCTTGTCTTGATTTGCATCGCTTGCGTGGCCATCATCCGCTCCGTTGATCTGACGTGCGATAGATACCCGCGGTGACCGTCGCGGCAAGCTGTAATGAGGCGATCTGCTTCAAGATTTCGTGCGGCATTCGGCGACGCTACAGACGCGCGAATGCTGCCATGTGAAAGGCCTGAACCTCGGCCGGATAGCGATAATCGGTACCGTAAGGACAGGCGTTGCGTTCGAGGCAGCCGCCGGTCCGACAGGGCGCGCCGTTTTGCCCGCGCACATGGGCCAGACAGGTTTCATGTGCAAAACCATCCGCAGAATAAGCCTCTACCGGACAGGATTTCAGGCAAGGTTTTTCCAGACATGTATCGCAAAGGTGAATCACGTCGCGGGGTTCTTGGAGCGCAATTTCGTCTTCGAACAGCAGCGCGCCGCGATAGGCATGCCAGAGCCCGTATTGCGGATGCATGAGAATGCCGAGCGGTGACGGCTTCAGCCCCTCCGCACGTATCGCCCATTGCTGGAACGGCAGATAAGGCCTGTCGGACGGTGACACGGCGCGCGCCCCGAATTTTCCGGCCACCGCGCCGATCACTTCGCGCGACCATCTGTCGAGCGGATCGTCGATCGGCTGTGACTGTTTCTCCAACCAGCGCAGGAAGTGCGGCCAAGGTGCGGCACCCGCCTGCCCCACCAGCAGAACGGATCTGGCGGCAGCGCCGGAGAGACCGGAAGGTGTTTCCTCACCGCCCGCAAAATCGAAGCCGCCGCGAAGCATAAGGCCGTGAGCGGAAAGCGCAGCCGCGATTGTTTCAGTCATGCCGCGCTCGGGATCATCCCTTCTTGTCCGGGTCGGAGAAGGCACTCCGCCAGACTTCCTTGTGGATGATGTTGGCGACTTTAGCCCCGCCTGATTCGGGCTCCTTTCAGGTGAAGGCGTCGGCCATCGACGCCTTCTTCCTGGCGATGAAGTCCTTCAGCCCATCGTCGATGCCCGGATCGAGATACGGCGCCTCGTAGCTTTCCAGCCAGCGGCGGGCGAGCTCGTTGGCGCGCTGCGGCGCGGTTTTTTCGCCTTCCGCCAGCCATTGCTCGTAAGAATTGTTATCGGCGATGTTGGAACGGTAGAACGCGGTCTGGAAATTGGCCTGGGTGTGATCGCAGCCGAGATAGTGGCTGCCCGGGCCGACCTGGCGGATGGCGTCCATCGCCTGGCCGTTTTCCGACAGGTCGACACCCTCGGAGAACTTCTGCGTCATGCCGAGCTGGTCGATATCCATCATGAACTTTTCGTAGCAGGAG
This sequence comes from Mesorhizobium sp. M0040, assembly GCF_040323505.1. Lineage (NCBI taxonomy): Bacteria > Pseudomonadati > Pseudomonadota > Alphaproteobacteria > Hyphomicrobiales > Phyllobacteriaceae > Mesorhizobium > Mesorhizobium sp. M0040. Next base: position 245,386 of record NZ_JAMYVA010000003.1, read on the forward strand.
GCGAGACCGCCCTCGAGCCAGCCGGCCGAATGCAGCACGAAATTGGTGCCGGCGAGGATCGTCGAGTTCAGCGTGTTGGCGCTTTCATAGGCCGCCTGCGCATCGGGGATTTTTGAAGCACAGAGCGAACCGCCGGTGCGGAACGGCAGGCCGAGCCGGCGCGCGAGCTGCGCCGCGCCATAAGAGACCAGCGACGGCTCCGGCGTGCCGAAGGTCGGCGCGCCCGACTGCATCGAGATCGACGAGGCGAAGGTGCCGAACAGCACCGGCGCACCCGGCCGGATCAGCTGGGTGAACGACGCCCCCGCCAGAACCTCGGCTAAAACCTGCGTCAGCGTGCCGGCGACCGTCACCGGGCTCATCGCACCGGCAAGGATGAACGGCGTGACGATGCAGGCCTGATTGTGGCGCGAATAGACCTTCAGCGCTCCCAGCATGGTCTCGTCGAAGACCATCGGCGAGTTGGCATTGATCAGGCTGGTCAGCACCGTGTTGTTCTCGACGAAATCGTCACCAAACACGATCTTGGCCATCGCCACCGTATCTTCAGCGCGCTCGGGCGCGGTCACCGAGCCCATGAACGGCTTGTCCGAATATTTGATATGGCTGTAGACCATGTCGAGATGCCGTTTGTTAACCGGCACGTCGACCGGCTCGCAAACCGTGCCGCCCGAATGATGGATCGACGGCGCCATATAGGCGAGTTTCACGAAATTCCGGAAATCCTCGATCGTCGCATAGCGCCTGACGCCGTCGAGATCGCGCACGAAGGGCGGTCCATAGACCGGCGCGAACACTGTCGCGTTGCCGCCGATCTGCACCGAGCGCTCGCCGTTGCGGGCGTGCTGGGTATAGACGGACGGAGCGGTCTTCAACAGCGAGCGGCAGAGGCCCTTGGGGAAATGCACCCGCTCGCCCTTGACGTCGGCGCCCGCCTCTTTCCAAAGCTGCAGCGCCTCGGCGTCGTCGCGGAAGATGATGCCGATCTCCTCCAGCACCGTGTCGGTGTTCTTTTCGATCAGCGCCAGCCCTTCCTCGTCCAGCACTTCATAGACGTTGATCTTGCGCTTGATATAGGTGAGCTGTGTGCCGGGGCCGCCGCCCGAACGTGCAGCCCGTCGGGCTGCGGCGCCACCGCTGGCAGCGCGCCCGCGCCGTGCGTTTGACGCTTCCTGATCGACCGGCGCGTTCTCACTCATAATCGTTCTTCCCTGGCTTTCGTTCTGGCCTGATTTACTCCGGCCGGGCTCTTGCACCGGCCTGAAATCCGTTTGCGGCCGCATATTGCGGTCTCTGGCCGGATCGTAGCCATGCACCCTATTCGAAACGGCCCGCCAGCGCCAACGCCTGTCGCAAAATCGACAAGAATTCCAAGAGATTTACGGTCGCTTTCGTTTTGCGGGAAGTCGCAAATCAGCTATGGACAACCGGCCCGTGCGGGTTAGGTATTGACGCGATATTTTTAAGCTGCCGCAACAGTTGTAGCCGGCAAGGAGCCTGAGAAAAAATGGCCGACGACGAGATCATCCTTTCGGAACTCTCCGACGACGAGTTGGTGCAGCAGATGCACGACGATCTTTATGACGGGTTGAAGGAAGAAATCGAGGAAGGCACCAATATCCTTCTCGAGCGCGGCTGGGCGCCTTACAAGGTGCTAACCGAGGCTCTGGTCGAGGGCATGCGCATCGTCGGCGAGGACTTCCGCGACGGCATCCTGTTCGTTCCCGAAGTGCTGCTGTCGGCCAACGCGATGAAGGCCGGCATGTTCATCCTGCGTCCGCTGCTTGTCGCCACCGGCGCGCCGAAGCAGGGCAAGATGGTGATCGGCACCGTCAAGGGCGACATCCATGACATCGGCAAGAATCTGGTCGGCATGATGATGGAAGGCGCCGGCTTCGATGTCATTGACCTCGGCATCAACAATGCAGTCGAAAAATATCTCGATGCAATCGAAAAGCACCAGCCCGACATCATCGGCATGTCGGCGCTACTGACGACGACCATGCCTTACATGAAGGTCGTCATCGATACGATGAAGGAAAAGGGCATTCGCGACGACTATGTCGTGCTGGTCGGCGGTGCGCCGCTCAACGAGGAATTCGGCAAAGCCGTCGGTGCCGACGCCTATTGCCGCGACGCCGCGGTGGCGGTCGAGACTGCCAAGGACTTCATGAAGCGCAAGCACAACGTTCGCGCTTCGGCCTGAGCCAATAAGTCCGGCACCGACGAGAAAAGCCGCGCCTTGCAGTGCGGCTTTTTTATTCCCAAATGTTTAGAGCTGTGCGGATCAGGGTTTCTTGACGGTATCGTCAACAGCCTTCGCAGTGGATTTGATATCCTTACCGACGCCGCGCACCGTGTTGGCGCAGGCCGAAACAGCCAAGGCGCAGGCGAGAATAGCGATTGGCGCGACGCGGAACAATTTCATGAATAGTGTCTCCCTCAGGATATAAATTCGCTGGACAGCAACGAAGATGGATTAGACTGGTTCCATGACTACCGCGCGAAAACGACAATCCGATCAAGGCGACAGGCTGCTCGTCATCGCCTGCGGAATGATTGCGCGCGAAGTTTTGGCGGTCAAGGAGCAGCTCGGGCTCGACCACCTCGACCTGACTTGCCTGCCGGCGGAGTTCCATTTCTATCCGGACCGCATCGCGCCGGCCATGGACAAGGCTATCGAGAAGGCCAAGACCGACGGCTACAGACACATCTTCGTCGGCTATGCCGATTGCGGCACGGGTGGCCTGCTCGATCGGATCTGCGAGAAGCATGGCGTCGAGCGCATGGCCGGGCCGCATTGCTTTGCTTTCTACCAGGGCATGGATGCCTATGCGAAGGTCGCCGATGACGACATGATGTCGTTCTACATGACCGATTTCCTCTGCCGGCAATTCGATGCCTTCTTCATGAAGCCGCTCGGCCTCGACAAGCACCCGGAGCTGATCAAGGACTATTTCGGCAACTACGAGAAGCTGATCTATATCGCTCAGACCGATGACCCGGAACTCGACAAGGTCGCCGAAAAGGCGGCGAAAATGCTCGGCCTCGCCTATGAGCGCCGCTCGACCGGCTATGGCGACCTGACGAAGGAACTGGCCAGCGCTGCAATCCTGGCTTGACGATATTTCTAGGCAAAGCGTTCTTCAGCTTCGAGCCCGGCGAGCACATCGGCAAAGCTCGTCTTGCAGACGAAACCCAGCCGGTCCCTCGCCCGCGACGCATCATAGACCCGGTCGATCGACGAAAACATCGTCCAGCCTTTCTTCGTGTAGAGTGCCGGATAATCCGGAAAATAGCGCGCGACGACCGACGGCGCGTCGGCGATCAAGGCCGCGCAATCTTCGGGCTGGAAAGGCGTCGGTGCCGAGATGATGAAAGTGTCGAAGCCCAATTGCGGTGCTTTCTCCAAGGCGGCGATATGGGCATCGGCTGCGTCCTCCACCGTCAGCCGGCGGAACAACAGCTCATTGGCCTTGGTGTTGGCATCCGACTGTTCGATCACGTGCGCCATGTCGTCCGCCTCGGGAAAAAACCGGGCGGTGCGCAACACGATCACCGGCAGGCCGAACTGCAAATGATAGAGCCGGCAGAGCTGTTCGGCTGAAAGCTTGGTGACGCCGTAGATGTTGCGCGGTTCAGGCGACATGTCTTCCGTCAGCCATGCCGCCTTGCGCGCCCCGCCGGTGAAGCCGGTGCGTATGGACTCGGAAATCATCAGCGATGTCGTCGACGTAAACACGAAGCGCTGAACGCCAAAAGCTGCTGCCGCATCGAGCAGGTTGAGCGTGCCGCGCACATTCGTCTCGACGAAATCCTCGTTGCGATGACGTTCGATGTCAGGCTTGTGCAGCGCGCCGCTATGGATGATGGCCTCGATGCGGTTCTCCTCGACCGCCCTCATGACCAGGTCGCGATCGGCGACAGAGCCGACGATTCGCGTTTCCGAGGATGGGACGGGATCGAGGCCGGTGACGTCATGACCAAGAGCCCGCAGCCGCGGCGCCAAGGCGCTGCCCAGCCAACCGGACGATCCCGTCAGCAAGATCCGCATTCTTTCCACCTCGTTTCTGCTGTCGATGCTCAGGCACGGATGACAGAACGCGGCGAAACATTAAGGTATGCGCCAGACAAGAAAACAGCCTGCTCCAGCCATCAACAGGGAAACGCCACCGATGATCGCTCGCCTCATGTTTGCCGCAGCAACTGTCCTCTGCTTGACCATGCCCGCGTTCGCCGATGGCGAGGTGCAGAAGCTGATAACGGCTGCCGACAAGGCGCGGCTCAACAAATATGGCGAGACGCGCAAGGCAGCGCTTGACGAGGCGAAGGCCGGCGATCCCGCCGAGGTCAAGCAGCTCGACGCCTTGCTGGCAAAGCCGCTGGTTCCCTTCTCTGACAAGGACCTGACCGGCAAATGGCAATGCCGCACCATCAAGGCCGGCGGATTGAGCCCGCTCGTCATCTATGGCTGGTTCAAATGCAAGGTGAGTGACGACGGTTCCGGCTGGAGACTGGAAAAGATCACCGGCTCGCAGCGCACCAAGGGCCGCTTCTTCGACGATGGCGAGAAACGCGCGATCTATCTCGGTTCCTTCCACGTCAACGACGATCCGGCAAAGCCCTACGGCAGCGGGCCGGAAAGCGATCAGGTCGGCTATGCCTTCCGCAACAGCGCCAGTGAATGGCGCATCGAGTTCCCGGCGCCCTATTACGAATCGAAGCTCGATATCCTCGAATTCAAGCGCTGAGCCCCGATCACCAGGGGTTAACCCGGTCAGCCTAGCATTCGCGCGCAAAGAACAGGTTCTTTGCGGGGGGTCGCAGAGCATGGCACTGTCGAAAACAAACCAACGGCCGATCGTCGTCGTCACCGAAGGCGGCCCGCATATCTGGGCGATCGTCAACGCCGTCGCCGATCAACTCGGCCCGGTCAGCGTCATCCTCGAAGCTCCTGAATCCAAAAAGCAATTGCTTCTCGCGCGGGCGCGGCGGCAAGGCTGGACCTCGGCCATCGGTCAACTCGGCACGATGGTGCTGACGCGCCTCGGCAAGCGCTTCTTCGCCGGCCACGCAGCCCGGCTTGCCGCCGGGCAGAAGCTGCAAACCGAACCGAAGCCTGGGCAAAAGATCATTTATGTCTCGTCGGCCAACGCGCCGGAGTGCCTGCAGGCGATCGCGGAAATCCAACCGGGTGTGGTGCTGCTCGCCGGCTGCCGCTTGCTGTCGCGGCAGACGCTGGCCAAAATCCCTTGCCCGGTCCTCAACTACCATGCCGGCATCGCCCCGAAATATCGTGGCATGAACGGCGGCTACTGGGCGCTGGCTTCAGGCGATGCGGAGAACTTCGGCACCACCGTGCATCTGGTCGACGCCGGCGTCGACACTGGCGGCGTGCTGCGGCAGACGCGTGGCAAACCGCAGCCGGGCGACACAATTTCAAGCTACGCGTTGCGGCAGGCGGCCTTCTCGCGCGACATCTGCGTCGAAGCGGTCAGGGATGCGCTGGCCGGCAAGGTCGGCACGGTGGATCCCGGCCTGCCTTCGAAACAATGGTATCATCCGACGGTATGGTTTTATCTCTGGACGGGGATAAGGCACGGCGTCTGGTGACGCGCCGATTTACCGGACAGCCACCCGCCACTAACATTGCATCATGAGCGACATCGACCACCGCACCATCATTGCCGGCCTTTCGGTCGAGGACCGTCGCGACCTCACCACCAGGCTGGACGGACCCGGCATTATCCGGCTGGCCGTCCATGGCGGGCTGGTTGTCGTGCTGGGCGCGCTGATCGCCGCCCGCATCCCGTTCTGGCCGCTTCTCATCTTGCCGCAGGGAATCCTGATCGTCTTCTTCTTCACGCTGTTGCATGAGACCATCCATGAAACGGCGTTCAGAACGGCGTTGCTCAATCGCACCATCGCCACCGTGGCCGGCTTCCTGATCCTGTTGCCGCCGGCATGGTTCAGCTACTTCCATTTCGCCCACCACCGCCACACGCACGATCCGGACAACGACCCCGAACTGATGGCGCCGAAGCCGGAGACCATCAGCCAATATCTGCGCTATCTGTCCGGCGGTCCCTATTGGATCGCCATGGGCCGTGTGATCGCAACCAATGCGGCTGGCCGCAACCGCGACGGCTTTGTGCCGGAAAAGGGTCGCCGGAAGGTGCTTGTCGAAGCACGGCTGTTCCTGATCGGCTATGCGGCATTGCTGGCCGCATCGCTCGCCGCGCAGTCGGCGCTGCTGTTGTGGGTCTGGATCGTGCCGGTGCTGGTCGGACAGCCGTTTTTGCGTGCCTACCTGCTGGCCGAGCACGCGTTGTGCCCGCATGTCGCCAACATGCTCGAGAACACCCGCACCACCTTCACCACAAGGCTGGTGCGCTTCGTGGCTTGGAACATGCCGTACCATTCCGAGCACCATTCCTATCCGGCCGTTCCCTTCCACCGCCTGCCGCGCTTCCATGACATCGTCGCGGAGCATTTACGCACGACCGAACGAGGTTACGTGCGCTTCCACAGGAGGCTGGTCGGCAGCTACGATGGCCGCGCCGGCTGACCAGTGCTGGAAGAAACTCCGCTTTCAACCGCGGCCGTCGATTGCGTCGCTTTTGAAGGCCCCCGCGTCGTCCCATAACAAGCAGCCCAACAGCGCTTCCGGCAATGCTCGAAACCACTGCATTGGCCAAAAGATCGGAATCGATCTTCGGAGAGCACGATGCAGCGGAGTTAAGTGGTAGAGCATCGTTTGTGCGTCTGATTGGACGCACGGCGCTCTGCAGGAGCAGGAAATTATGGCCGATCTGATCGTCGTCTACTGGCGCGACATCCCCGCCCAGGTCATCGTCAAGAAGGGCCGGCAGAACGCCAAGCGCGAACTGCCGCTGCGCTTCACCGAGGCGATCGACATGTGCGCCATGCGCACCGGCGCTGGCGGCACCGACGACTATCTTGCCGAATGGCGCAAGGCAGAACCCCTCCCGGTCAGTGACGATCTTGAAGCCGAGGCCGAGAAGGCTCTTCAGGAACTTGATGCGAAATACGACCGTGAGCGGCTGGTCGCTCTGGTCAAGGCGGGGGGCAAAGAAAATGTCTGATCCCCAATCAATGCCGGCGACGACGGCTCAAGCCGGCGTGACCCAGGCGACCATCGTCAAGAAGGCGGCGCCGAAATCCGACTACAAGCCGGCCGACGTGTCGCCGCAGCGGCGTGTGCAGCGCTCTTTCGCGGTGCGCCTTTGGTCTGTGCGGCATTCGCGGCTGCTCGAATGGTTCTACGGCAAATTCGCCGACATGTTCCTGCTCCTCCATCCGCTGTGGAAGGGCATCGGCTACAGCCGTGTCGAAGGGCCTGTGAAATTCGTCGAAAAGCGCGTCAAGGGCTTCATGTTCGACTGCCGCATGTGCGGCCAGTGCATCCTTTCCTCGACCGGCATGTCGTGCCCAATGAACTGCCCCAAGCAATTGCGCAACGGCCCTTGCGGCGGTGTCCGCGCCAACGGCAATTGCGAGGTCGAGCCTGACATGCCTTGCGTCTGGGTCAAAGCCTGGGAAGGCTCGCGGAACATGGTGCATGGCGACAAGATTTTGGAAGTGCAGAAGCCGGTGGATCAGTCCTTGCGCGAAACCTCCGCCTGGCTGCGGGTCACCGCGCAGGCCGCGGCCGCCCGCAATGCGGCCCGGAATACTACGAAGACCGGAGCGTCGGCATGATCGGCCGTCAGCCAGACGAGAATCCGGCCGGCATCCATTTGCCGCTCGATCCCCTGCCCGGCCACACCTCGCGTGGCCGGCTGGAACGCGTCCTCAGGCGCGGCGAGTTCGCAGTGACGACCGAGCTCAATCCGCCCGACAGCGCCGATCCGGAAGACGTCTACAACCGCGCCAGGATTTTCGACGGCTGGGTCGACGCCATCAATGCCGTCGACGCTTCCGGCGCCAACTGCCACATGTCGTCGGTCGGCATCTGCGCGCTGCTGACCCGCATGGGCTATGCCCCGATCATGCAGATCGCCTGCCGCGACCGGAACCGCATCGCCATCCAGGGCGACGTGCTTGGGGGTGCTGCGATGGGCGTCGCCAACATGCTGTGCCTGACCGGCGACGGCGTGCAGGCCGGCGACCAGCCCGGCGCCAAGCCGGTGTTCGATCTCGACTGCATGTCGCTGCTCGAAACCTGCCGCGTTATGCGCGATAACGGCAAATTCCTGTCCGGCCGAAAACTCACGACGCCGCCGCAGCTTTTCCTTGGCGCGGCCATCAACCCGTTCGCGCCGCCGATCGATTTCCGGCCCTATCGGCTTGGCAAGAAGATCGCCGCCGGCGCGCAGTTCGTGCAGAGCCAGTACTGCTTCGACGTGCCGATGTTCCGTACCTACATGCAGAAGGTCCGCGACCTCGGCTATACCGAGAAATGCTTCATCCTGTGCGGCGTCGGGCCGCTGGCCTCGGCCAAGACGGCCAAATGGATCCGCTCCAACGTGCCGGGCATTCACATTCCCGATCAGATCGTCAAGCGCCTGGAAGGCGCCCAGGATCAGAAGAAGGAAGGCAAGCAGCTCTGCATCGACATCATCAATGAGGTGAAGGAAATTCCCGGTGTATCCGGCGTCCATGTGATGGCCTACCGCCAGGAAGAATACGTCGCCGAGATCGTCGACGAATCCGGCGTGCTGAAGGGTCGCCGGCCGTGGAAACGCGAAATCCGCCGCGACGACCAGCTCGTTGCCGACCGGCTCGATCACATACTGCATGACGACCTCACTGAAACCCAGGTCGACATGGTCAAGACCGCGCATTGACAGCGCGAATCGTCAGCATTCGCTTGATCAGAAACAGATAACGATATAAAGAACTCTTTATATCACGATGGAGAGATTTCATGACCCGGACCATCGTCGCCTCGGCGACACGAGAAATCATCATCGGCTTCGATCAGCCCTTCTGCGTGATCGGCGAGCGCATCAACCCGACCGGCCGTAAGAAACTGGCCGCCGAAATGATCGCCGGCAATTTTGAGACCGTCATCAAGGATGCGCTGGAGCAGGCCGCCTGTGGGGCGACCATGCTCGACGTCAATGCCGGCGTCACTGCAGTCGATCCCAACGCCACCGAGCCGGCGCTGCTGGTGCAGACGCTGGAGATCGTGCAAGGCCTGGTCGACCTGCCGTTGTCGATCGACTCCTCCGTGACTGCGGCAATCGAAGCGGCGCTGAAGGTCGCCAAGGGCCGGCCGCTAGTCAATTCCGTCACCGGCGAGGAGGAAAAGCTCGAAGCCATCCTGCCGTTGATCAAGAAATACAACGTTCCCGTCGTCGCCATTTCCAACGACGAGACCGGTATTTCGATGGACCCCGATGTGCGCTTTGCCGTCGCCAAGAAGATCGTTCAGCGCTGTGCCGACTTCGGCATTCCGGCGCATGATGTGGTCGTCGACCCGCTGGTCATGCCGATCGGCGCGCTGGGCGATGCCGGCCGCCAGGTATTTGCCCTGCTACGCCGCCTGCGCGAGGAGCTCAAGGTCAACACCACCTGCGGCCTCTCCAACATCTCGTTCGGCCTGCCGCACCGTCATGGCATCAACGCCGCCTTCATCCCGATGGTGATCGGCGCCGGCATGACCTCGGCGATCATGAACCCGGTGCGGCCGCAGGAAATGGAAGCGGTGCGTGGCGCCAACGTGCTGAACGGCACCGACGAGAACTGCACCAACTGGATCAGGACCTACAAGGACTACAAGCCTGCTGAAGGCGGCCAGGCCGTTGCCGCCCGGACGCAGGTCAACGCGCCGGGCGATGGCAATGGCAATGGCGGACGCAGGCGCGGCGGCCGCGAAGCGCGCATGGCGCGGGGTTGAGCCAGGTCTTGGCCGACACGATATGGGGCCTAGGACTGGGGAGGAACCGAGACACAGCGGCATCGCTGCCGTGGCCAAGACCCGAGCTGCGTAGAAAGTAAAGTCTGGAACGTATGAACTCTCCCGTCAACATCACCGATCCGCTCGTGCTGTTCATGCCGTCGGGCAAGCGCGGGCGGTTTCCGGTCGGCACGCCGGTTCTGGATGCCGCGCGCCAGCTCGGTGTCTATGTCGAGAGCGTGTGCGGCGGGCGTGCCACTTGCGGGCGTTGCCAGATCGAGGTGCAGGAAGGCAATTTCGCCAAGCACAAGATCGTTTCCTCCAACGATCACCTCTCGCCCAAGGGCGCCAAGGAAGAGCGCTACGAGCGCGTACGCGGCCTGCCCGAGCGCCGCCGGCTGTCCTGCTCGGCGCAGATTCTCGGCGATCTCGTCGTCGACGTGCCGCAGGACACCGTCATCAACGCGCAGACCATCCGCAAGGACGCCGACACCAGGGTCATCGCCCGCGATGCGGCAATCCGGATGTGCTATGTCGAGATCGAAGAACCCGACATGCACAAGCCGCTCGGCGACCTCGACCGTCTGAAGATCGCGCTGATGAAGGACTGGGGCCTCAAGAGCCTCGAATTCGATTTCCATCTGTTGCCGCAGGTGCAAGGCATTTTGCGCAAAGGCAACTGGACCGCGACCGCCGCGATCCACAAGGACACCGACAGCGAGACCGCACGGGTCATCGCTTTGTGGCCCGGCCTCAAGAACGAGGCGTACGGACTTGCCTGCGATATCGGCTCGACCACGATCGCCATGCATCTGGTGTCGTTGCTGTCGGGCCGCGTCGCCGCCTCGTCGGGCACATCCAATCCGCAGATCCGCTTCGGCGAGGATCTGATGAGCCGTGTCTCGTACGTGATGATGAACCCGGACGGCCGCGAAGGCATGACGGTCGCCGTGCGCGAGGCCATTTCGGGGCTTGTGGACAAGGTCTGCACCGAAGGCAACGTCCAACGCAACGACATCCTGGATTCCGTGTTCGTCGGCAATCCGATCATGCACCATCTGTTCCTCGGCATCGATCCGACCGAGCTCGGCGGCGCCCCCTTCGCGCTAGCCGTCTCCGGCGCCGTGCACATCAAGGCATCGGATATCGGTTTGAAGCTCAACCAGGGCGCCAGGCTCTATATGCTTCCTTGCATTGCCGGCCATGTCGGCGCGGACGCTGCCGCAGTGACGCTGTCGGAAGGGCCGCACCGCCAGGACGAGATGATGCTGATCGTCGATGTCGGCACCAATGCCGAGATCGTGCTCGGCAATCGCCACCGGGTCGTGGCGGCCTCATCGCCAACTGGCCCGGCCTTCGAAGGTGCGGAAATCTCCGGTGGCCAGCGCGCCGCACCGGGTGCCATCGAGCGCGTCCGCATCGATCCTGAAACGCTGGAACCGAAATACCGCGTCATCGGCTCGGAACTCTGGTCCGACGAGCCGGGCTTCCTCGACAGCGTGCAGGCGACCGGCGTCACCGGTATTTGCGGCTCCGGCATCATCGAGGTGGTCGCCGAGATGTATCTCGCCGGCATCATCTCCGAGGACGGCGTCGTCGATGGATCGCTGAGCGGCCACTCGCCTCGCGTCGTCGCCAATGGCCGCACCTTCTCCTATGTGCTGAAGGAAGGCGAGCCCAAGATCACCATCACCCAGACTGATGTGCGCGCTATCCAGCTTGCCAAGGCCGCCCTTTATGCCGGCACCAAGCTTTTGATGGAAAAGCAGCACACCGATCATGTCGACCGCATCCACTTCGCCGGCGCATTCGGCTCGTTCATCGACCCGAAATACGCAATGGTGCTGGGCCTGATTCCGGATTGCGACCTCGACAAGGTCTCGGCCGTTGGCAATGCGGCCGGTGCCGGTGCCCGCATGGCGCTGTTGAACCGTGGCTATCGCCGCGAGATCGAGGAAACCGTTAGCAAGATCGAGAAGATCGAGACGGCGCTGGAGCCGAAATTCCAGGAACATTTCGTTTATGCCATGGCGCTCCCGAACAAGATCGACCCGTTTCCCAAGCTGTCGGCGGCGGTGAAACTGCCGCCGCGCAAGACGGTGAGCGAAGACGGCATTGCCGGCGACGCTGCCCCGCGGCGGCGTTCGCGCGAAGGCCACGCCGCGCGGCGCGGGCGGGGATGACTCGCCTCCGATAGGCCGTCAGACCTTCCATTTTCATTTGTATGCAAATGTTTCCAGATCGCGCCGATCTGGAAACGAAATCGCGTTTTCGTGAAATCCGCCAGATACATAGGCGGAGCATTTAACCGGCATCGAACGGCAGGCGGAAACAGTTTTCGGCCACCGCAACGCTCCAAGGAGATCAAGATGTCGATGTTCGAAAGCTTCGGCCGCTATGGTGCGGCCTTCAAGAAAACACGCGAAGCGCGCAAGTCGCTGCGCATCCTCAACAGCTTGCCGCCTGAGATCCAAAAGGACATTGGCTGGCCGGTGTCGCCGCGTTCGAGCGAAGGGCAGCCGTCGGTCGGATGGGGCACGCAGCGCGGATGAAATTCATCGACAAATGCAAGCTGTTCGGTATTCGCCGGAGCCGCAATGCGGCTCCGGCTGCACCCAGCAATTGGCTGCGCGCCGCGTTGCTGCCGCGGCGTTGAGCTGCGCCGGTAGGCCAGAGACTTCATGGCCGGATGCTTTGTCGACAGCTGGGATCAAACGACCGTGTTGAGATTGCATCAATCTTGACTTTTTTGGTGGCGACACAATCTTCGAAATAGTCGGGGGTTCTCTTAGTCGGCTCAGCCGAAGTCCGTGTATCTGCATGCCCAGTCTCAAAAGCCACGTCGTGTCGTTCGTCCTCAGGTACAGCCGCAAGAAGGCGTTTTCCAGCCCCGAGAACCTGCAGCGCTGGATCGCCTATGCGCGCAAGACGGAAAACCATCAGCCGCCTGCGTCGCTGCGGTCGCGCCTGGAGATCACAACCCGCACGATCAACGGCTTTCCCGTCTACGAGATCGCTCCCCAGGCTGGTGAGCGGAGGCGGATTCTCTACCTGCACGGCGGCGCTTATGTCTTTGAAATCACACCCTATCATTGGCGGCTGATCGCCGACATGGCCGACCGCCTCGGGTTCGGTATCACCGTGCCGATCTATCCCATTGCTCCCGAACACGACTTTCACGCCATGTTCGGCATGGTCGGCGCCGTCTACTGCCAGATGTTCGGCGAAACCAGGGCGACTGATATCATCTTCATGGGCGATTCCGCCGGCGGAAACATGGCCGTCGTGCTGACGATGATGGCTGCGCAAAATGGCTTGCCCTTGCCATCACGCCACGTGCTGATTTCGCCCGGTCTCGACGTGTCGCTCGCCAACCCAGAAATGTATGAGGCCGAACGCAACGATCCGTGGCTGGGCATTGCCGGCGGCCGCGAGGCGATCCGGCTTTACAGCGCCGGCATAGATCCCACCGACTGGCGCATCAGCCCGGTTTACGGCGACCTGTCGGTGCTGCCCAAAACGCTGCTGCTGACCGGTTCACGCGATCTGCTCACCCCCGACAATCTGATCTTCGCGGAAAAGGCACGCGCGGCCGGCGTCGAAATTGAGGTCGTCCACGAGCAAGGCATGTTCCATGTCTGGCCGTTGATCGACATGCCGGAGGCGCGACGCGCGCGGGACAGCATAGTGGCCTTCTTGACCAACGAAACTGACAGTTATCATGCCAAGGCAGGAGAGTTGTGGCTGCAGAGGACAGACCGCGACGGAACCCCTCGCGATCTGGTTGCGCCGCTCAGGTCGTAGTTTGGCTCAGAACTTCCCAGTTTCCCTGAACATCTCAAACGTCGCGCGGATATGGTCGGCGACTGCCTTCACCGGCGCGCTGGCGTCCGGCGTCACCACCATGGCGAGGTTGTAGGTGCCGATGTCAGGCATGCCGTCCTTCGGGCACAGCTCGACCATGTCGCTGCCGAGGAAGGATTTCGGCAGCGGCGCCACCGCAAGATCCGCCATGATCGCGGCGCGCTGGCCGGCCGTGTGCGCGCTCATATAGGCGATACGGTAGTTGCGGCCCTCGCGGCCAAGCGCCTCCAATGCCCCTGCCCGCCAGGCACAGCCCTCTTCCCACAATGAGACCGGCAGCGGCTCGCGCAGATGCGCGCAACCGCCCTTGGCACCGGCCCAGACGATCGGCTCTGTGAGCAGCACTTCGGCGCCGATCGCGCTGGTCTTGTAGGAGTTGGTGAGCAGCGTGATGTCGAGCGCCCGGTCGTCCATGCGCCGGCGCAGATTGACGCTCTGGTCGATGGTGACGTCGACCGCGATCGATGGATGCGACTGTGCGAACCGCTTCAGCACATGCGGCAGCACACGTTCGCCGTAATCGTCCGGCGAGCCGAGCCGCACCACCCCGACAATGTCTGGAATGATGAACTTCGACACCACCTCGCGATTGATCGACAGCAGCCGGCGCGCATAGCCGAGCAGCATCTCGCCATCGGTGGTCAGCGTCACCGAACGGGCGTCGCGCGCGAACACCGAGCGGCCGAGAATGTCCTCCAGCTTCTTGATCTGCATGGAGACGGCCGACGGCGTGCGGAAAACCGCATTGGCCGCAGTGGTGAAGCTGCCGGTCTCGGCGATCGCGACGAAAGTGCGCAGAACATCCAGATCGAGCAGCGGCAGCGGATGATTGAGTGGGGCGTTCATGGCAAGCGACCTTCAATTTTTCTGATGCAAACCATCATTCCATTTCGTTTGATTGAACATCAGTTTGGGAGGATAGTCAACTCCATCGAAGGCAGGACGCATCGAAGTGGTCCCGAAACAACCATGACACGGACCTGCAATCGACACGAAATGAAGCTGAAACAAACCCGGTGTACCGCCTGACGCTGCAAGCGCCGGGACAACCTGGCCCAACGCGAAGGAGAATGAGATGTCTATCCTGTCATCCATCGGTCGGATCGCGACCGAGTTCAGCGAGGCCCGTGCCCGCTACCAGACGGAACGCGCCATCCGCGCGCTGCCGATTGAACTGCAGAAGGATATCGGCTGGCCCGAAGCTGCCGATGCTAAGGCCGGCACTCGCCATGGTGTGGGATCCTGGGCTGGAGCAAAGTAAACCGTGTGTATCAACAGCTGAAGGCCTGCCGCGCAGATCAGCCCGGCAGGCCTTTTTGTTTGTACTCCAATGATTTTCCCGAGCCATGTCGCCGTCGCATGCCGCATATGAGCAAGTCGCATAGCAGCCCGCACTGGCAATCAACACATTGTAAATAATCGAAAATCCGGGGCAGAATGCCCAAATTTGTCGCATTCCGTGTCGCTTTTCATATCAAGTGCTTCGCTTTTGCGATTTAGTTTCCCCTCACGTAAGCCTATATCATCATCAACAAACGAGCTGCCCCACTCCATCAAGCGAAGGCGACCCGTCTGAGCAACCGAATGGAGATGATCATGAAGCTTTTTGCCCGCCTCTTTGCCCGTCGCGAAATGAACCTGACGACCGCGCTCGAGCGCCAGCGCCTGGCCAACACCATGCCTGGCCAGACCGGTGCCATGGCTGCCGCGCGCCTCGGCTTCGTCGCCTGAGACGCGGCAATCCCGGCGGAAGCAGCCTAGCGCTGCTTCGAAGTCGATCCAGCGCCGCTTCGGTTTTGCCGAGGCGGCGTTTTCGTGTGCGCAGACTGCGTAGGCTCGTTTGCTCGATCCGGCGGCATGTCGCGTCCTTCGCCGCATAGCGATTGCCCATTTGCGACCCGTGTCGCAAATAAAGTCGCTCCGTTGCCATCTAGCCAATTGACAGGAAACGTCTTTCCTGATGTCGCTATGCTAATCGCGACATCCTGTTCGCGCCATTGCAGCGTGAGGATCTACCCGTGAACGTCGTAAAGCACCCGATCCGGCGATCGTTCGTATTCTTCCTGGTCCCCGATTTCACCATGATTGCCTTCGCGACGGCGCTCGACCCGTTGCGTTCGGCCAACCGCATGCTCGGCTATGAAGCCTATCGCTGGCGGCTCGCCAGCATCGACGGCAAGCCGGTGCGCGCCTCGAACGGCGTCGAATGCGCCGTCAACACCTCGCTAGAGGAAGAGCGCAAGAAAATGTCCGGACCGGACCGGCCGAACATGGCCATCGTCTGCAGCGGCATCAATGTCGAGCGCTACCAGAACAAATCGGCCTTCGCCTGGTTGCGCGAGGAGTACAATCGGGGCGTTGCCGTCGGCGGCCTGTGCACCGGCGCGCATATCCTGGCCGCCGCAGGCCTGCTGTCCAACAAGCGCTGCGCCATCCATTGGGAGAACCTGCCGGGCTTTTCCGAGGCGTTCCCCAAGGCCAACGTGTTCGCCGACCTCTTCGAGATCGACCAGAACATCTACACCTGCGCCGGCGGCACCGCGGCGCTCGACATGATGCTGAAGCTGATCGGCGACGATTTCGACGAAAGCCTCGTCAACCGCGTCTGCGAGCAGGTGCTGACTGATCGTGTGCGCAGCCCGACCGACCGCCAGCGCCTGCCGCTGCGCGCCCGCCTTGGCGTGCAGAATTCCAAGGTTCTGACCATTATCGAGCTGATGGAAGCCAATCTCTCCGAGCCGCTCTCGCTGATCGAGGTCGCTGACCATGTCGACCTGTCGCGCCGGCAGATTGAGCGCCTGTTCCGCACCGAGATGGGGCGCTCCCCTGCCCGTTACTATCTGGAGATCCGCCTCGACCGCGCCCGGCACCTGCTGATCCAGTCGTCGTTGCCGGTGGTCGAAGTCGCGGTCGCCTGCGGCTTTGTTTCCGCCTCGCATTTCTCCAAATGCTATCGCGAGTTGTACGCCCGCTCGCCGCAACAGGAACGCGTCGACCGCAAGCAGCTTCTGGCGGCCTGATCCAGCACGTTTCGCGGGCGCGGCCGAAATTGTCATGACATTGTCTGGCGAAATGTGGTATCCTTCAATCGAGAGGTACCAATGACGACCAGAACCACCAGATCGGAAAAACTGGACTTGCGCCTTACCCCCCAGGCAAAGCGTACACTCGCAACCGCCGCCGCGACTGAACGCCGTTCGCTCAGCGATTTCGTGCTTGAAAGCGCGCTTGCGCGAGCCGAAGAAACATTAGCCGACCGGCGCAGCCTCCATCTCGATGCCGAAAAATGGGTCGCGTTCATGGCAGCGCTCGACGCGCCAACGCGTGATCTCCCCCGCCTCAAGCGCCTATTGAACGAACCAAGCATCTTTTCCGGTCGCGATCCAGCGTGAGCGAATTCCAGATCGAGAAACTGGCCCGCAAGCATTTGGTGGACATGTTCGACTGCGGTGAAGAACCGCTCAATCGCTTTCTCGTACGCTATGCATTCCAAAACCAGCAAGCCAATGCTTCGCTGACCTACATTGGTCTCTCTGGCGAAGATGTAATCGGCTTTTATACCCTGGTCGTTGGTGAAGTTAAATATGAGGGTGCGCCCGAGCGATTGACGAAAGGTCTCGCACGCCATCCGGTGCCTGTAATGCTGCTGGCGCGTCTTGCGGTCAGTCTGGACTGGCAAGGCAAAGGCGTCGGCGGCGGACTGTTGCGCGATGCCGTCCTGCGCAGTTTGCAGGCGGCCGATATTGCAGGTATCCGCGCGGTCGTCGTCCACGCCAAGAACGACGGCGCCCGCACGTTTTACGAGCACTACGGATTCGCGCAATCGCCGACGGACCCGCTGCATCTTTACGTGCTTATCAAGGACTTACGAAGTCTCTGAGCCGTTCAGGCGCCTTGCTGACCCGACTATATCTGCGCCGTGCGCATCGCCTCGACGCGGATATCTTCCGTCAGCCGCGCCTTCAGTGCCGAAAACTCCGGGCTGGTCTTCAGCGTGTAGTGGCGCGGATGCGGCAGGTCGACGGCAACGTCCGATTTGATGCGGCCCGGCCGTGCCGTCATCACGACCACGCGCGACGCCATGAAGATCGCCTCCTCGATGTCGTGGGTGACGAACAGCACCGTTTTTTGCCGGCGCTCCCAGATGCCGAGAAGCAGTTCCTGCATCAGCCCGCGGGTCTGGTTGTCGAGCGCGCCGAACGGCTCGTCGAGCAGCAGGATCTCCGGATCGTTGGCCAGTGCCCGGGCAATCGCGGTGCGCTGCTGCATGCCGCCGGAAAGCTGGTTCGGCCAATGGTTTTCAAAACCTCTCAGCCCGACGAGATCGACGTAAGAAGCGACGATTTCGCTGCGCTCGTGCTCGGCCATTCCACGTTCGCGCAGGCCGAAGGCGATGTTCTCGGCGACCGTCAGCCACGGAAACAGCGTATAGGACTGGAAAACCATGCCGCGGTCTGGACCGGGCCGGTCCACCACCCTACCGTCGAGCAGAACACGTCCCCCACTCGGCGCTTCGAGGCCGGCGACGATCCTGAGCAGCGTCGACTTTCCACAGCCGGATGGCCCCAGGATGGTGATGAAGTCGTTGGCGGCAACCGCCAGATCGATCGGCATCAGCGCCTTGACCGGCTGCCCACCGCCGACACCGGCGAAGGTGCGCGAGACGCCTTCGATGAGCAGCTTGCTCACGCCAGGCTCCATGGAAACAGCCAACGGTTGAGCGCCTTGAAGGCGAAATCGGACAACAGCCCGATCAGGCCGATGACGATGATGCCGAAGATGATCTGCCCTGTCGCCAGCCGCGACTGGCTGTTGATGATCATGTAGCCGATGCCCGACGACGAGCCGATCAGCTCGGCGACGATGACATAGGTCCAGGCCCAGCCGAGCACCAGCCGCAGGGTCTCGGCAATCTCCGGCGCATTGGCCGGCATGATCACGCGCCGCACGATGCCGTTGTCGGACGAGCCAAGCGTGTAGGCCGCCTCGACCAGGTCGCGCCGTGTGCCGCCGACCTTGACCGCGATGATCAGGATGATCTGGAACACCGAGCCGACGAAGATCACCAGCAGTTTTTCGAGCTCGCCAACGCCCGCCCACAGGATGAGCAGCGGGATGAAGGCCGATGCCGGCAGATAGCGGGCGAAGGAGACGAACGGCTCCAGAAACGCCTCCACGGGCTTCCAGGCACCCATCACGATGCCGAGCGGCACGGCAACGATGGCCGCCATCAGGAACCCGCCGAAGACGCGCCAGATGGTGATAAGGATGTCGAGCCAGAAGCGGTCCTCGACCAGCAGCCGCCAACCGTCTCTCACCATCGACAGCGGATCGGCAAGGAAAATGCGATTGACATGGCCGCCAAGCGTGATCCACGCCCAGAACGCCACGAACAGCACGAAGAACGAAATGCCGAGCACGGTTCGAATGCCCGGCGAGACCGGATGCAAGGGGCGCGGCATCTTCGACCGTCCTCTGATCTGAATGAAAAAGCGGCGGCGCACGCGCCGCCGCCGGGCGACAATCCTGCCGGTTAGTCGGCGACGGCGCTGGTGTCGGCCAATGTCGAGACGTCAGGCGCTTCCTTGATCAAGCCCATCTGCAGCAGAAGCTCGCCGGCGGTCTTGGAAAAGTCCTGGAATTCCTTGGTGAAGAACTGCTTGTTTTCAGCCTTGTCGGCCCATTTCAGGTATTTGGCCGATTCTTCGAATTCCTTGGCCGACTGCTTCACGTCGGCACCCATCGTCTCATAGGATTTCGCCGGATCGCTCTTGATCAGGTCGAGTGCCTCGAAATAGCTGTCGGCAAGCGCCTTGCCCGCATCCGGATTGGCCTTGAGGAACTCCGGCGTGCAGCCGACGGTATCGAGCACCATCGGATAGTCGAGAGTGGTCACAAGGATATGGCCCTGGTCGGACTTTTCGCGCACCGCCGAGATGAACGGCTCATAGGTGACCGCCGCATCGTTCTGGCCGGCGAGAAACGCCTGCGCCGCCGCATCCGGCTCCAGGTTGACGACCGTCACGTCCTTGGTCGACATGCCGTTCTTGTTGAGCACCCAGGCCAGCATGAAATAGGGCGAGGTGCCCGGCGCCGAAGACGCGACCGACTTACCTTTGAGATCGGCGACGGTCTTGATGTCGTTGCGGGCGACGATGCCGTCCGCGCCGTAGGATTTGTCGAGCTGGAATATCTGCTTGGTCGTCACGCCATTGGCGTTCCAGACCAGCCAGGTCTCGACCGTGGTGGCGGCGCATTGCAGGTCGCCGCTGGCGATGGCGAGCGGCCGGCTGGCTTGCGGCACCTTCTTCAAGGTGACGTCGAGGCCGTGCTTTTCGAAGATGCCGGCCTGCTTGGCGAGCGTCAGCGGCGCAAAGCCGGTCCATCCACTGATGCCGATGCTGACCGATGTGGCGGCCATCGCCGGCGCGGACAATCCGACGGCAAGCGTCAAGCTTGCGGCAAGAATTCCGATCCTGTTCATGTCGGTTCCCCTTTTATGTGTTCGGATGGGGAATTGTGTCACAGACGCCCGCAGGCTTGTCAATGAAGCAGATGCTGCACTGCGGTATGTCACTATCGACAGCAAACTCCGCCATCAGCGGCTGTCGTACATCCAGCTGCGGTCGCGCCACATTTTTTCGCCGACCAGGCAGTCGGTGACGGGGATGTCCTGTGCCAGCACCAATGGCGGATGCGCCGCCTCTTCCGCCGCTCGCTGCGGCGAGGCCGGACCGGCAAGCTCCAGCACCAGCTTGCGGCGGATGGCCTCCGGAAACTGCGTCCAGTCATTGACCGGGATCATGAAGGAGCCCGGCCCGCCGATGACGCAGTCGCTGTAGTAGCGGTCGAGATTGTTGACATCGTAAGCGCTGCTGAACCCGCCCCTGGTCATCAGCGGCAGGCCGTTGACGGTGATGCCTTGCTTGATCACGGCGTCGCGGGTGATATCGACAGGTGCGCCCTGGTTGTTGGGGCCGTCACCCGAAATGTCGATCACCCGCTTGACGCCCTGGAAGCCGCTTTCAGCAAAGAGATCGCTGGCGAATTCCAGCGCGCCGGAGATCGAGGTGCGCCTGGCACTGGCCGGCGGATGAGCGGAAAGCTGCGCTGCCAGCCGCTCGGCGTCGGCACGATTGGCGATCACCGTCCACGGCACGACGACCTGCTGCCAGGTCGCGCCAGCCCATTCGACATAGGTGACGGCAATCTTGCCATGAGCGCCTTCGCCGATTGCCTGCAGGACATCGTCATGCGTCAGCGCCGCCGCATAGCCATGACGCTGGATTTCGAGCTCGTCCGGCGACATGGACAGCGAAACGTCGACTGCCAGCACCAGTTCGACGTCGACCGGCTCGGCGGCGCGGGAGTTTGCAGTCAGCCATAGCACCGACGCCAGCGCGGCGGCACCCGAGACGAGATGTCTTGCACGGGCAAAACCAGACATGCCGCACGGTAAGCGAAAATCGCCGATCGACAAAGAGAAAAGCCCGGTGGAGACCCGGGCTCATTCGGTCACATTTTTGCGAACCGCCGGAAAACGAATTTCATTGGTGGATGCGGTGCCCGCCCCGTCCCCGCCACTCCACGGCCTTCTCGACATCCGTCTCGGAGGATGGGTCCGGCTTCGGTTTTCTAGCACCGACCCCGCGCGCTGCCCTCCAGTTCGGCTTGAATGACGGCGGAAGCCACAACAGAATACCTGCAACCGCGGCAGGCAAGATGATCGCAAAACGCAGAATTGAAAGTACGATGCCGCAGATGCCGACGATCTGCGCGGCCCGGCGGACGCCGAAGCGTCTCAGGAACAAATGTCTTGCAATCACGCCGCCATCCAGATCGTAGGCGGGCAGGATGTTGAGAATGATAAGTGACACGTTCAACAATGCGCCAATCCAAAGCGTCCATTCCAGAGGACCGGCCGACCTTGACGGCAGCCACCCGAATGGCCTTTCGGGCGCAACTGGATGAGTTCTCCAAAAACCAGATAATAGGCCGCATCGAAAAACGCGGCGAGCGCGACGTTCGCCAGGGGACCCGCTATCGCAATCCGCGCCTAGGCAGGCGATGGCGCTGCGGCGCGTTTGAAACGCGTGAGCCCGCCGAAGAGATTTAATTCTATCCTGTCAGTGGCGACGCCTTGTCGGCGTCCGATCCAGGCGTGTGCCAGTTCGTCCAGAAATATCGACGCAAACAGAAGCGCTGCAAAGATAGAGGTATGGATCAGTGCATCCTTGGGTCGGCTCGCCCACTCGTTCAGGAAGGGCAGCACAATGGGAATTGCGAAGGTCCAGCTGACGCGAACCGGGATATTCCGGTTCAGCTGAAACACAAGCGCATCGTTTTTTCTGTCCCAGCCGATCCGCCGCAAAGGCACCCCCCAATCGCAGCGCGACGGTAAGCGAGAATCATCGCTCCACAAAGCGAAAAGCCCGACGATGAATCGGGCTTCTGCATTCAGGTCCTGCTGGCACTGCTCGGCTTGCCTGTGTGGAGAATCGGCAGGCAAGCAACGCTTAGCTGCGCGGATTGAGGTTCTCCGGGTCGTAGAGCGGCCTGTAGCCGACGGCGGCCACTTCGACCGGGTACTTCTCGCCGAAATATTCGACGCTCAGCTTGCGGCCCTCCTGGCAATACGCCCAGGGCAGGTGGGCGAGCGCGATGTTCTTGCCGAGGGTCGGACCATAGGCCACCGAGGTCGTGAAGGAGCGGCGGCCGAGCTCGTCGACGAGCGTCTCACCGGTTTGCGGGTCCATCACCGGCATCGTGCCAACCGGATAGCGGGGAACACCATTCGAATCTGTATTGTCCGTCATGATAAGCGTGCAAAGCATGGCCGGCTGATGCACCCGGGCGCGATATTGCAGATGCTTTGCCTTGCCGCAGAAATCGGCCTCCTTGACTTTCGGACGGGCAAGGTCGGCTTCCAGCAGATTGTATTCGGTCAAGAGGTCCGCGTTTTGCAGGCGCAGGCTCTTCTCCATGCGGCGGCTGTTGGCATAGGTCTCGACGCCAAAGGCCATCACGCCGGTCGACCGCAGCGCGTCCCAGACAGCCAGGCCGTCCTCGTAGCGCATATGCAGTTCCCAGCCTTGCTCGCCGACATAGGAGATGCGGAAGGCGGTCACGTCCTTGCCGGCGATCCTGACGGGCTTGATCGCGGCAAAGGGAAAATTCTCAGGCGTCAGTCCGTCGGGGTTTTCCACGACCTTGCCCAATGTTGCCCGCGCGTTCGGACCCCAGATGCCGACGGTCACATATCTCTCGGTCACATCGGTGACGGTAACGTCGAAGCCTTTGTCCTCTGCCGTCCGGCGCATGTACTGGAAGTCGCGCGGCCCGGCATCAGCGCCGTCGATGACGCGGCAGCGGTCGGCCATGCGGATGACGGTCAGGTCGGCGCGCACCATGCCTTCCTCGTCGAGGAAATGGGTATAGATGCCCTTGCCGATATTGCCGTCACCGCCGATCTTTGCCGCGCACAGCCATTCCATCAGCGCGACATGGTCCGGGCCTTCCACGTCGTACATGGCGAAATGCGACAGGTTGACGATGCCGCAATCCTCGCTCATCGCGAGATGCTCGGCGTTCGAGACGCGCCAGAAGTGGCGGTTATCCCATTCGTTTTGGCGCACCGGCACCCGGTTGCCGTATTTCTCGAGCAGATGCTCGTTGGCGGCGTAGCCGTGGGCGCGCTCCCAGCCGCCGAGCTCCATGAAATAGCCGCCGAGTTCCTTTTCGCGCTCCCAGAAGGGCGAGCGGCGGACATTGCGGGCCTTGGAGAAGGGTTCGCGCGGATGGACAGCCGGGTTGTAGACCTTCATCGCCGTTTCGGTGCAGCGGTCCCAGATGAACTGCTCTTTCGTCTGGTGCGGATAGAAGCGCGAATAGTCGATGGCGTGGTGGTCGATCGCCGTGCGGCCGTCCGTCATCCAGTCGGCGATGAGCTTGCCCATGCCGGGGCCGTCCTTGACCCAGATCGCAACGGCATACCATAGGCCCCTGACCTTCTGGCTTTCGCCCATCGAGGGGCCGCCGTCCGCCGTCACCTGCAGCAGGCCGTTGAAGGAATGGCTCTCATTGTAGCCCAGCTCGCCCAGGATCGGCGTCAGTTCCATGGCGCGCTCGAGCGGCGCCAGGATTTGTTCCATGTCGAGATCGCGTTGCGACGGCGAAAGCCGCGCCTCGTTTTTCTCGAGAATATCGCGCGGATGGCAAAGGCGCGGATTGGTCTCTTCGTAATAACCCCATTCGATCTGCCCGCCTTCGGCGGTCTTGGGGTCGCCGGTATCGCGCATGTAAGCCGAGTTGCCCTGGTCGCGCAGCAGCGGCCAGCCGATCTCCTTGCCGGTGCCGGCGAACTCAGTGTACGGCCCGAAGAAGGTAAGCGGATGGTCAATCGGCATGACCGGCAGGTCCTCGCCCGCCATTTCCGCGATCAGCCGTCCCCAGATGCCGGTGCAGACCACAACATAGTCGGCCTCGATGGTGCCGCGGTCGGTCACCACGCCCTTGATGCGGCCGTTCTCGATGACGAGCGACCTGGCCGACGTATTGGCAAACGCCCTGAGTTTGCCGGAAGCTTCCGCCTGGTCGACAAGCTTGCCGGCGACGGTCTGCGAGCGCGGGATGACGAGGCCGGCGTCGGGATCCCACAGGCCGCCCTGTACCATCTGTTCTTCGATCAGCGGGAATTTTTCCTTGATCTCGGCGGGATCGATCAGGCGGGCGCGTGTGCCGAAGGCCTTCGCCGAGGCGATCTTGCGCTTGATCTCCGCCATGCGGGCGTCGTCGCCGACGCGGGCGACCTCGAGGCCGCCGATGCGCGCGTAGTGACCCATCTTTTCGTAGAAATCGATGGAATAGAGCGTCGTCCAGCACGACAGGAAATCATGGCTGGTCGTGTAGCAGAAGTCGGAAGCGTGTGCCGTCGAGCCGATATCGGTCGGGATGCCTGATTTGTCGATGCCGACAATATCGTCCCATCCTCGCTCGATCAGGTGATGGGCGACCGATGCGCCGACGATGCCGCCCAGCCCGACGATGACGACCTTCGCCTTTTCCGGAAACCCTGCCATTGCCCGCGACTCCAAGATGCTATTGCGAGCAGACTATAGGGCGGCGCGGCGCCGCGCTTGCAGCCTGTTTGCGACATCGCCAAAAAAGCCCGCGCCACCAGCCCGTCGAATGCAGTTAGACCTACGCCTTCGCCCTGCTTGGTACGAAGGCGCTGCTAGAGCCCGTCCTGCGCAGCTTCGAAGAAAAGTGCATACCTTCATCGCCGATTACCGGAAGCAAATAAAAGGCCGGGCGTTTGCCCGGCCTTCAAAAATCATGGCGTCGACTTTACTTGATGCGCGCGACGCCGCCCGAGATCTCAATCGTCTCCGAACCGGTCAGCGCCTCGAGGTCGCCATTCGGCAAGGTAACAAAACAGCCGCTCGGGCAAAATTCCACGGTTTCGCCAGCGGCCAGCGCCAACTCGGTCTTGCCGCCGCCTTCCGTCACGATCAGCGTGCGGGTCTCGGCGTCCTTGTTGACCGCGCTGGCGGCATGGGCCGAACCGCCCACGGCCAGAAAAGCGATGGCGGCGACGAGAGACTTCCACATTTTGCAGTATCGGTGTTGCCACCGCCTCTGTTGCATTTCGCAAGGCATTCTCGCCGTTTGCAGGTGAGCTTATATGCAATGCAAGCTGAACGGCAACTGAATGCCGCATTCATGCCGCAATTGGTTTCCGAAGGCTTGAGGGCAAGCTCCAATCAGCTAGTCAGGATCGGGCTTCCGTACCTTGCGTCCCGACTTGGCGAGACGTTTCGCCTCGACCGCCGCTAGGGCTTTTGCTTGTTCCCGCTCGGCGAATTCGACTTCGATCTTGTCGTCGTCGATCGGCCACGCTTCGTGCTTTTTGGTCTCGACGACGGCGCGCGGTGTCGACGGAATTTCGATATGCTGGTCGGCGAACACATCGAAGATGGCAAAGCGGATGTCGTTCTGGACGATATTGCCACTAAGAACGTCTGCCAGGAATACGCGGATCTCGAATTCGAGCGCGGCCGGGCCGAAATTGGAAAACAGCACGAAGGGTTCGGGGTTTTTCAGCACCAGCGGATGACTGCGCGCGATCTCCAACAGGACGCCATGCACGTGCTTGATGTCGCTGCCATAGGCGACGCCGACCTTGATATCGATGCGGCCGAGCTTGTTGCGGTGCGTCCAGTTCCCGACCGCATTGTTGATCAGGTTTGAATTGGGCAGGATCACCGACTGCCGCTGGAACGTTTCGATCTCGGTGGCGCGCACGCTGATCTTCTTGACCGTGCCGCTGATGTCACCGGCGACGATCCAGTCGCCGACCTTGAACGGCCGCTCGGCCAAAAGGATCAGGCCCGAGACGAAGTTGGAGACGACATTCTGCAGGCCAAAGCCGATGCCGAGAGACAGGGCGCCTGCGACCAACGCGAGATTGGAGAGGTCGATACCGGCCGCCGAGATGCCGACCAGTGCCGCGACCGCGACGCCGGCATAGCCGACCGCCAGCCGGATCGAATTGCGCACACCGGTGTCGACCCGGCCGCGCGCCATCACCGAACCGTCGAGCCAGCCCTGGAACCAGCGCGTCAGGAAATAGCCGATGATGAAGACGACGACGCCGGTGAGGATGCCGGTGACCGAGATCGTCACCGAGCCTATGGTGAGGCCCGTCGCCAATTTGTAGGCCCAGGCCTGGATGTCGCCGGGCTGGAAGCCCCACATCAACAGGATCAGCGGCAGGAACACCAGCACGATCATGATGTTTATGGCGGCGCTGACTACAAGCCCGAGCTGGTCGAGCGCGGTCTCTTCGTAGCTTGAATTGGCCGCTAGCCAGCGCCCGATCGAAGTGTTGGCGAAACCACCTTCCATGCCGATCGCCCGCGCCGACAGGAAGCCGATATAGGCGGTGACCAGGATAGTGCCGGTAACCACGACCTGCACCGAGACGAAAATAGCAAGGCCGATAAAGCCGAGCAGCGCCGACGCTATGGTGAATAGCCCTAGCGCGACGGCGGTGTAGCGCAGCCATGCCGGCCACGGGCGCCAGCTCCCGTCGGCAGCCTTGAACGGCTTCAGCAGCCCCATCAGGATCAGGATGACGCCGACGCTGATGGTGGCGACAAAGCTTCTGGCGATGGTCAGCGATAGCGGCGAGCCCATCTTGTCGTTGACGACCGACAGGAAATAATTGATGCCGATGGCGACGGCCATGGCAGTCGTCAGCCGCACCAGCCAGCGCGCCGGGCCGGTTTCGACAGGGATCAGACGCCAGTTCGGCAATTGCGGTTCCAGCGCCGCATTGGTCAGCCGGTTGACGCAGAACACCACCGCGATAACGGCAACCAGCGAATTCAGGAAGATGCCGATGTCGCCGCGCAAGACATTGTAATAATTGAAGAAGAAGACCGTCGAGATAAGGAAGGCGCCAACCGCCAGCGACGGCAGCAATGTCGACCAGAACGCCACCGACAGGCGGCTGAGATAGGATGGATCTTCGACGGAAGAATCGGCTTCGAAGACGCGGCCGAACAGGCGCCGCCCGCCGACAAAAAGCACAGCGGCCAGCGCAAGCGCCATCAACGTCGCGGCAAGAATTGCCTGGAACTTGAACTTGAAGGCGAAGCTCAGCCAGGACGATACCGCCTTGTAGAAACTGGTAAATTCGTCATTGGCGTCGGAAAAGACCTCCGGGCTC
The DNA here is from genome assembly GCF_040323505.1 of Mesorhizobium sp. M0040. Lineage (NCBI taxonomy): Bacteria > Pseudomonadati > Pseudomonadota > Alphaproteobacteria > Hyphomicrobiales > Phyllobacteriaceae > Mesorhizobium > Mesorhizobium sp. M0040. The sequence continues at coordinate 272,847 of NZ_JAMYVA010000003.1, forward strand.
AATGCATCGGACAGCACGTAGCGCTTGGTGAGCTGATTGCGGAACAGCTCGCTGCGCATGTTGCCGATCTTCTCGATCAGCCCGCTGATGCGGATCGACAGGTTCTGCGCGCTGGCAATGACGGCGTTAATCTCGGCTTTTTCGGAAGCCAGCGCCTGGCGTTCGCCGGTCACGATGTCGGGCTCGGCCGGCTGGCCCGCGGCCGGCGGAGGTCCCAGCGTCTCGATCCGATCGTTGATATCGCCGAGACGCGAGCGGAATGCCAGTGCGCTGGTGAGCGCCGCCCGCGACAGATCCTCCAATTGCAGACGGATTTCCACGAGGGTGGCATCGTCTTGGCCGTCCTGCTGTATCTTCTTCTCGAGACCGTCGGTTTTGGCCGTCAGGCTCTGGATGACCTTCTGCTGGTCTGTAACCAGCCCGGCGGCACCCTGCCCGAGCGCCTGCGCCATCGCGTCGAACGACGGCGGCGCCAAGACAACAAGCGCAGCGATCAGGACCAGGCGGAGTAAGCGAAAGAACATGATTTTTCTGGCGACTCGCGGACGGCAGCGGCAGTTTTGAAGCACGTCCTTGATAAAGACGCTCATATCACGGGGCAAGTCATGCCAGGCGGCTCGTTTTCGAAGTCCGCCAATCGAAGTCGGCCAATCCAATCGAAGTCGGCCAATCCAGTCGAAGTCGGGGAGTCGAAAAGCGATGGCGCAATCTTGGCTTTGCGTTGGCGGCCTGCTCTATAGTCTGCCGCAAAGCCTGAAATGGATGACAATAAGAATGGCGGAATATTCGGCCTTTTCGCTTCTCAAGAACGCGCTGACCGGAAACAAGGACTGGAGGCCGGCCTGGCGCAAGCCCGACCCGAAGGCGTCCTACGACGTGATCGTCATCGGCGGCGGCGGCCATGGCCTGTCGACCGCCTACTACCTAGCCAAGGAGCACGGCATCACCAATGTCGCGGTGCTGGAGAAGGGCTGGCTCGGTTCCGGCAATGTCGGCCGCAACACCACGGCGGTCCGTTCCAACTATCTCCTGCCGGCCAACACGCGCTTTTACGAGCATTCGATGAAACTGTGGGAGAACCTGGCCCATGACCTCAACTACAACGTCATGTTCTCGCAGCGCGGCTGCCTGAACCTCGCCCACACACCTGCTCAGCTCGACGACTATGCCCGGCGCGGAAACGCCATGCGCCATCTCGGCGTTGACGCCGAACTGATGACCACGGCCGAAATCGCGCGCCTGGTGCCGGCGCTCGACGTCTCAGCCACCGCGCGTTTCCCGAGCGTCGGTGGCCTGATGCAGCGGCGCGCCGGCACCGCCCGCCACGACGCCGTCGCCTGGGGCTATGCGCGCGGCGCAGATCGCCGCGGCGTCGACATCATCGAAAATTGCGAGGTCACCGGCTTCCTGCGCGACGGCGACCGCATCACCGGCGTCACGACAACGCGCGGCGAAATCCGCGCAAAAAAGGTAGCGGTCGCGGTTGCCGGCAGCACCGGGCGGGTCATGCGGCTTGCCGGCATCGAGACGATGCCGATCGAGAGCCACGTGCTGCAGGCCTTCGTCACGGAATCGCTAAAACCGTTCATCGATACGGTCCTGACCTTCGGCATGGGCCATTTCTACATGTCGCAATCGGACAAGGGCGGCCTTGTCTATGGCGGCGATCTCGACGGCTACAACAGCTACGCCCAACGCGGCAGCCTGCCGATCGTCGATGAGGTGATGAGCGAGATGCTGGCGCTGTTCCCTGGGCTGGCCCGTGTCCGCATGCTGCGCTCATGGGGCGGCGTCTGCGACATGTCGATGGACGGCTCGCCAATCATCACCACCGGTCCGCTGCCGGGCATGTATCTCAACTGCGGCTGGTGCTATGGCGGCTTCAAGGCGACGCCGGCTTCCGGCTGGTGCTTTGCCTGGACCATTGCCAAGGACGAGCCGCACGGTCTCAACGCGGCCTTCACGCTCGACCGCTTCTACCGTGGCCTGGTGATCGACGACAAGGGCCAGGGCGCCACGCCCCGGCTGCATTAGGCCATGATCCCGAAAAGTGGAAACCGGTTTTCGGACAAGATCATGGTCAAACGAGAAGTTTAAGAGATCCATGCTCATCACCTGCCCCTATTGCGGCCCGCGCGACGTGATCGAATTCACCTATCAGGGCGACGGCAATCGCCAGCGCCCACAGCCCGCCTCGCAGAACCTCGACGCCTGGAACGCCTATGTCTACGACCGGCTTAATCCAGCCGGCGACCACAATGAGATCTGGCAGCATTCCGGCGGCTGCCGCGCCCATCTCCGGGTCGTGCGCAACACGCTGACGCACGAGATCTCCAGCACCGCGTTCGCGCGCGGCGACCACAACTCGGTTGCGCGGCACCGGGCCGAGGACAAGCCATGAGCCCGCGCCGTACAGAGGCCGGGGGCCGCATCGACCGGCTGCGGACCATCCGTTTCACCTTCGACGGCGCGCCTTATACCGGCCATGCCGGCGACACGCTGGCTTCGGCGCTGCTGGCCAACGGCGTCACCCTGTTTGGGCGTTCGTTCAAATATCACCGCCCGCGCGGCGTGCTGACCGCCAGCGTCGAGGAACCGAACGCGCTGGTCACAGTGTTGAGGGGCGAGGTTCGCGAGCCGAACATCCCCGCCACAATGGTCGAGATTTATGACGGGCTGGTCGCAATCAGCCAGAACCGCTTCCCTTCGCTTGCCTGGGACGTCAGTGCCGTGAACCAACTCGGCGGCAAGCTTTTGTCGGCCGGCTTCTACTACAAGACCTTCATGGGACCGGTGATCGGTCCGCTGAAGGGCACTCGCTTCTGGATGTTCTGTGAGCATTTCATCCGCCGTGCCGCCGGCCTGGGCAAGGCAGGCACGGCTCCCGATACGGCGCGCTACGAACGCATGAACGCGTTTTGCGATGTGCTGGTAGTCGGCTCCGGCCCGGCGGGGCTGATGGCCGCCAGGGCGGCTGCCGATCAGGGTGCACGCGTCATCCTGGCCGAGCTCGAGCCGCATTTCGGCGGCTCGGCCAATTGGTCGGGCGAGACGATCGATGGCATGCCGGCCGCCGACTGGGCAGCGCGCGCCGCTGGCCAGCTCGAAGGCCGTGACAATGTCCGCCTGCTGCCGCGCACCACCGTCTGGGGCTATTATGACGGCAACACGCTTGCCGCGCTCGAACGTGTCACCGACCACAAGGAAACGCCCGGCAAGGGCGAATCGCGCCATCGCTATTGGACGATCCGCGCCAAGTCGGTGGTGCTGGCCACCGGCTCCCTGGAGCGTCCGCTGGTCTTTCCGGGCAACGATCGGCCAGGCGTAATGCTGGCGCATGCTGCCGAGCGCTATGCCATTGAATATGGCGTGCTGCCGGGCGACAGGGTCGCGCTGTTCACCAACAATGACAGCGCCTACCGCTCCGCGCTTGCGCTGAAGAAGGCCGGCGCCGTGGTCGTCGCCATCGTCGACGTGCGCCCAGAACTTTCGAGCGAAATGCGCAAGCTGGCCGGCGAAGCGGAGGCCGAGATCCTTTCTGGCCACGCGGTGATCGCCACCGAGGGCGGCAAGGCGCTTTCCGGCTTCAAGGTGCAGCGCTTCGACATGGTCAACGGCGCGCTTTCCGGCGATGCGCGCAGCATCCACGCCGATTGCCTATTGATGTCGGGCGGCTGGTCGCCGACCATTCATCTGGCCAGCCAGGCCGGAGCCAAAGCGGAATGGAACGAAGCATTGCAAGCGTTCCTGCCGCCCAAGCCGACGACACGGCAATGGATCGGCGCCGGCGCCTTCACCGGCAGTTTCTCCACCGCCGAGGCGATCGCCGAAGGCCGCGCCGCCGGTCTTTCCGCAGCGGGCGCAACCGCCACGCCGGCGGCCTTGCCTGCCGTCGAGGCAGCACCTGGCGATCCCGATCCGGCGCCGGTGTTCGAGATCAAGGCCGAAGGAAAGAGCTTCGTCGACTTCCAGCATGACGTGACGGCGGATGACGTGCGGCTGGCGCATCGCGAAGGCTTCGTCTCGGTCGAGCATCTGAAGCGCTACACCACGCTCGGCATGGCAACCGACCAGGGCAAGAGCTCCAACATACCCGGCCTGGCCATCATGGCCGAGGCGCTCGGCAAGCCGATCCCAGAGGTCGGTACGACGCGCTTTCGCCCGCCCTTTTCGGCGGTGTCGATCGGCTCGCTAGCCGCCGAACGCTTCGGCGATCTGAAGCCCGAGCGGCTGACGCCGATGCATGACTGGCACGTCGCCAACGGCGCCACCATGTATTCCGCCGGCCTGTGGTATCGGCCGATGATCTACGGCCATCCCGGCGAGACGATCGAGCAGGCCTATGTGCGCGAAGCGAGAGCCACGCGCGAGAGCGCCGGCATCGTCGATGTCTCGACATTGGGCAAGATCGCGGTGCAAGGCCCCGACGCGGCGGAATTCCTCGACCGCGTATACACCAACATGTTTTCGACGCTGGCCGTCGGCAAGGCGCGCTACGGGCTGATGCTGCGCGAGGACGGTCTCGCCTTTGACGACGGCACCACGTGGCGCCTCGGCGAGCAGGATTTCCTGATGACCACCACCACCGCCAATGCCGGCAAGGTGATGCAGCATCTGGAATATTTCCTCGACGTGATCTGGCCGGCGCTGAAGGTCCACGTCACCTCGGTGACCGACCAATGGGCCGGTGCCGCCATCGGCGGGCCGAAGGCAAGGCAGATACTGGCTGCTTGCGTCAGCGGCACCGCCGTCGACAATGCCGCCCTGCCCTTCATGGGCATCGTCCACGGCGAAATCGCCGGCGTGCCGGTGATGATCTGCCGGCTGTCCTTCTCCGGCGAAATGGCCTTCGAGGTCTACTCCGGCGCCGGCTACGGCACCCATGTCTGGGAGGCGCTGATCGAAGCCGGCAAGCCGTTCGGGCTGGTGACCTACGGGCTGGAGGCGCTGGGCACCATGCGCATCGAGAAAGGCCACGTCACCGGTGCCGAGATCGACGGCCGTACCACGGCACGCGACCTGCATCTCGACTGGATGCTGTCGAAGAAGAAGCCGTTCATCGGTTCGGCGATGATGGACCGCGAGGGGCTGATCGCGCCCGACCGCCTGGAACTCGTCGGTATTGTTTCGCTCGACAACCAGCCGCTCAATGGCGGCGCACACATCGTCGAGGAGCTTGACGAAGCCAATCCGCACGGCTCGCTTGGCCACATCACCGCCTGCTGCTATTCGCCGGCGCTGGGCAAATATATCGCGCTTGCCCTGGTCAAGGGCGGCAAGGCGCGGCGAGGCTCGCGTGCCTACGTTTCCGACCCGTTGCGCAACCGGTTCGGGCCGGTCGAGATCGTCTCCAACCATTTCTTCGATCCGGACGGGAGCCGCATGCATGGTTGAACGCCAATCACCGCTTGAGCCGGTGCTGCATCCGGGCTCGCATGGCAATTTCGAGCATGGTGTCGAAATCATCCTCTCCGAAACCAGGCCGGGTTCGATCCTGCAGCTCGCCGCCTGGCCCGGCGAGGAGAAGAAGTTGATGGCCGGCATCCATGCGGTCACCGGCCTGGCTTTGCCCGACGGCGCCGGTGGCGGTGTGACGAACGGCGCCAGGTCGGTGTTCGGCTTTGCGCCGGGAAAGTTCACTGTGGTCGATGAAGCCGAGGGATTGGCGCCGGCCTTTGCCGATGTCGTCACTTCGGCCATCGGTACGGTGACCGACCTTTCGCACGGCCGCACCGCGATCCGTATCGCCGGGCCGAAGGCCGAGTGGGTGCTGGCGAAATTCTTCGCCATCGACTTCGCGCTGCCGGCCTTCCCGATCGGCGCCGGCCGCTCGACCATGCATCACGACATCTTCGCGCAGATCCAGCGCACCGGCGCCGATCAGTTCGACATCTATGTGTTCCGTTCGTTTGCCCGCTCGTTCTGGAAAGCGCTCTGCCATGCGAGCGAGGAAGTCGGCTACGAAGTGCAGTAGAGCCGGACGGCGCTTCACGTCACTCCGCGAACGTCACCCACTCTTCCAGCGGCGCGCGGTCGGTGCGGAAGGCATTTTCGGGCTTGGACGTATCCTCATGGCCGAGCGCCATGCCGCAGACGACGATCTCCTCGTCGGGAATGTTGAGCACCGGCCTGATCTGCCGGTGATAGGGCGCGAAGGCAGCTTGCGGACAGGTGTGCAGGCCCCTGCCCCGCGCGGCGACCATGATGTTTTGCAGGAACATGCCGTAGTCGATCCACGACCCCTTGTTCAGCCGCCGGTCGACGGTGAAGATCATGCCGACCGGCGCGTCGAAGAAGACGAAGTTGCGGTCGTGCTGCGCACGCATCCTGTCGACCTCGCGCCGGCCGATGCCGAGCACGCCGTAGAGGCCGAAGCCGTTGGCCCGCCGTCGCGTCAGATAGGGTTCGAAGAACTGGTCGGGATAGTAGCGGTACTCGTCCCACTCGGCCTTTTCGGCGCGGATGCCCGAGCTGAGGATGGCGTCGGTGATGCGCTGCTTGACCTCGCCCTTGGTCACATAGACTTTCCAGGGTTGCATATTGGTGCCTGAGGGCGCGCGCGCGGCAACGGCGAGAATATCGCGGATGGTCTCGTCGTCGACCATATCGGGCAAGAAGGCGCGTACCGACCGCCGCGAGGTGATCGCGTCATCGACGATCGCCGCCGCAATCCGGGAGTTGTTTTCCAGCATGGGCCGTCCTTTTGCGTATGATCCCGAACCCGATTTTCCGGAAGGATCATGCGCCGACTAGAAGTGATGGAGCATCCTTGCGCGTCTTTTTGAACGCCCGATAGCCTACCCGCCTCGACCGGACGCCCCACTCGCCGCTCGTGCGCCGAGCCTTTGCCCGAACCGTCAAAATGGCGCAAGTAAATCTTGTGGTTGCGTGAAAATCCTCTTGATTTTTTCATGAACCCGCCATCAAATGAAATTTGCTGGGAATTTTTCACCGAGACAGGGATGACTTTGCCCTCCACCGCCGCCAGATCGGAACAGGACAGCGGCGAACGGCTGCTGGCCGGCGACATTCGCGCGTTGCGCAAGGCGCGCGGCTTGAAGCTTGCTGAAATCGCACTGAAGCTCGGCCGTTCCGTCGGCTGGGTCAGCCAGGTCGAGCGCGGTCTGTCGGTCCCGTCGCTCGGCGATCTCAGGGCCTTCGCCGAATTGTTCGGCGTGCCGGTCAGCCTGTTCTTCAGCCATGACGTGCCTGTCGAGACCGAGCGCGGCGTGGTCGTGCGCGCCGGCAACCGGCGCACGCTTGGCACAAGCGATTCCGGCCTGGTGGAGGAGCTTCTGTCGCCCGATCTCGGCGGTAGCTTCGAGATGCTGCGTTCGGTCTTCGCTCCGGGTGCCGAGATGAAGGCCGAGGCGCGCCGGCCGACCGAGGAAGCCGGCTACGTCGCTTCGGGCAGTTTCGACATCGAAATTGCTGGCATCTGGCACCGGCTTGGCGAAGGCGACTCCTTCCGCTTCGACGGCAAGCCGTTCCGCTGGCGCAATCCTGGAGCCGAGCCGGCTGTCGTCATCTGGGTGGTTTCGCCGCCTGTCTATTGAACGAATGCATGTCGCCCAAAAGTGCGTGGCGGTTTTGGGACAACGACATGCATCAAAACAAATAGTCGGAGAAGAACATGGCCGGTTTGCCGACCACGGCACGCGTTGTGATCATCGGAGGTGGTGCCGTCGGCGCCTCCTCGCTCTACCATCTCGCCAAGGCGGGCTGGACCGACTGCGTGCTTCTGGAGAAGAACGAGCTGACCTCCGGCTCGACCTGGCATGCCGCCGGCAACGTGCCGACTTTCTCCTCGTCATGGTCGCTGATGAACATGCAGCGTTATTCGACCGAGCTCTATCGCCGGCTGGCCGACGAGGTCCGCTATCCCATGAACTACCACGTCACCGGCTCGCTCAGGCTGGCCCATAGCGCGGAGCGCATGCTGGAATTCCAGCGCGCCAAGGGCATGGGCCGCTACCAGGGCATGGATATCGACGTGGTCGGGCTCGACGAGATCAAGCGCCGTTACCCCTTCATCGAGACGCATGAGCTGAAAGGCGCGCTCTACGATCCGAATGATGGCGATATCGATCCAGCGCAATTGACCCAGGCACTGGCCAAGGGCGCGCGTGACATGGGCGCGAAGATCATCCGCTTCTGTCCGGTCACCGGCGTGCGCCGCGACAACGACGAGTGGGTGGTCGAGACAGCGCAAGGCGAGATCCGCTGCGAGATCGTCGTCAACGCCGCCGGCTACCGCGCCGCCGAGGTCGGCAGGATGTTCGGTCGCGAGGTGCCGATGATGGTGATGAGCCATCAATACATATTGTTTGAGGAAATCCCCGAACTGGCCGCATGGTCGAAGGAACAGGGCAAGAAGCTGCCGCTGCTGCGCGACGTCGATACGTCCTATTATCTGCGCCAGGAAAAGAACGGCATGAACCTCGGCCCCTATGAGCGCAATTGCCGCGCCCACTGGGTCGGCCACAAAGACCCAATGCCCGACGACTTTTCGTTCCAGCTGTTTCCCGACGATCTCGACCGGCTGGAACAATACCTGGCCGATGCTGTCGCCCGCGTGCCGATCCTCGGCACCGCCGGCCTGTCCAAGGTCATCAACGGGCCGATCCCCTATGCGCCGGACGGCAACCCGCTGATCGGCCCGATGCCCGGCGTGCCCAACGCCTTCGAGGCCTGCATCTTTACCTTCGGCATCGCCCAGGGCGGCGGCGCCGGCAAGGTGCTGGCCGAATGGGTGACCGAGGGCCAGACCGAATGGGATATGTGGTCCTGCGATCCGCGCCGTTTCACCGCCTTTGCCTCGGCCCCGGATTATTGCGTCGCCAAGGGCATGGAGATCTACGGCAACGAATATGCCATCCAGTTCCCGCGCCATGCCTGGCCGGCCGGGCGCGACCGCAAGCTGTCGCCGCTCCACGACCGCATCAAGGCACTCGGCGCCCGGTTCGACGCCTATAATGGCTGGGAACGCGCCACCTGGTATGCGAAGCCAGGCGACGACATCTCCGAAGAATCCACGCTGACTTTCCGCCGCGACGGGCCGTGGCAGCATCGTGTGCGCGAGGAATGCCTCGCCGTCCGCGATGCCGCCGGCATTCTGGACCTGCCGGGGTTTTCCCGTTTCAATCTCGACGGTCCGGGTGCCGCCGAATGGCTGAGCCTCCAGGTGACGGGCCTGGTGCCGAAACCCGGCCGCATCGGCCTCGTCTATTTTGCCGACGACAAGGGCCGCATCGTCACCGAAATGTCGGTTGTCCGTCACGGCGAAGACCTGATGACGCTGATCACCGCCGCTGTGGCTCAGTGGCATGATTTCGAATGGCTGAAATCGCGCATCCCGAAGGACGCCACATTCAAGCTGGTCGACCGGACGGAGGAATACTCCACCCAGATCCTCGCCGGCCCCAACTCGCGAAAAATCCTGGCCGAACTCTGCGCAGCCGACCTCACCCTGCCCTGGCTGACGCATCAGGAAACCAGTATCGCCGGACGTTGGGCAAAGCTGGTGCGCGTGTCCTTCGCGGGCGAGCTCGGCTGGGAAATCCACAGCAAGGTCGACGATACCGCAGCCATCTTCGACGCCGTCTGGGCGGCCGGGAAGAGGCATAGACTAAAACCGTTCGGCATGTACGCGCTGGATTCGCTGCGGCTCGAAAAAGGTTACCGCACCTGGAAGGGTGACCTGTCGACCGACTATTCGATCCTGCAGGGCGGGCTGGAGCGCTTCGTCAGATGGGATAAGCCCGACTTCCGCGGCAAGGCGGCGCTGCAGAACGAGAAGCAGCAGGGCATCAAGAGGCGCTTCGTCACGCTGGTCGTCGAAAACCCCCGCGACTGCGATGCGCCCTACATGTCGACGCTGTGGCATGACGGCCGCATCGTCGGCGAGACGACATCCGGCGGCTGGGGTCATCGCATCGACAAGTCGATCGCGCTCGGCATGCTGCGCGCCGACCTCACCGAGCCGGGAACCGCGGTCGAGGTCGAGATCTTCGGCGAACGTTTTCGGGCGATCGTGCAGAAGGATGAGCCGTTATGGGATCCGAAGAACGAAAGGCTCAGAGCATGAAGACTGTCATCCTAACCGATGGCGGCATGGGCCAGGAGCTGGTCCGCCGCAGCAGTTCCGAGCCGACGCCGCTGTGGTCGGCCAGGGTGCTGATCGACGAACCGGATCTGGTGCGCGACCTGCATGCGGAATTCATCCGCGCCGGCGCCCGCGTCATCACCATCAACACCTATTCAGCCACGCCGGAGCGGCTGGCACGCGAAGGCGCGGAAGAGCTGTTCAAGCCGCTGCAGAAGCGCGGCATCGAACTGGCAAGGCAAGCCCGCGACCAGGCCGGCGACGCGGCGATCGCCGGCTGCCTGTCGCCGCTGTTCGGCAGCTATGCGCCGGCGCTGACGATATCCTTCCAGGATACGCTCGACATCTATCGCCGTATCGTTGCCGAGCAGGCGGACGGCGTCGATCTGTTTCTGTGCGAAACCATGGCGTCGGCCGAAGAGGCGCGCGCCGCCGTCACCGCGGCGTCGGAAAGCGGCAAGCCCGTATGGATTTCGTGGACGCTTGCCGACCACGGCACGCCGCGCCTGCGCAGCGGCGAAGCCATTGCGGCGGCGTCGGACGCTCTTGCCGGCCTGCCCGTCGCGGCCCGGCTGATCAATTGCTGCCGGCCCGAAGCGATCGCTGCAGCGCTGCCCGAACTGATCGCTCTCGGCGGTCCGGTCGGCGCTTATGCCAACGGCTTCACCTCGATTGAGGCGCTCAAGCATGGCGGAACCGTGGAAGTGCTGCACGCCCGCCACGACCTTGATCCGGATGCCTATGCCGGCCAGGCGGTCGGTTGGGTCGAGGCCGGCGCCGGCATCGTCGGCGGCTGCTGCGAAGTCGGACCGGCCCACATCGCCGCGCTGCGCGACCGGCTCGAACAGGCCGGTTATGAAATTTCGGGAGCAGCATAATGCCCAGGCCATCATCGCGCATTTCCGGCATCGTGCCTTCGGGCAAGGATGGCTGGGAGGTTCATTCCGCTGCCTGGGCGCGCAAGCAGGCCGGCGAGGACATCATCATGCTGTCGGTCGGCGACCACGATTTCGACACGCCGAGCGAGACGATCGAAGCCTGCGTGACGGCCGTCCGCGCCAGCAATCACCACTACACGCCGCTTGCCGGCGTTCCACGCCTGCGCAAGGCGATGGCGGCGGCTTCGACGCTGTGCACCGGCGTTGCGACAAATCCCGACCAGGTCATTGCCACGCCGGGCGGGCAGGCCGCGCTTTACGCGGCCATTCAAGCGGTTCTCGACCAGGGCGACCATGCCATCGTCGTCGCGCCCTATTACGCCACCTATCCCAACACCTTCAGTGCGGCGGGCGCCGAGTTCAGCGTCGTCGAGACCCCCGCCGAGGATGGCTTTCAGCCGCGCGCCGCCGACATTCGCGCCGCCCTTCGGCCGAACACCCGCGCCATCCTGATCAACACGCCCAACAACCCCACGGGCGCCGTCTATTCGCGAGAGCGCCTGGAGGATCTGGCGCAGATCTGCCGCGAGCATGACCTATGGCTGCTGTCGGACGAGGTCTACTGGACGCTGGGCGGCGGCGAGCACGTCTCACCACGCTCGCTGCCCGGCATGGCGGAACGCACGCTGGTCATCAATTCGATGTCGAAGAGCCACGGCATGACCGGCTGGCGCATGGGCTGGCTGACCGGGCCCGAGGAGATGGTCTCGCTGCTGACCGACCTCAATCTGGTGATGACCTACGGCCTGCCGGCCTTCATCAGCCTCGCCTGCGCTGAGGCGCTCAAAAATGGTTACGGCGTCAAGGAGATCGCCGAGCGCTACGCCGCGAGGCGCACCGTCGTCCTCGATGCCATGCGCGGTATGAACAACATCACCGTGCGCGGCTCCGAAGGCGGCATGTACGTCATGCTCGACATATCGGCGATCGAGCCGGACGACGAAAAATTCGCCTGGGCTTTCCTCGACCAGGAGAAGGTCGGCGTCATGCCCGGCTCGAGCTTCGGCGAGGCTGCAGCCGGCCACATCCGCTTCAGCCTCTGCCAGCCTGAGCCGGTGCTGATGGAGGCTGCCACACGCCTGCGCCGCTTCGCCTCCTTCTATCGCCGTGAGGCCGCATGAGCGCCTCGCCCACCAAAACCATTCCGACCAAGGCCATTCCTCCCAAAGCGAGGGCGGTCATCATCGGTGGCGGCGTCTCCGGTTGCTCGGTCGCCTATCATCTGGCCAAGCTCGGCTGGACCGATATCGTCCTGCTCGAGCGCAAGCAGCTGACGTCGGGCACGACATGGCACGCCGCCGGCCTGATCGGCCAATTGCGCGGCTCGCAGAACATGACGCGGCTGGCGAAATACTCGGCCGACCTCTACGTCAAGCTGGAGGCCGAGACCGATGTCGGCACCGGCATGCGCCAGGTCGGCTCGATCACGGTGGCGCTGACCGAGGAGCGCAAGCACGAGATCTATCGGCAGGCATCTCTCGCCCGCGCCTTCGATGTCGACGTGCGCGAGATTTCGCCAAACGAAGTCAAGCAGATGTATCCGCATCTCAATGTATCCGATGTGGTCGGCGCCGTGCATCTGCCCCTCGACGGTCAGTGCGACCCGGCCAACATCGCCATGGCCCTGGCCAAGGGCGCGCGCCAGCGCGGTGCGACGATCGTCGAGAACGTCAAGGTGACCAAGGTGCATACCAGGGCCGGCCGCGTCACCGGCGTTTCCTGGGCGCAGGGCGACGAGCAAGGCCTGATCGAAGCCGATATCGTCGTCAACTGCGCCGGCATGTGGGCACGCGACCTTGGCGCCCAGAACGGCGTCACCATCCCGTTGCACGCCTGCGAACATTTCTATCTCGTCACGGAACCGATCCCCGGGCTTTCCCGCTTGCCGGTGCTGCGCGTGCCGGACGAGTGCGCCTACTACAAGGAAGATGCCGGCAAGATGATGCTCGGCGCTTTCGAGCCAGTGGCCAAGCCTTGGGGCATGAACGGCATAAGCGAGGAGTTCTGCTTCGACCAGTTGCCGGAGGATATGGACCATTTCGAGCCTATCCTTGAAATGGGCGTCAACCGCATGCCGATGCTGGCCACCGCCGGCATTCACACCTTCTTCAACGGTCCCGAGAGTTTTACGCCCGACGATCGCTACTATCTCGGCGAGGCGCCGGAGCTTTCCGGCTACTGGATGGCGACCGGCTACAATTCGATCGGCATCGTCTCCTCCGGCGGCGCCGGCATGGCGCTGGCGCAATGGATCAATGATGGCGAAGCGCCCTTCGACCTCTGGGAGGTCGACATCCGCCGCGCCCAGCCGTTCCAGAAGAACCGCCGCTATCTCAAGGAGCGCGTCTCCGAAACGCTCGGCCTGCTCTACGCCGATCATTTCCCCTACCGGCAGATGGCAACCTCGCGAAATGTCAGGCGTTCGCCGCTGCACGAACATCTGAAGGCGCGCGGCGCCGTGTTCGGCGAGGTCGCCGGCTGGGAGCGCGCCAACTGGTTCGCTAGGCCCGGCCAGGAGCGCGAATACCGCTATTCCTGGAAGCGGCAGAACTGGTTCGACAACCAGCGCGAGGAACATCTTGCGATCAGGAACGGCGTCGGCCTGTTCGACATGACTTCGTTCGGCAAGATCCGCGTCGAGGGCCGCGACGCCTGCGCCTTCCTGCAAAGGCTCTGCGCCAACGACATGAACGTGACGCCGGGCAAGATCGTCTACACCCAGATGCTCAACCAGCGCGGCGGCATCGAGAGCGACCTCACCGTCTCGCGATTGTCCGAAACCGCCTTCTTCCTCGTCGTGCCCGGCGCCACGCTGCAACGCGACCTGGCCTGGCTGAGAAAACATCTTGCCGACGAGTTCGTCGTCATCACCGATGTGACGGCGGCCGAAGCCGTGCTTTGCCTGATGGGCCCGGATTCGAGGAAGCTGATCCAAAAGCTGAGCCCGAATGATTTCTCCAATAACAACAACCCGTTCGGCACGTTTCAGGAGATCGAGATCGGCATGGGCCTGGCCCGCGCCCACCGCGTCACCTATGTCGGCGAGCTCGGTTGGGAGCTTTATGTCTCGACCGATCAGGCTGCCCATGTCTTCGAGGCCATCGCGGAAGCCGGCACTGACGCCGGCCTGAAGCTATGCGGCCTGCATACGCTGGATTCCTGCCGCATCGAAAAGGCCTTCAGGCATTTCGGCCACGACATCACCGACGAGGACAATGTGCTGGAGGCCGGGCTGGGTTTCGCGGTGAAAACGGCCAAGGGCGACTTCCTTGGCCGCGATGCGGTGCTGAAGAAGAAAGAAACCGGCCTGTCACGCCGGCTGGTGCAGTTCCGCCTGAATGACCCCGAGCCCCTGCTCTTCCACAATGAGGCGATCCTGCGCGACGGCACGATCGTCGGCCCGATCACCTCGGGCAATTACGGCCATCATCTCGGCGGCGCGATCGGGCTTGGCTACGTGCCGTGCCAGGGCGAGAGCGAGGCGGACGTGCTGTCGTCGTCCTACGAGATCGAGATCGCCGGCGAGCGCTTTGCCGCCGAGGCCTCGCTCAAGCCGATGTACGATCCGAAATCGGAACGGGTGCGGATGTAACTCTTTTCTTTCTCCCCTTGTGGGAGAAGGTGGCCGAGCGAAGCTCGGTCGGATGAGGGGTGTTGGAAGGATCGCTACCTCAACGGAATTAGCGTTTAGCGCTCCCGTCCCAATCTTCCCACGCCGCGTTTCTTCCAGCACCCCTCATCCGGCTCGGCGCTACGCGCCGATCCACCTTCTCCCACAAGGGGAGAAGGAAAAGTCCCCTCCCGCGTCAGAACGCGTCCATCTTGGCAGCGACCTTCGCGATGAATTTCGTCCGCGTCTCGTTCGTCGACAGGTTCATCGAGTAATGCGCGAGATAGGAGACCGACCCGCCAGGCTTGATGGTGGCGCGCAGCACCCGATTGACCAGCTTGCGCGGCGGGTCGCCCATCAGCATGGCGCGGAACCGGCTGCCGCCATAGGTGGTGACCGCCGCGACCTTGTGAATGTTGTGCAGCGACGGCTGCACCTTGCCGTTGACCAGCTTGAACGACACGCCGGGCAGGAAGACGCGATCGAAAAAGCCTTTCAAAATGGCCGGATAGCCGAAGTTCCACACCGGAAACGACAGCACCAGCGCCTCGGCCCGCAGTAAGCGCTCGACATAGGCTGACGCCGGATCGCCGTCGCTGCGTTCGTCGTGATAGGACAGCCGTTCGGCCCGCGTCAGCCTGGGATCGAAACCCTCCGCATAGAGATCGCAGTCGTCGACGACATGGCCGGCGGCCTTCAGCCGCTCGATGATCGTCCGGTGCAGATCGGCGTTGAAGCTGGTCTCCACAGGATGAGCGTAGAGGACGAAGACGTTCACAGGAGAACATCTCGCAAGTCGGCACCAAGCACCCCCCTCTGCCCTGCCGGGCATCTCCCCCTCAAGTGGGGAGATCGGCTGTCAGTATCGCTTTCGCCAGTTGACGACGTTGGAAGATGGTCGAGACGATGGAACTGCCAATCTCCCCCCTTGAGGGGGAGATGCCAAGTGGTGGCAAAGAGGGCAGGCCAGAGGGGGGTACAGCGCCACACGCCCGTCATCGTCTCAACCCGCCTTCTCCAGTCCCTTGAACAGGAACGACTTGCCCGAGCGATAATCATAGTCCGGGTTCTCCCAGGCGATCATCTTGCCCGGATTGAGCAGCCCTTGCGGGTCGGTCTCGCGCTTGAAGGCGAGCTGCACCTCGTCGGTGCGCTTCATGCCGCCTTCTTCCAGCGTGTAGCGGTGCGGGTTGAAGATCCAGCAGCCATTGTCCTCGTGGATGCGGATGATCTCGTCCAGCCGCTCCGCCGTGGTGAAGCGGACCAGCGGCAGCCCTGCGATGCCGATGGCGCCATCGAAGCGGATAAATTCAAGGTGTGCCGGCACCTCGTCGCCGAAGCGGTCGACCATCGCCTTGACGTGGCCGAGGTGGTCCGGCGACGGATAGCGGGTCTGCAGATAGGTGATCGTCGGATCGACCCGGATGGCACGCAGCGTCGTGTGGTTCCAGGTCAGCTCATAGGCCGGCGGCAGCCCTTTGAGATCGGCCTCCTTGTCGGCACGAAAGACGATCTCGCCCTTGCTGCGCGCCGTGAAGGCGAGGAAGGCATCCATCGCATGCGGCGCGATCATCAGGACGACGATGCTTTGGCCGCGCCGGAAAAACCGTTGGTGGCGCTTGAAGTAATCGTAGGGGATGGGTGCTGCGATCGGTGTGATCAGTTTCGCCAGGATACCGTCCTGGATGGCGAGATCGTTGCCGAAGCCGGCCGCATCCATGAAATCGTCGAAGCCGACGATGACGTCGATCCAGTCATAGCTGGCGGTCAGCGGCATCTCGACTTCGGTGATGATGCCGTTGGTGCCGTAGGCGTGCATGACCTTCAGCACGTCCTCGCCGGTGAGCTCCATGACCCGCGGCTCAGCCTCCATCGTCACGGTCCTCAGCCGGATGACGTTGCCGAGGTCGCGCAGTCCGCCCCAGCGGATCGAACCGATGCCGCCGGAGCCGCCGGCGACGAAGCCGCCGATCGATGCGGTGTTGTAGGTCGACGGCGACATGCGGAGCTCCTGGCCGGAATGCGCCCGCGTCGCTCTGTCGATGTCGGCGAGCACGGCGCCGGGGCCGGTGACGACACGGCCCGGCGCGATCATCTTGACCGCGTTCATCTCGGCGAGATTGAGCACGACGCCGCCGGACAGCGGCATCGCCTGCCCGTAATTGCCGGTGCCGCTGCCGCGCGGCGTCACCGGGACGCCGTGCCGGTGGCAGGCGGCGAGAATGTGGACGACCTCGTCTTCGGTTTTCGGCGTCACGATCAGGTCACCGGTGACGTGCTCGAGCTGCTGCTTCAGCACCGGGCTGTACCAGTAGAAGTCGCGGCTCTTCTGCTGGACGATCGCCGGATGGTCATCGATCTTCAAACCGTGCAGGTCGCGCTTGAGCGCCGCAATATCCATCATTCCACCATCAGATCATCGAGTTCGGCATAATCGGGCAGCTGGCGCTCGATCGCCTGGCCGTCGCGCACGACGATGCGATCCGATTCGGGCCGTGACAGCAATTCCGTCCAGCTTCGCCCCCTGAAGACGACGAAATCGGCCGGCGCTCCGGCGGCAAGCGTGCCGAAATTATCGAGCCGCATCACCTTGGCCGGCGTTGCGGTGACAGCTTGCGGCCAGTCCGCGACGGGATGGTCTAGATGCAGGACACGCGTCGCCATGCGATAGACCTCCAGCATGTCGAGATCGCCATAGGCGTAGAACGGGTCGCGCGTATTGTCGGAGGCGACGGCGACGGCAATGCCGCGCGCCTTCATCTCGTGCAGCAGCGTCACCCCGCGCCAGCGCGGCGTTGTCCTGTCGCCTCGCCGGTCCTGCAGATAGAGATTGCACATCGGCAGCGACACCACCGCCAAGCCGGCCTTGGCGACCTTATCCAGCGTGTCGAGCACGTCGAGATCGGGCTGGCGTGCCAGCGAGCAGCAATGGCCGACCAGGATGTTCCCGTCAAAACCGTTCCAAAGGGCTGCTTCGGCGATTTTCTTCAGCGAGATCGCCGAGACATCGTCGGTCTCGTCGGCGTGGAAATCGAGGTCGAGGCCATGCTTGATCGCCTGCGCAAACACCTGGTCGAGCAGTTCTTCGAGATCCGGCACCATGTAGGTGACGACGCCGAGAACACCCTTGGCGGCAGCCACCCGTTTGGCCAGCCTCTCGAACCATTTCCTGTCGCGCACGCCCTCGATGCCGAGCAGGCAGGCCGCCTGCAGCTCGATGCGGCCGCGCCATTTCTCCCGCATCGTCTCGAACACCGGCCAGGAGATCTCTTCCTGCGGCGCGACGCTGTCGAGATGCGTGCGCAGCGCCCTGGTGCCGTGCGCGTAGGCGCAGCGCAGCGAAAAATCCATGCGGCGGGCAACGTCGTCGGCGCTCCAGCGCGCCGCGCGGTCGGCGCCGGTGGCGTTCAAAGCGGCCATGAAGGTGCCGTCCGGGTTGGGCTTTCGGGGCCAGATATGGCCCTTGTCGATATGGGTGTGGCAGTCGACAAAGCACGGCAGCACGATGCGGCCGCCGAGATCGGTGGCGTCCGCCGGTGCGTTGGATCGATGCGCCGTAATCCCGGAGATCTTGCCATCGGCGATTGCGATATCGGCGAGCCCAAACCCGTCGGTATCGAAGGCTCCGGAAAAGCCCGGCGTAAGTGAAGCATGAAGCCGAACCTTGGCGAGATGGTAGGAACCAGAAGCTGGTATCAAGGCCTACCCCCCTCTGTCCTGCCCTCTTTACCACTACTTGGCATCTCCCCCTCAAGGGGGGAGATTGGCAGCCTCGCCCATGGCGCTCGTCTTGCAACGTTGGCGATTAGCGAAATCCTAGATAGCATCCAATCTCCCCCCTTGAGGGGGAGATGTCCGGCAGGACAGAGGGGGGTGCTGGCGCTGCCCACCATCACCGCTCCTGCCTCAGCGCGCTCTCGTGCCAGCGCCGCAAAAGGAGATGCGATACCAGCGACAGCACCAGGAAGATCAGGATGCCGGTGAGCGAGATCAGGATCAGCGCCGCGAACAGCCTTGGTGCGTTGAGCCGGTAGCCGGCCTCGATGATGCGCGAGGCGAGGCCGGACGACTGGCCGGTGGCGCCGGCGACGAACTCGGCCACCACCGCGCCGATCAGCGACAGGCCGCCGGCGATCTTCAGCCCGCCGAGGAAATAAGGCATCGCCGCCGGCAGCCGCAGATAGCGCAATTGCTGCCAGCGAGTGGCGCCGTTGAGCTTGAACATGTCGCGCAGATTGCGGTCGACGGAGTTGAGGCCGAGCGTGGTGTTGGAGAGGATCGGGAAGAAGGCGACGATCCAGGCGCAAAGCAAAAGCTTCGTCGTCTGGTTGTCGACATAGATATTGATCAGCGGAAAGATCGCGACGATCGGCGTCACCTGCAGCACGATGGCGAAGGGAAAGAACGACATCTCCACCCATTTCGACTGAGCGAACAGCACTGCCAGCCCGACACCGCCGACCACGGCGAGAAGCAGGCTCAAGAAGGTGATCCTGAGTGTCACCAGCAGCGAGGAGAACAGCAGCCCGGCATCGTCGTGCAGCGTCTGCAGCACCACGCCGGGGCGCGGCAGTATGTATTTCGGGATGTCGTTCCAGACGCAGACGCGGTCCCACAGCCAGATCGCCAGGATCATGATCGCCAGCGGCAGCAGCCATCTGCCGATGCGCTCGAAGCGCTCCTGGCGGACGCGGCGCGCCTCCTCCGGGTCGAGCGCCGGGATCTGTTCTTCAATGGCCGTCATGATGCGGTCCGGCAGTTGAGTTGATGGCGCCGATCAGCACGTCGGATGCCTGGCGGCAGAGCGCGGCATAGTCGGGCGAGGTGCGAAACGCCTCGTCGCGCGGATAGGGCGCATCGACGGCAAGCTCGGCAAACACCCGGCCCGGCCGCGCCGCCATGACGACGACGCGATTGGAGAGGAATACGCTTTCGAAGACGCTGTGGGTGACGAAAACGACGGTAAAACGCTCATCCTGCCATAGCTCCAGAAGATCGTTGTTGAGCTTGAAGCGGGTGATCTCGTCGAGTGCCGCGAACGGCTCGTCCATCAACAGAATGCGCGGCTTGGTCACCATGGCGCGGGCGATCGAGACGCGCATCTTCATGCCGCCCGACAGTTCGCGCGGCACCGCCTTCTCGAAGCCGGTCAGGTGAACCCGCGCCAGCATCTCCATCACCGCCGGCGCCGCCTTGGCACGCGACACGCCCTTCAGCCGCAGCGGCAGCCAGACATTGTCGAAGACGTCGGCCCAGGGCAGCAGCGTCGGCTCCTGGAAGACGAAGCCGATATTTGAACGGTCGCCGATATTCGAACGCTCGAGGGCGCCGCTGCCGCGCCAGTCGAGCACACCCGAGGTCGGCGTCGACAGGCCGGCAATCAGCCGCAGCGCCGTCGACTTGCCGCAGCCCGACGGTCCGAGCAGGCTGAGGAAATCGCCTTCCCGGATCGTCAGCTCGACATTGCTGAGCGCGGTGACGCCGTTGGAAAAAACCTTGCCGACGCCACGCAGCGCCAACAGCGTCGGCCCCGATACGCTTCCTGGCTGTTGCGCCACTTTCTCCAGCTTCACGGCCTACTTCTTCAGGTCGAGCCCGACGCTCTTGTTGACGAAGGCCAGCGTGTAGGCCTTCTTGATGTCGATGCCCGCCGGCGTGACCTTGGCCTTGACCATCTTGTCGTAAAAACTCTGGATGCGCGCATCGGTCATGGCGCCGATGCCGAGCTTTTCGCTGTCGCCGGAATCGACCACGCCGAACTTCTTCAGCTGCTCGATCGAGAAAGCGATCTGCTCATCCGTCATATCCGGATTTTCCTTCTTGATCATCTCGTTGGCGGCCTTGTTGTCGCCGTAGAGATAATTGTACCAGCCCTTGGCCGAGCCATCGACGAAGCACTGGACCACCTCGGGCCGCTTGTCGACCGTCTCCTGCATGGTCTCGACCGTCGTTGCATATGTGTCCCAGCCATAGTCGGCCAGCAGGAACTGGTTCGGCGTGAAACCGCCCTGCTTCCGGACGGCGAATGGCTCCGAGGTGACGTAACCCTGCTGGATCGACTTCTTGTTGGCGATGAACGGCGCCGGATTGAAGGTGTAGGGCGCGCGCTTGGCGGCATCGAAGCCGAGGTCGGTGACCATCCACTGGAAGAAGGTCTGCGCACCTTCGTCGCCAAGGATGTACTGCTCGGCGTTCTTCAGGTCTTCCCATTTGTCCAGCCCCTGCCCGGGATGGGACATGATGACCTGCGGGTCCTTCTGGAAGTCGGCCGCCACGACGCGCATCGGTATGCCTTGCTGCACGGCATCGAAGGCCGACAGCAGATTGCCGCCCATGTAAAAATCGATCTTGCCGGCCAGCAGCAGCGGCCGGCCGCTGACCTGTGGGCCGCCCTGCATGATCGTCACGTCGATGCCGCAGGCGGCATAGGTGCCGTCCACCACGGCCTGGTAGTAACCCCCATGCTCCGGCTCAGCCAGCCAGTTGGTGCCGAAGGTGACTTTTTCGTTCGCTGCCGCGGCAAGCGTGCCTGCGCCAAGCAGCACGATCGCGCCCGCCGAAATCTTGAGTTTTCCGTACATCCACACCACCCTTTGTTCGCTCCGGCGCGTCACGCGCCGGGCTCGACACCATTGTTTCAAGAAGCAAGACACATGCCACCGGCGCGTTGCGCCGGGACCGCCCGCTTGTGCAATGCCCGCCTGAGCAATGGCGGCGCGAAGGCCGGACGGGTCATGCTGTACGAAAGGCATCGTGCCTATTTTTTGATCGCCTGTCCACAATCGCCCTCGTGACATGCACCGCCATCTTGATGCCCGCATCGATCCCGCTTTAGGCTGCCGTGAACGGAGATTGCCATGTTCAAATTTCTCACGCCGAAGTCGATCAAGCCGCCCTTCGCCCGCTACAGCCATGGCGTCGAACTGCCGCCCGGCAAGCGGCTGGTGCTGTGTTCGGGCCAGGTCGCAATCACCCCGGACGACCAGATCCCCGAAGAGGCCGGCGCACAGGCCGAGCTCTGTTTCCAGAACATATCGGCGATTCTCGGCGAGGCCGGGCTCAGCCTGTCCGACATCGTCCGCATCAACGCCTACGTCACCGACCGCGCCTTCCTGCGCCCCTATATGGAGGTTCGCGACCGGCTGTTCGCCAGCCCTGCGCCGGCCTCGACGCTGATGATCGTTTCTGGTTTTGCCCGGCCGGAATTCAAGATCGAGATCGAGGTCATCGCGGCGGGATGATCGACAGCCGATCGTTCCCGCGTTAGGTCTGGGCTTGTCGGTTCAAGAGGGCATGACATGACCGCTGCAAAAAAACGCGTATGGTGGGGTGACTACCGGACCACCGAATACGCGACCGTCGATCCTGAGGCGACCATTGCCGTTCTGCCGCTGGCGGCGATTGAGCAGCACGGCCCGCATCTGCCGGTCTCGACCGACACCTCGATCATGAACGGCATGCTGGAAACGGTGATCGCGCGCCTGCCCGGCGATCTCGACATCCGCATCCTGCCGGTCCAGGCGGTGGGCAAGTCGAACGAACATTTGCACGCACCGGGCACCCTCACCCTGCCGGCGACGACCTTGGTCGAGGCGTGGACCGAACTTGGCCTGTCGGTCGCGCGCGCCGGCGTCCGAAAACTGATTGTCGTGAACTCGCATGGCGGCAATGAAGAGATCATGGGCATCGTCACCCGCGAGTTGCGCGTGCGGGCAAAGATGCTGGCGGTAAAGACCAGTTGGCAGCGTTTTGGCCGGCCGGCCGGCATGTACACCGAGCTCGAGGACCGCCACGGCATTCATGGCGGCGACGTCGAGACCTCGCTGATGCTGCATTTCCGGCCCGACCTCGTCGATATGGGGAAGGCCGACAATTTCGTGTCCAAGGTCGCCCGCGCCGAAAAGGAATTTTCGCTGCTGCGCCACACCGGAACGCACGCCTTCGCCTGGATCGCCAGCGACCTCAACCCGAATGGCGTGGTCGGCGACGCCAGCATTGCCACCGCCGAAAAAGGCCGGCTGACCGCCGAGCATCAGGCCGACGGCTTCATCGGCCTGCTGAGGGACGTGGGCAAGGCAAAGCTGGCGGATTGGTTGGCGTAGGGTTGTGTTGATATTCAGCGAAGGCTTGGACGCTCAGATGTAACGGCATGGATCCTAGGGTCTCCGCTGCGTCGCGGAGACCCTAGGATCTATGCCGTTACCGTGGCCGAAGAGTGCGGCGATCCACGATTGCCGCGCCGTCTCGATGGGCCGATTCTAGCCATCGATCCCCAAGGCAAACGGCGTGCCTTCGAAAGCATCTGCGCCGCGCCCGATCGCCTGGATCGCTTCGATCATCCGGCCCCTGCGATCGAGCAGCGTGTCGGCAATTGCGATCAGCCGCGGATTGGGCGTCGCGGTGGGCGACAGCCTGCGCAGCGTCTCGGCCAACTCGGCCTCATCGCGCTTCGGCGCCAGCGCTGCCGCGATGATATAGGCCGAGGCGGTCGAGCGGCTGATGCCGGCATAGCAATGCACCACCAGCGGCCGCGACCGATCCCATTGGCGGGCGAAATCGAGCAGGTTCAGGACATGCTCCTCGCCCGGCATGGTCATGCCCTCCTGCGCTACCGCAATGTCGTGCATGACCAGATGCAGATGGTTTTCCCTGGTGATCGAGGCCGGTCGCATCACCTCCGTTCCGGCAGCGAGCAGCGAAAGCAGCCGCTCGGCCCCGGTCTTCGTTACCGTTTCCTCGACTTTGGACAGCGAGCAGACGTGGATCATTGGGTAGTTTCTCCCTTGGCATCATCGTCGCGCCGCGAGGCCCAGCCGGCAAGCGCCGATTCGAGCCGCCGCCATTCTTCGTCGGCTCCCGGCAGGCCGGCGCGCAGCACATCCGGCCGGCCGGCGAAATGCCGAAGCAGGATGCCGCGCTGGCCGAGCACCGAAAACAGGCCGGCGGCGCCCGCCAGCCTGATATAGCGGAACAACGCGGTGCCACCGGCGACAGGCACGCCGAAGCGGCCGAACAGCGTATCGAGCCGTGCGGCATCCTCGGCCAGACGGCGCCGCATCCCGGCCTGCCAGCCGGTATCGGCAAGCGCCCTTATGCCATATTCGAGCGCCGGCCCGGCAACCGCCCATGGCCCGAATTGCGCCTCCAGCCGCTCGACCGTCAGCGCATCGGCCAGTGCAAAGCCAAGCCGCAGGCCGGCCAGGCCGAAGAACTTACCGAACGAACGCAGCACGACGATGCCGCCCTGGTCGACGTCGCCGGCCAGGCTTTCGCTGCGCGGGCCGACATCCATGAAGGCCTCGTCGACCACCAGCAGCCCACCTCTGGCGCGTAATGTCCCGGCAAGTCGAAGCAATCTTTCGCGCTCGACGACGCGCCCGTCCGGGTTGTTGGGATTGACGACGACGGCAAGGTCGGCCGCCGCCAGGGCTTCGAAATCATCGACTTCAGCCGCCGCATGGCCGGCGATCGCCGCTGCCCGCCTATGCTCGGCATAAGTCGGCCCGAGCACCAGCGCCGTGCCCGGGCTGACCAGGGAAGCGACGCGCGGCAACAGGATCTGCGTGCCGGGCGCCGCTGCGACATTCGCCGCCGACGGGGCGCCATAGGCGCTTGCCGCGAGTTCAGCCAAGTCGCGGCTGCGCGCTGTTTCCGGCAATCGCGACAGGGCGGTGGCGGGCAAATCGAAAAGCGGGTAGGAGTGCGGATTGATCCCGGTCGAGAGGTCGACGAAAGGCAGCGGCGCGTGAGGGAAAAGCGCCCTCGCCCGGCCAAGGCTTCCGCCGTGGTCCACTGCCGCCGTCACTCCATCAAGAGACTTCATGCCGATCCTGATCACTTTCCTGTCGCTGGCCATCGAACTTGTACTCGGCTACCCGGCCCGGCTCTTCGATGCCATCGGCCATCCCGTCACCTGGTTCGGCAGGCTGATATCCTTTCTCGACCGCAGGCTCAACCGCGCCACTGATTCCGACGCCCACCGTCGCCGCTGGGGCGTCGTCGCGCTGCTGGTGATCGTGCTGGTGCCGGCCGCCCTCGCCTTCTGGATCGAAACCTTGCTTTGGAGCATTCCCCTCGGCTTGTTGGTTACCGCAATCCTGGCGACGTCACTGCTGTCGCAGAAGAGCCTGGCCGAGCATGTCGAAGCGGTCGCCGATGCCCTCGACAGCGGCGGACTGGATATGGGCCGCATTGCCGTCTCCAGGATCGTCGGCCGCGATCCGGAAAAGCTCGACAGGGCCGCTGTCTGCCGCGCCGCGATCGAAAGCCTGGCCGAGAATTTCTCCGACGGCGTCGTCGCGCCGGCCTTCTGGATCGGTATCGGCGGGCTCGCCGGCGGCGTCGCCTACAAGGCCGCCAACACCGCCGATTCGATGATCGGCCACCGCACTCCGCGCCACGAAGCCTTCGGCTGGGCGGCTGCGCGCTTCGACGACTGGATCAACCTGCCGGCGTCGCGGCTGACGGCGCTGCTGATCGTACTCGCCGCTTTCCTGGTCAAGGGCGCCGACGCCAAGGGCGCCTGGCACGCCGTGCGGCGCGATGCGAAAAAACACCGCTCGCCCAATGCCGGCTGGCCGGAAGCAGCGATGGCCGGCGCGCTCGGCCTGGCGCTCGCCGGCCCCCGTTCCTATGACGGCGTCATGGTCGAAGACGCATTGATGGGCGAAGGCGGCCGGCGCGATGATGTCGAGAGCACCGACATCCGACGGGCGCTGAAACTCTACCGCGTCGCCGACTTACTGCTGATCGCGCTGTTCGGCGTGGTCGCGGTGATCGTCATCGCCGCGTGAACGTCCGAATGGGTCGGCAAACCCGACCTACCAGGTAACACGGACTTCCTTTGCGCTCGGATCGGCTTCCACGCCAAACCTTTTGATCGCGTACCCACCGGCAGCTACGGGAGAAGATTTCAATAAGGGTTCGACTACGACAAAAAGTCGTTCAGCGTTTGGCCCATACATGTAGAGGATGCATTCGCCTTCACCAAACAAGTCACCGTCAAACTCGCCGACCGATGCATCCTCGATAGCTTTCTCTAGCCGATTCTCGAGCGCATAAATGGATTCGCGTTCGTCAGCGGCACCAAACTGACCATCATTGAGAATAAGATAGACGATTACCGCCTGGTCCACGAACAATCTCCAGCTTCGCAAGCGACCAGAACTCTATCCCTGACATCCGGCGGCACTGAAACTCTACCGGATCGCCGACTTTCTGCTGATCGCACTGTTTGGGGTAATCTCGACGGTCGTAATTCTGTTGTGATCTTCGCCCGATCCCAGGCGAAACAAAAACCCACCATGCGGCGGGTCGTTGGAGCCAATTAGCACCATACCGAAATTAGTAGCATAGCTGCCGGCACAAAGCAAGAACAAAATAGGGCGCCTTCGGCCTTGAAGGTTCGCAGCTTAGTTCCAGCTTGGGTTCCTCGCCCCACGAAAGTGGGGAGAGGTGGCTCGGCCAAGCCGAGACGGAGAGGGGAACCGCGCTCTACGAAAGCCCCTCTCCGGCCGCTTCGCGACCACCTCTCCCCCCCTTCGCGGCGGGCGAGGAACCCAAATCTTGAGAGGTCGAGACACCGCGCCTCTGCCTCCCCAGCAACCCCCTCAGAACTCGATCCCCTGCTGCGCCTTCACGCCGGCGGAGAAGTGGTGCTTGGTCACGCCCATCTCGGTGACCAGATCGGCCGCCTCGACCAGTGCCGGTTTGGCGTTGCGGCCGGTGACGACGACATGCAGGCCTTCGCGACGCGCCTTCAGCGCCGCGACCACCTTTTCGAGATCGAGGTAGTCGTAGCGCAGCGCGATGTTCAGCTCGTCGAGCACCACGAGGCTGATCGACGGCTCGGCCATCAGCTCCAGCGCTTTCGCCCAGGCAGCCTCGGCCGCCGCGATGTCGCGCTTCAGATCCTGTGTCTCCCAGGTAAAGCCCTCGCCCATGGCGTGCCAGACGACACGGTCGCCGAAGGCGGCAAAGGCGTCTTTCTCGCCGGTGTGCCATTTGCCCTTGATGAACTGAACGACGCCGACGCGCTTGCCATAGCCGAGCATCCTGAGCGCCAGCCCAAAGGCGGCCGTGGTCTTGCCCTTGCCCGGTCCGGTGTTGACGATCAGCAGCCCCTTCTCGACCGTCTTGGCCGCGACCTCGGCGTCCTGCACCGCCTTGCGCTTGGCCATCTTGGCGCGGTGGCGTTCCTCGTCCTTGGGATCGATAGTATCAGCCATGTCATTTCACCTTGAGCGGCAGCCCCGCCACCATCAAAAGCACGGTGCCGGCAACAGCCGCGACGTCCTGGTTCAGCCGGCCGGCGGCGTCGCGAAACCGTCTTGCCAGCGCATTGTCCGGCACGATGCCCTGGCCGACCTCGTTGGACACCACGAACCACGGCCCACGCGGCCGCGACAGCACATCGGCCAGCCTCCGGCATTCGGCCTCGACATCATGGTCGGCCAGCATATGGTTGGTCAGCCACAGCG
Organism: Mesorhizobium sp. M0040; assembly: GCF_040323505.1. Lineage (NCBI taxonomy): Bacteria > Pseudomonadati > Pseudomonadota > Alphaproteobacteria > Hyphomicrobiales > Phyllobacteriaceae > Mesorhizobium > Mesorhizobium sp. M0040. The sequence continues at coordinate 299,979 of NZ_JAMYVA010000003.1, forward strand.
TCAGGCAGTCGATCAGCACCGGCTGGCCGTCAGGCAGCGCTCCGATCGCGCCGGCAAGGTCGAGCGGCGCATCGATGGTCGTCCAGCCGGCGCCGCGGCGCGAGCGGTGCAGCGCGATGCGCTGGCGCATCTCGTCGTCATAGGCTTGCGCCGTGGCGATATAGCTCCAAGGCAGCGGGCCGACCGTCACCAGGCTCTCGGCATGCGCGCTCTTTCCGGGGCGCGCACCGCCGATGACCAGGGTCAGTGCCCCGGCAGCGCGGTCAGGCAAAGCTGTCGCGCAGGCTGGTCGCCGTGCCCGTGAAGCGTCCGCGCACCACGCCGACGACCGCGCCGAGCACCAGCCAGAACACCAGATTGGTCAGCGTCACCGCCACCACGAACTGGTGGTGCAGGCCTTCCGGGATCGCCGTCTCGAAGCTATCGGGCTGCGGCGCGCCGACGATATGCGGCGCAACGATCAACGCCACGGCAAGAGCCACCAGCGGCAGCGATCTGCGGAAGACTATAAGGCCGAGACCGGCCGCTGTCGCCACCACTGTTGCCCACCACCAGATCTGGCGTTGGACAAGGTCGGCCGACGGCATCGCCGGCAGTTCCGGCGGCAGGCCGAGGCCCGGCGCCAGCGTGAACGCGGCAAAGCCGGCCAGCCCCCAGAACAGGCCCTGGCGCCAATTGCCGATGCCGCCGGCGAATTCCGAAACCGCAACCAGGACCAGCGCAAAGCCGATGCCGGTGACGATATTGGCAACGACGCTGAAGCCGAAGCGTTCGAAACCGTCCGCCGGCGCCCAGCCTTCGTCTTCCGCCGGAGCCATTGCTTCAGCCGGTGCCGGCGCGGCGCTGCTCATAGCCGTCGTGCCCGCGGCGTTTTCAACCGGTGCCGCAGGTGCCGCGGCATGGTCATGGCCGCCGCCGGCCTGTTCGTAGACTTCCGCCTTTAGGATGAGCGGCACCGTGGCATAGGCTTGCATGCAGGCGAGAGCCACGCCGGCCACAAGCCCTGCGATCGCCGCGATGAACACGACGTTGCGAAACAGTGTCATGATGTCAGCCCCTTGTTAGTGGCAGGGAAAGCCCATCGAATGGCGATAGTCGTGCGCGGCATTGTGGACCGCATCGATATGCGAGAAGCCGACAAAGCCCATGACGAAAATGCCGAGGAATGCAGCAAGCGCCAGCTGCATGAGACGCGACTGCGAGGAGGCGGAAGCGCCGAGCGAAACGGAAGCGGTATTCATGTCTTGTCCTTTCGCCCTCCACCCGAGGGCATAGAAGTCAGTTTCCTGTCGCCGGCAGGTCTCCTGGCTCGCGGATCAGCGCCCTTCCCCACCTTCCCGAAGGCGAACCTTCAGTGGCATATGGAGAGGACTACCGCACACAGTTGCGGGGGCAGCCACGGCATTGGGCAAACAACTTGCCCTCACCGCATTCCCTCTTGGTTCCAAACGGAACCGACGACATCAGTGACTATAGGCAGAATCGCCGCGCCCGGCAAACCAAATTCCGCCGGATCGTGTGGCGAATGCGCCGCCTCGCCAAGCCCGGTCGGCCGGCGCCGCGATTGACAATTTTCGCAGCCGGGTGTCGGCTGGCGGATGGGGAGGAAGCCGGCATGCAACCCAGCCCGAATGAGCGCGGTCCCTACAACGGCCTGACGCGGGCCGAGCCGACGCTGCCGTCATCAGCCTATTGGGACATCGCGGCCTATCAGCGCGATCTCGAGGCCATCTGGTATCGCAACTGGCTGCTCGTCTGCCGCGAGGCCGACCTTGCCCAGCCGCTGGCTTTCAGGACGTTCCGCATAGGCACGCAGGAGGTCGTCGTGCTGCGCGACGAGACCGGCGAGTTGCGCGCCTTCCACAACACCTGCCGGCATCGCGGCTCGCAGCTTTGCCAGCAGAGCGAAGGACGGCTGAAGGCGCGGCTCATCACCTGCCCATACCATGCCTGGTCCTATTCGCTGCACGGCGATCTGGTGCGCGTGCCGTCGAAATCGCTGCCGGACGGCTTCGACAAGGCCGATCATCCGCTCTACCGGGTCGCGCTTTCGGTGTGGCGCGGTTTTGTCTTCGTCAATCTGGCGGAAGACGCTGCCGGCTCGGCTGAAACATCCTTCGATCCGGCATCCGGCAGCCTCGCCAACTGGCCGTTGGAAACGCTGCTGAGCGGCCATGTGCTGCGCAAGGTGATAAACTGCAACTGGAAGGTATTTTGGGAAAATTTCAACGAGTGCCTGCACTGCCCCGGCGTCCACAAGGACCTGTCGCGGCTGGTGCCGATCTATGGCCGCGGCCTGATGGGCCGGCACGACGACCCCGAATGGGCGCGCCACGCCGACAATGACGCGCCGGAATTTGCCGGCGGCTTGCGGGCCGGGGCCGAAACTTGGTCGCGCGACGGGCGCGTCCACGGCTCGGTCTTTTCCGGCCTGACGCCGGGCGAGCGTGCCGCCGGGCAGACCTATGCCACCAGCATGCCGTCGATGTTCGTCGTCGGCCATGTCGACTATGTCAGGACCGTGCGGCTGGTGCCGCTTGGCCCGGAGCAGACCGAACTTACCGCCGAATGGCTTTTTTCGCCCGAAGCGCTCGCCGATCCGGCCGCCGATATCGACAACATCGTCGCCTTCGGTACCCAGGTGCTGGAGGAGGATGCTGATATCTGCGAGGTCAACCAGATGGGCCTGCGCTCGATGCGCCACAAGGCCGGCGTACTGATGCCCGAGGAATACGACTTGCACCGCTTCCACAACTGGGTGCGCGAGCGCCATGCGGCGCTCGCACATCAAAGCGATTTGGGCAGATAGCGCCAGGTGACGAAGCCGCAGGCCGCCGCCAGCAGCCCGAGCGTTGCGAAAACCGCGCCCAGGCCGAAGAACGCCTGCACGCCGGCCAAAGGCTTTCCGGCTCTGGCCTAAAGCAGCTCTGATGCCGACCGGTACCAACGCGACGCAAGGCCCTGCTTCTTTTGACGGTGGCAACCGTGATAGTCGTCTTGCCGGGGCTGAACCAAGACAGCGAGACCATGAGCATCGACACGCCGAGCGCAGCCGTTCAGGATCAACCGAAGTCGAAGCGCATCGCCGCTATCGACATTGCACGCGGCATCGCTTTGCTTGCCATGGCGAGCTATCATTTCACCTGGGACCTCGAATTCTTCGGCTACACCGATCCCGGCCTCACCGCCTTCGGCTGGTGGAAAATCTACGCGCGCTGCATCGCCTCGAGCTTCCTGTTCCTGGTCGGCATCAGCCTCTATCTCGCCCATGGCAAGAAAATCCGCTGGACCGGCTTCTGGAAGCGCTTCGCCATGGTTGCCGGGGCAGCGCTCGCAATATCGCTGGTCACCCGCATCGCCACGCCCGATGGCTTCATCTTCTTCGGCATATTGCACGAGATCGCGCTCGCCAGCCTGCTCGGCCTGGCGTTCCTGCGCCTCCCGGCGCTGCTGACGCTTGCCGTGGCGGCCCTCGCTATTGCCGCGCCTTTCTACCTGCGATCTGAGCTTTTCGATCATCCGGCTTTGTGGTGGGTCGGCCTGTCGGCGACCAACCCGCGCTCCAACGACTACGTTCCACTGCTGCCCTGGTTCGGCGCCGTACTTGCCGGCATCGCGGTTACCAAGCTCGCCGCCACCTCCGGCGCGCTGACGCGGCTGTCGGCCTTGGCGCCCGGCCGCTGGGCAAATCCGCTGGTCTTCATCGGCCGGCACAGCCTTGCCTTCTATCTGATCCATCAGCCGGTGCTGATCGGCTCGGTCTGGCTGTTTTCGCAATTCATGCCGGCGCAGGCCGAAACCAGGGAGGTGCGTTTTCTGAAATCCTGCCAGATATCCTGCGAGCAGGCACGCGACACCGAGTTCTGCTCCAGCTATTGTGCCTGCATGCTGGACACTCTCCAGGGCGAAGCCTCGCTTGACCGGCTCTACAGCAACGACCAGTCCCCGGAGTGGAAGGCGCATATTGGCGAGCTCGCCGGCACCTGCACCGCCCAAACCGAGGCGGCGGAACCGGGGAACGCGCTAATCGAGGGAGGACAATAATGAGCGACAGTCACCCGAAACCCGTGCAGCAAAATCCTGGGCAGCCGAAGCTGGGGCACATCCCATGGCCGCCGCTGATCTATATCGCCGCCATCATCGTCAGCGTCGCGCTAGGGCTGTTCTATCCGCTGCCGTGGATCGGCGATCTTCTCGGCGACATCCTGTTCGCCGCCGGCCTTGTGGGGTTGGTGGCGGTTGCCGCGCTCTGGTTCACGGCAATCCGCACCATGATCCGCGCCAAGACGACGCTCAACCCGAACGGCGTGCCTGACCATCTGGTGACTACCGGACCCTTCGCCGTCAGCCGCAACCCGATCTACCTCGCCAACACGCTGCTGCTGGTCAGCCTCGCCTTTGTCACTGGGATCGCCTGGTTCCTGCCGCTGGCGGTCATCGCGGCGTTCCTGACGCAGAAGCTGACGATCGAGAGCGAGGAGAAGGTGCTGACGGCCAAATTCGGCAAGAAATACCGGGACTACGCCAAAAGGGTGCGGCGCTGGATTTGAGCCGGCGCTGACGCCACGCTCATGTGGTGACGCCGAGTTCCACCAGCCGCTCGACGCAGGATTCCTCTGCCTGGTCGAGCTCGGCCAAGGTCTCTTCGAGGTCGCGGCGTTTCTGGCGCAAATCCTCGCGCTTTTCCTCGATGCGCTTGATCATCAATTTGAGTTGGCCGACCTCGCCGGGCGGTTCCCTGTACATCTGGATGATTTCGCGGATCTCGTTGATCGAGAAGCCGAGCCTCTTGCCGCGCATGATCTGGCGGATGAGATGCCGGTCCGACGGACGGAACAGCCGAGTGCGGCCGCGTCTCACTGGCTGCACCAGCCCTTCGTCCTCATAGAAGCGCAACGTCCGCGTCGACACGTCGAATTCGCGGGTCAGCTCCGTGATCGAATAATATTCCCGCATCGTCACTCCAATGCCCCGGCCACGCCGCGAGTTCCAACTGGCCGGCGCCGCCGGCGCCCAGGCGCGTACCAGAATCGGCGGACAAGGCACCTTTCAAAGCCTCGCATGGCATTTACGTAAAAGTCAATTGAGGTGACGTTCAGCGCACGCCGAACCACCATGTGGCGAGCCCGAGAAAGGCAAAGAAACCGACGACATCGGTGACCGTGGTGACGAAAACCGCCGAAGCCACAGCCGGATCGATCTTGAAGCGGTCGAGCAGCAGCGGGATAAGGATGCCCGCCAGAGCCGCCACGAACATATTGATGATCATCGCAGCCGCAATGATGCCGCCGAGATTGCGATCGTGGAACCAGGCAGCAGCGACGAGGCCGATCAGGATGGCAAAGATGATGCCGTTGATGAAGCCCACCCCGATTTCGCGGCGGATGATGCGGCCGGCATTGTAGATGTCGAGGTCCCTGGTCGCCAGCGCCCGCACCGTGATCGTCATGGTCTGCGAGCCGGCATTGCCGCCCATGCCGGCGACGATCGGCATCAGCACCGCCAGCGCCACGATATGCTCGATGGTGCGGTCGAACAGGCCGATCACCGAGGCCGCCAGGAAAGCCGTCAAAAGATTGACCAGCAGCCAGGGCACGCGCGAGCGCGAGGTCGAAAAGATGCTGTCCGAGAGTTCTTCGTCGCCGACGCCGCCCATGCGCAGCAGATCTTCCTCGGCCTCCTGCTGGATGACGTCGACGACGTCGTCGATGGTCAGCACGCCCACCAGCCGCTCGTTCTCGTCGACGACGGCGGCGGACAGAAGATCGTATTGTTCGAATTCGCGTGCCGCCTCCTCCTGGTCCATGGTGGCCGGGATGGCATGCCTGGTCTCATGCATGACCTCTTCGACCTTGACCGAGCGCTTGGTACGCAGGATCTGGTCGAGGTCGATGGCGCCGAGCAGCTTGAAGCTCGGATCGATGACGAAGATCTGGCTGAAACGGTCGGGAAGATTGTTGTCCTCGCGCATGTAGTCGATGGTCTGGCCGATCGTCCAGAAGGGCGGCACCGCGACGAACTCCGTCTGCATGCGGCGGCCGGCGGTCTCTTCGGGATAGTCAAGCGAACGCCGCAGCCTGATCCGCTCGGTGAACGGCAGCTGCGACAGGATCTCGTCCTGGTCCTCCTGGTCTAGGTCTTCGAGAATGTAGACCGCGTCGTCGGAATCGAGATCCTGCACCGCCTGGGCGATCTGCGCATTGGGCAGACTGTCGACGATGTCGCGGCGAATCGCCTCGTCAACCTCGGTCAGCGCGGAAAAATCGAAATCCTTGCCCAGCAATTCGACCAGCGCGCGTCGCTGTTCCGGGTGCAGGGCCTCGAGCAGGTGGCCGAGTTCCGACTGGTGCAGATCGTCGACTTCACGCTTCAGCGTCAGCGTATCGCGATCGGCGATCGCGGCACCGATCTGGGCGAGGAACGACGACAGGATGACGCCGTCCTCGTCATAGATGTCGGCGCGGCGCTCCTCGGCGGCCCTGGCGCCGGTCATCTGTTCGTCCTGGCCTTCCACCAGCGCCTCCCGCCATCGGATTTCCGGATAAGGTGCCTGTCAGGTCTAACGCATGACCCTGACAATCGGAATCGATTTTGCGAAAGGACCATGCACAACGACAAATTGCTACAGCGCCGTTCGCGCGTCCAAACGACGCGGCGCATACCGGATGGTAGGAGGAGAGGACGTTCTACAAACCTGCGGCGCTGCAAACCTTCGCGGCGGCAGGTAAAGGGCAGCGTATCCCCCCCGGTCAACCAGATGGGCAGATCGACACTGATTCAAAAACGGCGAGGCCGACAGTGCGAGGGCCTCGCTGGTATTGGACTGGAAGGCTTCCCGATCAGGCGGCGTGGCGCTTGGCCTCAGCCGCATAGCGGTCCAGGAGACCGCTCCAGCCACCCTCGGATTCGAAGGCCTCGCGCATCGCCTCTGCGGTTTCGCCCATGTTCTCCAGAAGCCTGTGCTCGAGTTCCACACGCGTCGCGTTCTCGCCGAGCGCGACAAAGCGGATCTCGACTTCGGTCAGCAATGCCGGATCGTAGCGCCAGCCGGCTCCAATGCGCCAGGCGAGCGTCAGCCTGGACGGCGGATCCCAGGCGAGAACCTCGCCCCAATCGCATTGTGACCCATCCTCGCCGATCTCGTACCAGCGGCCGCCGGCTTTCGGTTCGATCACCGCGGTCGTCAGGGCGGATTTGCCGATCGAGTGCGAAGCCGGCCACCAGCGCCCGAATCCTGTGGTGAACACATCGAATGCCTTGTCGAGCGGCACCTCCACCGTCACCGACTTCCTGACCGGCGCGGGCTTGATCATGGTCGTCATTTCCTCTTCTCCTTGCTGTTGTCGACTTCCCGTTTGAAGGCGTCGAGCGCATCGCCCCACATGCGGTCGAGCCAGGCGCGCATCTCGCCGAGCCCATGCGGGTCGAGATGATAGATGTTGCTGGCACCTTTCGGCTCTGCGCGGACCAGCCGGGCTTCCTTCAAGACCTTGAGGTGCTGCGATACCGCCGGCTGCGAGACCGGAAGCACTCGCGTCAGATCGATGACCGAGCGTGGCCGATCGGCGATGAGCTCGAACACCTTGCGGCGCGTCGGATCGGCCAAGGCCACCATTCCTGCATAATCATAAATCATGACTTATGATAAGCTAAAACTTATGATAAGTCAAACAGGGAGCGGTGGACTATGTTTAAACGCCCGGCCGGTTCGGCCCCGAGCTCAGGTGGTGCGCGCGTTCGGGCAGCGTGCTAATCAGCCTGATCTTTTTGACGACAGGAGATGGCCGTGATCACCGGCAAGGAACTCATCCAGTGGGGTTTTAAGCCGGGCAAGTGGTTTCCGGGCGCCATCGCCGACGCGCAACGCATGGAACGCGAAGGACGCTCGCAGGACGACATCTTCGCCTATCTGCAAACACTGTTGCCGGTCGAGATGATGCCGATGACCAATGCGCTGGCGTTTAGCGTTTTCCTCGAGCCGGAAAACGATGTCGAGCGCGAAAACCTTGGCCTGGTGGTCGAGGCCATGGATGCCCTCCTGCGCACACCAACAGTCGTGTCCGGGGTCGTCATGCCTGACGCATGTCCGGCAGGAACCATTCCCGTCGGCGGTGTCGTGGCAGCGAGAAACGCCATCCACCCCGGTTTCCATTCGGCCGATATTTGCTGCTCGATGGCGATCACGGTGTTCAAGAGGAACGACGATCCGAAGAAGATACTCGATGCGGCGTTCGACGTAACGCATTTCGGGCCCGGCGGGCGCAAGGATCGGCGTGGTTGGGACATGTCGCGGGAACTTGCCGTGCGGTTTAAGTCGAACCGCTTCCTTTCCGACATTGTGCCTATCGGCGACAGCAACATGGGCACGCAGGGCGACGGCAATCATTTCCTCTATGTCGGTCATCTCAGGTCGACCGGACATAGTGTCGCCAAAAACGCCTTCCGGGGCGGCGTGGATCGAGGCTGAGACCGACGAAGGCCGCGCATACTGGGAAGCACTGCAAATCATTCGCGAGTGGACCAAGCAAAACCATTTCCGCATCCATGACCGCGTTCAGGGCGTCCTTGGCAACCAGATTGTCGATCGGTTCTGGAACGAGCACAACTTCGTCTTTCGCCGGGACGACGGGCTCTTCTATCATGCCAAAGGCGCAACGCCTTCGTTCTCTCGCTTCTCGGCCGACGACGATGGCCGTACGCTGATCCCGATGAATATGAGCGAGCCGGTCTTGATCACAGGCCACACCGACAAAAAGGCGTCGCTTGGCTTCTCCCCTCATGGTGCCGGCCGAAACATGAGCAGAACCCGCTACTTGCGCGACGTGATCGGCTCGCGGGAACTCGACGACGTTCTCAAGGCGGAAACGCGCGGGTTGGACATCCGGTTTTAGATGGGAAGACCAGACCTCTCCGAATTGCCGGCGGCCTACAAGAGCGCCAAACAGGTCATCGGCCAAATCGAGAAGCATGGCCTGGCGACCATCCAGGACTTTGTCGATCCCTACGGCTCGATCATGGCAGGCAATTGGGAAAAGGATATGCCGTGGAGAAACAAGAAATGAAACATCGGAAAATGGCGGAACGCTACCGAGCGGAAAGCCGAGTGCTTCCGCCGACGTCGTCTTGAACTCCTTTGCCAAGCGACTGCCGACCCACAACTACCTTACCTCTGACCGGCACGACCATGTCTCGAGCCGGCAAATGTCGACCACCGGGGAAAAGTAAACCTGGCGGCAAGGTTTTTACCTTATCGGTGTACGTGTCTCTCCGGCGAAACGTTAAGAACGGGTAAATTGGTTTGGCCCTAACCACGGAAGCCTCTCGCTACAGGCCCTCCGCCATATGGCAATTGCGCCTCTCCTTGTTCATGGCGACATACGTTTTAGGCGCATCTGCATTATATCCAGAAGTATTCTATACGTCAGCCTCAATCTATTCTCACAAGTTTCTTGTTGGCATTCCGGTGTTGTTTATCGGTGGCGTCTGCTGTGCCGCGCTAATCCATGGCCGGCGGCAACCGGTTCGCTACGCACTGGATTTGGTTCAAGGGCGCTGGCGCAGTTGTCTGCTGGTGCTGCTGTTCTTCTTTGCCAGCTTGACCGCGTTCTCTACCTACAAGATCGCCATCCCGTCCGTCGTCCCATACTATGCCGACAACTGGTTGGCCGACGCTGATGAATGGCTGCACGGGATGCCGCCATGGGAGATCGTCCATAAGCTCGACAGCAACAATTGGTCGTTCGTCGTCTTCAACAGCTATGAAGTCATTTGGTTTTACCAGTGGTTCGGCACCATCCTTTTCGTGTCGCTCTGGTCGGACGAGATTGCCCGCATCCGCTATCTCTGCGCAGCAGCGCTGACGTTGTCCGTCCTCGGAACGGTCTTGGCCCTGGCGCTGGCATCGGTCGGACCGGTTTACTACCACCACTTTGTCGGCGTGGATCGCTTCCACGGATTGAATGCGGCCCTGGACAGGCTGGACCATAGTTACATGATGCGGGAACCCGCGGCATATCTCCTGATGGCTTACCAGAGCGGCCGGCCAAGTCTTGGCGGCGGCATCTCGGCCATGCCAAGCATGCATGTCGCCTTTGCCGCATTGAACGCCTATTTGCTGTCATCGATCAATCGCTGGCTTGGCGTTCTGGGTTGGACCTTTGCAGCCCTGATCCTGTACGGATCGGTGTTCACTGGCTGGCACTATGCCGTGGACGGCTACGCATCGATCGTTGTTGTATCGGTGATCTGGTGGGCGACCGGACGCCTGGTGCGCGAATAGTTATGTGCGCTTGTCGATAGATGGCCATGCCCGCCGATGGCCATTTCGCATAAGCCAAACTCGCGACCGCAATCAGGCAAACAGCACGTGCCCTGACAAGGACGCTCCCTGCCGTGCTCGAATTCAACGGGCAAGAGATTCCGCTTTCGAATTTAATGGTGCGGTCGAGATGCAACGCCGCAACGCCAAGAGCTGTTCTCGCCGAACCAATGTCGCGTTTGGGGCCGAAGAACGAACATGAAGTAATCGCGGAAGCGGTGGCCACCTGAGATGTGGCGGCGATGTTCGAACATCTGGCCGGCTGGCTGTCCTCCGATAGGATGAAGAACGGGCT